>JBNGDO010000054.1:11253-28799 GCA_049975385.1 Anaerolineae bacterium | reverse complement strand
CTACTGCTGCGGACCATTATATAGCAACCTCCGGGAATTGCTGTCGCGAATCCAAAACGTGTAGTTACGAAAGTGTTTTTCGACAGGATTAACAGGATTGACGGGATGCCGTGTTTCACATCCTGAAAATCCTGTCGAAATTGATTAACCAGCCGCTTGAATGACGACCTCCGCAACCTCAAGCCCATCAGCCTGAGCGCGCAGACGAATCTCGCCGGGCGCGCCGTTCGCCTTCACCGCCGCCAGACACCGCCCGCGATACGCGCGGCGCTGGTTGCCCTGGTAGGCTTCCTCGCCGGCGGGGTTACCGTTGCCGACGGCGGCTAACGTCCCTGCGCCCATCACGGTGAAGAAGATCGGGTGATCGGCGTGCGGGCATAGCCGCCCCTCCGCATCCACCACCTCGACGGTGACAAAGCTGAGGTCGCCGGCCTCCGCCTTGAGCCAATCGCGGTCGGGCGTGAGCCGGATGCCAGTTGGCGCGCCGACGGTGCTGAGTTCGCGCTCCGCAACCGGTCGCCCACCGGTGTACCCCACCGCTTTGAGCGTGCCGGGCTTGTAGGGGACGGTGAACGTCGCCGTGAACCGTTGTTCTCGCGTGGTCGGTTGCACACCGAGCGACGCCTCGTTGAGGGACAGCTCGACTTCCTCGCACGCGGAATACACGTCCACCTGGAAGGTTTCGCCCTCGCGGCCCGGCCACGTCCAGTTCGCATCCACATCCGGCCAGCCCCAGTAGGTGGTCTTCGGCGTTTTGCCTTCGGGGACGGGGTAATGCACGGCAATGTAGAGCGAGTCGCCGCTCCCCCACAGCACGTCGCGGTAGTACGATTGCGGGCGCTTGAAGCCGCAGAGGTCGAGATCGCCGCAGTTGGCCTGGTTCCACGGATACTTGCCGAGGAAGGTGAACGGCTCATCCTCGAAGAACGTCCGCCCGATCCCGGCCTCGCCCAGGTAATCGAGCGACGTCCAGACGAAATCGCCGATGACGTAGGGCAAATCCTGCACGTCCATCCAATGCTCGAAGGCTTCCTTCGCCGTGGATTCCGAGCCGTACATCACCCGCTGCGGAACCCGTTCGTGATCGGGCCGATACTGACGCTGCTGGTAATTGTAGCCGCCCACATCCAGCGCCGCGAAGACGACGTCCGTCTGCTCCCAGGGCCACGCATCGTGCCCGCCGTTGATCGCCGCCGTGACGGGCCGCGTCGGATCGACGGCGCGGACGTGATCGGCCAGCATCTGTGCCAGCGCCACGCCGTTCGAACCACCCGCGCGCTCGTGGACTTCGTTGCCGATGCTCCACATGATGACGCTCGGGTGGTTGCGATCCCGGTAGAGCATGCTATCCAGGTCGCGCTCCCACCAGTCGTCGAAGCTCGCGTGATAATCGCCGGGATTCTTGCCCACGCGCCAGCAGTCGAAGGCTTCGTCGATGACGAGCATCCCCAGCCGGTCACAGGCGTCCAAAAACGCGGGCGAGGGTGGATTGTGCGCGCAGCGGATCGCGTTGAAACCGCTGGCCTTGAGGACTTCTACCTTGCGCTCTTCGGAACGGTCGTAAGCCGCCGATCCCACTATGCCGTTATCGTGGTGGACGCAGCCGCCCTTGAGCAGCACCGGTTGCCCGTTGAGCAGGAAACCCGACTGCGCGTCGAAGTGCAGGCTGCGGATCCCAAACGGCGTCGTGGCCGTATCCACGATGCGGTCACCCGCCATCACCACCGTCTCCAGCCCGTACAAAGACGGCGTCTCCGGCGACCACAGTTGCGGCTGATCCACGTGCAGGGTCTGTGAGTAAACGTGCGTGTCGCCGGGTGCTAACGGCGCTGTGGTTTCCACCGCCCCGACCACCGTCCCGTCGGGCGCGACGATGCTGGTGCGGACGATAGCGCCGCAAGACAGCGCCGTTCCATTGACGACTGCCGTCTCCACGCGCACCTGCGCTTGCTCCGCCGAGACTTCGGGCGTGGTGACGGACACGCCCCACTGCACAACGTGAACCGGATCGGCTACCATCAGCCACACGTGACGGTAGATGCCAGAGCCGGAATACCAGCGGCTGTTGCGCTGGTGGCTGTTATCCACCATCACGCGCAGCACGTTCTCCCCGCCCACGTTGAGGTACGGCGTGAGATCGTACACAAAGCTGGTGTAGCCATACGGATGGCGGCCCAGCAGCGTGCCGTTGAGCCACACCTCGGCGTTCATGTAGACGCCTTCGAATTCGACGAAGACCTTCTTCCCACGCCAGGTTTCGGGTGCGTCGAAGGTCTTGTGATACCATCCGCGCCCCATCTCGAAGAAGCCACCGGACGCGCCGCTCGGATTGTCCGCCGCGCGGTCCAGCTCGATGCTCCAATCATGGGGCAAATCCACCTCCCGCCAGCCGGAAACATCGCCGACGTGCCCCCACCACTCGTGCGGATCGCCAAAGTGAAAATGCCATTGCTCGTTAAGACTTTGCTTTTGCATACAGACCTCCTGTGGATATATCAAACGCACAATTCTAGTCAGCAGATTAAGCAGATTGTAGTTGTAAACTGGGCAAAAATCTGCTTAATCTGCTAAATCTGCTGACAAAAATGATATTTTCGATGTGCCGGTTATGTGATTGTCTACGCGCCGCGCAACGTGGCGTTGAGCCGTTTCTGCACCAGCTTGATGACGCGCGCGCGGAGTTTGGCGACGTCGCGCTCGTCCAGCGGCTTGCCCGGCGATTGGTATGTCAAGGCGAAGGCGAGGCTCTTGCGGCCTGCGCCCACCTGCTCGCCCCGGTACACATCGAAGAGCAACGCTTGCGTGACCAGCGGGCGGCCTGCATCCAGGATGGCGCGCTGCACCTCGGCGGCGGGCATGGCCTCGTCCACCACCAGGGCCAGGTCTTCGTATACCGGCGGATAATTGGAGAGCGTGCCGATCTTTTTCTCGGCGTCGGCCTGGCGCGCAGCATCGAGCAACGCATCCAGGTCCCAGTCCAGCATCACGATGGGCTGTTCCGGCAGGCCGAAGGCCTCACGAACCAGTGGGTGCAGTTCCCCGACGACGCCAAGTTCGCGGTCGTTGACCGTCACGGCAGCGCAGCGACCGGGATGGAACGACGGGTGCTGGCCCTTGGCCCACTGCACCTTATCCTCCAGGGCTAGCGAGCGCAGGAGCGCGTCCGCAATCCCCTTGAGATCGAAGTAATCCATCATCTCACGATCTGTCGCTTCGTACCAACGACCCTGGCGCGGGCCGGTGAGCAGGATGCACAAGCGACGCGGTTCATCCACACCGGTATCCGGCGCATCGCCGTCCGGTTCACGCATCTTGAAGTAGACGTGGCCCACCTCGAAGATGGCGATACGCTCCAGGAAACGTAGATTGCTCCACGCGGTGCGCAGCGCGCCGGGCAGCAGCGTGCGGCGCATCTGCGAGCGCTCCGGCGAGAGGTAATTCTGCAACATCACGCGCTCCCCTGGCAATTCGAGCGCCGCTTCTGGATCAGGATGCAGCCGCGCCTCATCCTCGGGATCAATCAACGAGTAGACGATGACCTCGTCCAACCCCAAGCCCACCAAAATGTCGCGGATGTGATCCTCCTCTTCCAGGGAGACATTGCGACGCAAGGGGGGCAGTTCTTCCTCGATGAGCGTGATGGGGAAGTGGTCGTAGCCCCAGATGCGCCCGATCTCTTCCACCAGATCCACCGGCAGACTTACGTCCAGACGGTAGGAGGGAATTGTCACCCGCCACACGTCGCCTCGATCCGGTGCGCCTGGTATCGGCAGGCTCTCCGTCACTTCCACGCGGAATTCCAGGGATGCAAGGATGCGCAGTTGCTCCTCCGGCGGGATAACGAGTCCCAGGATACGGTCGGCAAGCGCCGGGCTGTAATGGATAACAAGCGGTTCCGGCTTGCCTGGATAGAGGTCACCGGCGATCTTATCGACGCGCGCTCCGGCAAGTTCCGCCATCAATTCGGCAGCGCGGGCTGCGGCAACCAGGGCCAGCTCCGAATCCACCCGCTTGCCGAAGCGCGATCCCGCTTCCGTGGAGAGCTTGAGCATTTGGCAGGTACGGCGGATGTTGATGAAGTTGAAGCTCGCGGCTTCCAGCAGGATGTTCTGCGTGTCTTCATCCACTTCGCTGTCCAGCCCGCCCATCACCCCACCGATACCGACCGGCCCGCCGCCGTCGGTGATGAGCAGCATCTCGTCGTCGAAAGTGCGCAGTTCGCCATCGAGGGTCGCCATCTGCTCGCCCTCCGTGGCGCGGCGCACGATGATGGCCGGCTGTTCCTCTCCCGGGCGCGGGCGGATTGTGGCGTAGTCGAAGGCGTGGAGCGGCTGGCCCAATTCCAGCATCACGTAGTTGGTAATATCGACAATGTTGCTGATAGGGCGCATCCCGGCACGGCTCAGCCGCATCTGCATCCACAAGGGGGACGGCCCTATCTCCACGCCGCGAATCATCGTCGCCGTATAGCGCGGGCAAAGGTCGGGATCAGCAATTTCCAGGTCGACGAAGTCGGGTTGTTCCTGCACGGTCAGACCGAGTCGCTGCACGGCCTCAACGGGCGTGCGTTTGAGCGGGCGGTGGAAGATCGCCGCCATATCGCGGGCGATGCCATAGACCGACTGCAAATGCCCGAACGGCCCCTTGATCTGGAAATCCAGAACATAGTCGCCCAACACGTCCACGAGTGGAACGCCAACCGGCGTATCATCGGGCAGGTAAATGATATCCGTTTGTTCTTCGGCGAGGCCGAGTTCTTTCTCGGAGCACACCATCGCCCGCGAGGGAACGCCGCGAATCTTGGTCGGCTTGAGTTTAGCCTTGCGCCAGCCCTCTTTGTGACCATCGTAGAGCATCGCGCCTTCCCAGGCAAAGGCGACTTTGAGGTGCAATCCGCTTTCGCCCTTACGCTCATACAGGCTTGGCGCGCCCGTGACGACAATCTCGGTTTCATCGCCGCCGTAGTTCACTTCGGCCAGTACCAGCCGGTCAGCATCGGGATGGGGGCGCACGGCCAGCACCTCAGCCGTGAGGATCTTGTCCGGGTCCCAGGGTAATTCTGCCTCCGGGTGACCAATAGCCTCGATCCCTTCAACTTCCAGACCGGCCATGTCCAGCCGGAAACGCAGGTCTTGGATAGGGATATCTTTGACATCGACATATTCGTTAAGCCAGGATAGTGGTATTTTCATTGTTCACCTCATAAAGGGATTAGGGATTGGTAATCAGTAATCGGGAATCAGTAATCGGGATCGTTTTCGCCGGACTCGGGCTGGCCCACGATCAGGTAATCACGGGAGATTTCCCGCAATCGACCCTCCGGTAAATCGCCACCCTGTTTGCTCTTCTTCAACCAGTTGATATAGCCATTCAATGTCCTTGCTGTTTTTTGCACAATGGTTATTCCCGACTGATAAAGCTCATTGGATATGTATCCCAAGTCGTGCGCTGTTATCAAGTGACTTTGTGTCTCGGCTAATGAACCACGTGCAAGGTAGCAAAAACGAATGTTTTCCTGATAGTAATAGCGCCCATAGCCTTCAGCGATGTTCGCCATAATACTTTTCGACGATCTGCGAATCTGGGATAACAAGTCCCACTTCTCGTAGTGGGGCAGCTTGGTCGCGATCTCAGAGTGTACCAGCAACATCAATTCCCGCGCGTTTTGCCAAGCTTGTAAAGTCTCAAAACCTTGATAATCCTCTTGACTCATCCCTGCCCTCACCCTTATTACCAGTTACCAATTACTAAAATTGCCGCAAGAACCGCAAATCATTCCCATAGAAATAGCGAATGTCATTGACGTTGTATTTAAGCATAGCCGGGCGTTCGACACCGGGGCCGAAGGCGAAGCCGCTCCACTCGGCGGGATCGTAGCCGCCATTCTTAAGCACGACAGGGTGCACCATTCCTGCGCCGGCGATTTCTAGCCACCCGGTGTATTTGCAAACCCGGCAACCTTTCCCGCCGCAGAGGATGCAATCCATATCGACTTCGATACTCGGCTCCGTGAAGGGGAAGTAGGAGCTACGCACGCGCATCTTGTGCCCTGGTCCGTAGAACATATTGGTGAACTGGGTCAGTGTACCGATGAGATCGGTCATCGTGATGTTCTTGCCCACGGCCAGCCCCTCCACTTGATAGAACTGGTGCTCACTGCGCGCGGTGATCTGCTCATAGCGGTAGCACTTGCCTGGCAGGATCACGCGTATCGGCTCGGGATAACGCTCGCGCATCGCACGCATCTGTCCGGGCGACGTGTGTGTGCGCAGCAACAAGCGCGTCGGACTGTTGCGGACTTGCTGCTGCACCCAGAATGTGTCCCACATATCACGGGCCGGGTGGTATTCCGGGATGTTGATCAGGTCGAAGTTGTAGCTTTCCAGCTCCACATCCGGCGCTTCGTAGACCTCGAAACCCATACGTCCGAAGATGCTGTAGATCTGTCGCAGCGATTGGGTGGTGAGGTGCAGGTGTCCCGGCGTTACCGGGCGACCCGGCAACGTCACGTCGATGGCACTGCCTTCCAGTTCGCGGGCCAGCTCGGCGTGTTTGATGGCCTGGGCACGCGCGGTATACGCCGCTTCGAGTGCCTGTTTGATCTCGTTGACGCGCTTGCCAAATGCCGGACGGTCTTCTGCGGGCAATTGCCCGATGACGCGCACCTGGAGCGTGATCGCTCCCTTACGCCCTAGCATATCGGCATACCAGGCTTCGAGTGCCGACGTGTCCTCGGCAGCCTCTAGAGCAGATTGCGCATCCTGGTAGGCCTGTTCCAGTGCTTCAAATAGATTCATGGTCTCCTCCTGTTTTCAAAACAAAAACGCCCCCGTCCTTGCCAGGACGAGAGCGTTGCTCCCGCGGTACCACCTCGCTTGACCCGCATACGCAGGTCCTCTTCTCTCCACGACCACAATGGTCTCCCACTCAATGTGAGTATCCACTTGGCGATGGATAACCTTGATAACGCTAGGCTTGCGGAGCCACCTACTTGGATTTTATATCCCGTTCAGTGGTCGGCTCAGAGGCGAACTTCGTTAGGTTTTCACTGAGTGGAACTCTCAGTCTGTGATTCCACTTCCCTGGCAGTTGCTACCTGCTTACTTTTCCTCGTCAACGCCTTTATGAGACTCGTCACCCTAGCACCTTAACAGGCGCATAAGTAACGAAGGATATCCCGTTATCCAATCGGATAACAGTATGCTTCTTCAGCGTTCCTTGTAGCTCCTCGGGTAGGACTCGAACCTACAACCAACCGGTTAACAGCCGGCCGCTCTGCCAATTGAGCTACCGAGGATCAACAGGCACCATTATACGCAGAACGAGGATTTCGTCAAGGCGTATGCACGGCGTATACGTGAACGCCGGGATCGCTTCTGACGACCGTCGGCAGGTAGACCCGCTCTGTCAGTTCGCGCCACTCGTAGGCGCCGATGTCGGGTTGGGCATCGCGGCTGCCTCCGGTGAAGTCGTCGACGGGCGCGCCATCCGTCGCACCGCTGTCGATGGCGAGGCTATCCGCGCGCAGGTGGGCGTCGAACGTGTCGATGCCACTATCCACCACGCCCGTCGCGACGCCGCACAGGCTGTGATCGGGGCAGGGCGCGGGCATTGCCTTGACGTCGGCGATGATCGCATAATCGATGGTGACGGGATCGTGGGGGAAGCCACCAGTCCACGATAGGCACGTTTGTTCACCCGGCGACAGGAAATCGGGGTGGCCCTGGAAGATTGCGTTGCGCAGCAGTACCGATTCCGAACCGTCGCAACCCGCATCACACTCGGCGATAACGAGACAGTCCCCCTCACTGGCCAGCGTGGTGTTGGCCACGGTGAGATGATTGCCGGGGAAGAGTTGGAGCGAGAGCGCATTCCCGGCGGCGCGACAGTTATCCACGTTGTAGGTGAACGGCTGCCCGTTGAAGTAACCGCAGTTCCCCACGATGACGGTGTTTTCGATAGTCGTCGGCCCGCTAGTCTTGATCTGGTTGCCGGCGTTGCCTTCGGCGATCGTGCGCCGGATTTCGATGGACGATGATCCTTGCGCGTACAATAAGTCCAGGCCGTCGGAGGTATTGTAGCGGAAGGCCGAATCCTCGATGATCCAGTGCCCCTCGGTGTATCCCGTGCCGATCCCGTCGCCGTAGCCGCCCGCCGTCTGCGCCCAGCAGCCGGTTGGCACACCCTCAGGATACGTTTCGGCGCAGCCGTTCCATTCCACCGTCCAACGGACGAAGTGCAGTGTGCCGCTGTTGCTGTCGTCGCCGTCGATGTCGCCTTCCCAGCCTACCCAACCGTTCGTCGCCAGGCGCACGTCTTCCACCAGCCAATCGGTGAGCCGCCCGGCGCGCACGCCCGCGGAGGCAAGGCCGTGGATGTCCAGATACCGCAAGGTCACGTTGGCTGCGTCTTCCGCGTACAGGCCGGTATCGGCCCAATCGCCAAAGGGATAGGTGTCGTACTCACACGTGAGGGGCGATCCGCCATCCGCAGCGGCGTGACTCTCAACGCAGCTCGAATGGTCGGTGATCTCCAGGCAAGCGATCTCGACGTTGCTCGTCCCGGTCAGGTTGAGGATGAAGTCTGCGCGCTCCGTTCCCCACAGTTCCGGCGGATTCGGACAGCCTGTGTCCCATCCCGCGCCCAGGACGCGTGTGGGCTGCGCCGAGGTCGGCCCACTGGGGACGGGCGGCATGTGACAATCCCAGGGATAATCTGTCTCACACACGTCAGCACCAGGCGCGCCGTAGCCCATGCGGTAGCTGCCCGCGGCGATGATGATCGTGTCACCGCCCGCGATACGCGGCGACGCCTCCGGCGGCAATGCGCGGAAAGGATGATCCCAGGCGCAGGGTTGGTTCGTGCCGCTGCCGGGATACGGCGCATCGGCCAGGCCGGTGCATTGCACTATCGAGCCGCCGTCGGGGCGCACGTAGTAGGTGAGGGGGGCCATCAGCTTCGCAGCGCCGGATGGGGATGTCGAAGGTGGTTCCGGATCGGGTGCGCCGGCGGTTTGCAACGAGTCCGTCTGCGCGCACATCGTCATCCACAGAAAAAGACCACAGAGTACCACAACGGTCGTTGATCGATGCCAGTTCATATCATCCTCCTCTTTGTCGGTTAAGCCGAGGATCGCAGGATGTATCGTGGGCAAACGAAGACCAAGTGTGGAAGTGGCAAAAACGGTATCTACAGTATAGCACAAAGCAGGAAGAAAACACTTCAAACATTCTTGCTACAAGGTATGAGGGTCGAGGCAGAGTAACGTCGTTTGCGCTTATGGGGAGAAAAACGTCGTGGGGATAAAGACGCGCCAGGGCAGCACTTCGATGGCGTAGACGCGGTTGAGATAGTCGCCGCTCCAGCCGCCGACGACGTAGAGCGACGTGTCGTATGTGGTAAGCCCCAGGTTGCGCCACTCGCCGACAATCGGCGTTTGAACGACCGACCACGTGTTAGTCGAGGGATCATAACGTTCGTTGAACCCAAGGTAGCTGGTCCACCCGCCGCCTATTGCGTACACCCGCCCGCCGATGGCTGCCAGACCCAGCCCGCCGCGCGGCAGGAGCATCGGCGCGCAGCTTTCCCAACGATTATCTTCGGGAAGGTAAACTTCGCAGGTAGCCCACTCGCGCTTGTCGTCGTAGCCGCCCACGTAAAAGATGCGGTCGGCCAGGGTCGCTGCTGCGCCAAACCCACGCGCTTCGGCCGGGCGCGCAATTTCCGCCCAGGTATCGCTACCGCCAGCGGCGGCGTTGTCGTAGACGTAGCCTCTGGCCTGATACGTGGTCCCGTTCCATCCGCCGAAGAGATAGGCTCGTCCGCCGTATCCTGCCAGCGCGTAGGCGCACAACGGTTGGGGCAACGGTGCCCCTTCACTCCAGGTGTCGCTCTGCGGGTCATAGAGATGGGTGACCGTCTGTGGGGTGCCGTTTGCATCGCACCCACCGGGAACGAGCAAGCGATAGTCCTTCTCCCCCTTGTCTGCCAAGGCCACAATGCCGATGTTGGCCAGAGCTGCCGGTCGTGCTGCTCCGCTGCGCCACAGCGTTGTATTGATGTCGTAGATGTCCAGCCGCCCGGTGGGGCCTTCATCTGCGCTACCGCCGACGACGTAAATGCTGTTATCCAATGCCACGACTCCCATCCGTGCCCGGCGTACCGGCAGAGGCGCCAACTCATCCCAGCGAGCACCACCGTTTTCTCCAGCAGCCGGGGCATCGATAACAGGCCCGGCTGTGGTCTGATCGACCAGACCGCTGGCGACGGGTACGGCGGCCTGTCCTGCCGGTTGCCGGGGCAAGACCAGCGCTACGAGCGCTACAATCAGGCCGGTTGCCAGCGCCACCCAACGTGTGCGTGGCCAGGGCGGCAGCGCCGGTGACTCCGGTTCAATCTGAGCTTCTTCTTCCGCTGAGACGTCTTCTCCAGCGCTGCCCTGAACATCGGTGATGCCAGGGATGGTGATCCAGCCCTCCTGCATCGCCAGCACCGTTAGTTCGGTGCGGGAGGACACGCCGGTCTTGGTGAAAATGTTGCGCAAGTGTACCTTGACGGTATTAGGGCTGAGGAAGGTACGGACGGCGATTTCGCGATTGGTCAACCCATCGGCGACCAATTCCACGATCTCGATCTCGCGTTCGCTCAGCGGTTCTCCGGGTTCAGCGGGCATTTAGTGCTCCTGGTTTGGGAAATTCCACGATCTCCTTGCCTGCCAATTTGTCCTCCACACGCTCGGCGATGATCTCCAGGTGTTCGGGATAATGGACAAAGTCCAGATCATCTCCCGGCACAGTAAGTACGGGACATTGATCGAAGGTTGCCATCCACTCGTCGTAGAATTGTCCAAGGAGTGTCAGATAATCAGCAGAGACGCTGTTTTCGATCTCTCGTCCACGCTGGCGGATGTGCGAGAGCAACGTGACAGGACTGGCCTTGATGTAGATGAGCAGCGCGGGTCGCGGCAGCGTTTCGATCACCAGCCCGTAGAGTCGCTGGTAGGCATGGTAGTCGCGCTCAGTCATGTTGCCGAGACTGTGCAGTGCCCGCGCGAAGATGTGAGCGTCCTCGTAGATGCTGCGATCGATGATGGCCGACTCCGGCAGTTCCATCAGTTGGCGGTGTTGTTCGGCGCGATGGCCCAGGAAGAAGATTTGGAGGTGGAAGCTCCACGCGCGCATATCGGCGTAGAAGTCTGCCAGATATGGGTTGTCGTCCACCAACTCATATGCCACATGCCAACCGAGTCGTGATCCTAGCCTCTCGGCCAGCGATGTTTTGCCAGCGCCAATGTTCCCCGCGACTAAAACCAGATGTTTTGGCATATAGGCTCCTAGGGCCCGCAAAAACGCAGATAGACAACGCGCCGCGTATCTGGGCGCACTAAGGCGGCTTCACTCAGCCGCACACCGACCACCCAGAGGATGCGCCCACCGGCTTCGACTAGCGGTACATAATCACGCCACGAACGCGGCACCTTTGTGTTGATCAGCAAATCGCTCAAACGCACTGTCGCGTTGTGCATCCCATGCGGCTGGAAAAGGTCGCCGCGCTGCCGGGTACGCAAGATAGCGCCGATGGCGGAACCATCGGTGGCGGAGCCGGCATTTTCGCCTAGCGCATCGGCATCCATCCATGCCACTAGCGGGTTACAATTGTTGGTGATGGCTTCCAGGTTCCAATGTGGCGCTTCCTGGATGTGCAAATGCCAGCCGTTCGGCAGATCGATCTCAGCAGGTATGGACAGAGGAATGATGCTTCCCGCCATAAGCCATGGGCTTTCCGGTGGCAAGTGCGATAGGTCGCGAGTGACTTTCTCCTTACCGGTAATGTCGAGTGTCGTATAACCGACCGTCAAGCGCAGTCCATGCGGTAGGGTGGCCTGCGCGCCGGTTGTGCCCTGTTGGGCTATACGCACCGCGTCCTCCACGTGGACAAAACTCACATCACGCAAAGAGTGGCGAAGATTATACGCTGCACGACGGATGATAGCCCGCTGGATGGCAAGCGGCTGTGCCCGCCAGCCTTCCAGATTGAAAGCCAAAAGATCGGGAGTGCTTTCGACGAGCAGCGTGTCCCACGCCACTGATACGAACTCGTACAGCAAATTATAGTCTTCGCGCACAACTTCGGCCAGGTGGCGCAGGTTCTGCGCGAAGTGCGGGTTGATTTGGGCCAGGTAGGGTAGTACCTCGTGGCGCAAGCGGTTGCGGAAAAAGGTCGTATCCAGGTTGGAGCGGTCGAAGCGGGTGGACAACTGCTGTTCCGTGCAATAGGCTTCGACCTCGGCACGTGGGATGGAGAGCAGGGGACGGATGAGCTTCATCTCCGGTACCGGTTGGGGACAGGGCGTGAGGAGGTGATAGTCGCGCAACGGCGTGGCGGGCAGCATTCCCCGCAGCCCTGCCGGACCGGTTCCCCGGAGCAAGTGCATCAGCACCGTCTCGGATTGATCGTCGGCGTTGTGGCCTACGGCGATGCGCAGCGCGCCGGTTTGCTGTGCGACTTGATGGAGAAAGGTGTAACGGGCGCGACGCGCGGCTTCTTCCAGGGCAAGTTTCTGCTCCGCTGCCACCGCAGGCACATCGATGCGCTCGATGGTGCATGGGAGTCCCCGGGCTTCGGCCAGTACCGCGACAAAATCAGCGTCGGCGTCAGCATCTGTGCCACGGATGCCGTGGTGGAGATGCGCGACGTGCAAGGTGAGATCCAGTGGGTCGGCCAGGCGTTGTAGCGCGTGCAGCAGCGTCACCGAATCCGGCCCACCTGAGACGCCGAGCACCACCCGTGCTCCGGGCTTAAGGAGCCGGTGGGTGTCGATATAGCGTTGTACCTCGCGCAGTAAATCCATAGTATTGGCATCCCTGTCTACCGACTACCGTCTACTTTCTACCGCTTTAAATATTGATGATTGTGCCACAGTATTGGCATTCTACTTGTTTCATCCCCTTGTAGATGGGAGGGAGGGCCGCGTTACACGAAGGGCAGCGGGTGGGCAATTCGGCCTCGGGTTCGGTGGCTTCAGCTTCCGCCTCTGCTGCGAGCTGTTCTTGCGGTGAGGGTGCGCCGAAGAGGTCGCCAGCGATCTGCCCGCTCTTCACCTGGCGAATCAGCGTGAGCCATGCCTCGTTCGTAGCTCCTCCTTTGAGGTGAAGCGTCGCGTCACTCGGCAGTTCGCGCGTACGCTCGACGAAACTCAGGGTGAGCAGCTCCTTGCGCCTCAATCCGAATAAGCCTGATTTCTTGTCGTCCATCTGCAATTCGTCAATCGCCCCTACGGGCGTGTCCCAGAGTTTTTCCTGGACGAGTTCTTTCTCAGAAGAGAAGAGCTTCCGTTTGATCACGCGCTCTTCCCGTTGCTCAAAAATAAGGCGGCTATCGGTGAGGAAGAGCATGCCCTCTGGTTGTTGGTTGTCGCTCACCCACTGCGCCTTACACACCGCTACACCATGCTCATCGGGCAGCAGCTCGAAGGAAGCACTGTCTAACGCATCCAACATGGCACGCACTTGGCGCATTTCGCCCTGCAGTTCATTGATTTCCTGTTCCGTGCTGCTGAAGACGCCTTGTACATTGCGCTGTGCTTCGTTGATCTGGTTTTCCAGCGCCCGGAGACGGCTTTCGACCGTATCCAACGAGCCAGTACTGCGCTCTGCCTGACCGAGAAGCCGTTGCGTTTCATTGGCAGCGTTTTGCAGGACATTGCGTCGTTCTTGGAGCAAGCGATTGGCCGACGCTTTCTGCTCCGGCCAGCGCGATTTCAGGGTTACCGCGCGCTCTTCCATAGTGCGTCCAAAACGATAGCCGCGCGCGCGGAGTTCAGCGATCTCATTGTCCAGGCCGTCGACTTCGTTGTTGACGGAGGATAATTGATTGAAAAGTACGCCCAAAGTGACCAGGCCTGCCAGTTTCTCCCAGTGCGAGCGTGCGTCTGCGAGTTGCTGAGCGCGGGTATCGGCCTGCGAGGACGTAGTGGTGGAAGGCGTCGAAGAGCGCGCTGGCCTGGACGCCTTGGCGCCGGATGATTTAGATTTGGAAGCCGGTTCGGGTGCTGACCTGGAAACCCGCGAGCGAATCTCAGCGCCGCCAGAGGGTCTTTTCGGGCTGCCACTTGGCCGTCTCTTTTTACCACCGCGCTTGGGGCCTCCAGAAGAAGGTTTCTTGGCACTGCTAAAGCTACGGCCGGAACGACTCGGACTCTTCTTATCGGTCATCGATTTTCTCCTTAAATGGTGTTGAAAATGCGCCGTCAATCTTGATATTCGCTCATCGTGTGATGCAAGTATGCCTCCATAAATGCATCTAAATCTCCGTCCAACACGGCCTGGACGTTGCCGGTCTCGTGATTGGTGCGGTGGTCTTTGACCATTTGGTAGGGATGCAGCACATAGGAACGGATCTGGTTGCCCCAGCCGGCGTCCACGTGTTCACCCTTGAGTTCGTCGATTTGCTGGCGGCGTTTTTCTTCCTCAAGCTGCATCAGGCGCGCTTTAAGTACGCGCATGGCAACCTCGCGGTTTTGTGTCTGCGAACGTTCGTTTTCACACGAAGAAACGACGCCGGTGGGCAAGTGCGTGATGCGCACCGCCGTCTCGTTCTTCTGCATGTGCTGGCCTCCGGCAGACGAAGCGCGATACGTATCGATTTGCAAGTCGTCGGGATTGATTTCTAGCGGTGCTTCGTCGCCCAGATCGGGCCAGACTTCGACGAGCACAAATGAAGTGTGCCGTCGATGGGCCGCGTCGAAGGGCGACAGACGTACCAGCCGATGAACGCCACGCTCCGAACGAAGATAGCCATAGGCAAACTGCCCATGCATACTCACGGTCACGCTCTTGATGCCGGCCCCTTCACCTTCCATCATGTCGAGGATGTCGGTCTTGAGATGACTGCGCTCGGCCCAACGCAAAAACATTCGCAGCAGCATGCTGGCCCAATCCTGCGAATCCGTCCCGCCAGCCCCGGCATGAATTGCCATAATGGCGTCTCCGTGATCATAGGGGCCGGAAAGAAGCAACCGGAATTCGGCTTGTGCCACTTCTTTTTCTAGTTTGTCCGTCGTTTGTTCAAGTTCATCGAACAGCTCTTCGTCGCCAAGCGCAAAAAATTCCTGGGTGTCGCGAATCTCCTGACGCAGACCGGTCCAGTACTGCACATCCTCCTGCACCGCCGCCAGGCGTTGCATCACCTCGCGGGCATTGTCAGGATTGTCCCATAGGTTGGGATCGGCGCTTTGTGCGTTTAGGACCTCAATTTCCTGGATTTTGCCAGGTAAGTCAAAGACGCCTCCAGATAGCTTCCACGCGGGAAGCCAGATTTTCGAGCCGATCTACAGATTCACTCATTGTTCCTCCACATTATGATTGGCCTAGAAGACCCTGCACGAAGGCCTCGTGGTCGAAGGGCGCCAAATCTTCCACGTGCTCACCCGTGGCCACAAAACGCACCGGCAGTCCTAATTGTTGCCCGATAGAGAGCACCATCCCACCCTTGGCGCTGCTATCCAACTTTGCCAGGATGATGCCGCTGACTTTCACAGCGTTAAGAAACTGCTGTGCCTGGATCAGCCCATTTTGACCGGTGTTAGCATCGAGAACGAGAAATGTCTCGTGCGGTGCACCATTCACTTTTCTAGCGATCACGCGCTGAATCTTCTCCAATTCCGCCATGAGGTTATGCTGTGTGTGCAAGCGTCCCGCCGTATCAACGATGACCATGTTGGCTTCGTGCGCCTGTGCGTACTGGATCGCGTCGTAGGCTACGGAACCAGGATCACCGCCTTCTGGCCCCGTGATGACTGGAGCATCCACTCGCCGCCCCCAGATGGCCAGTTGATCCATTGCTGCCGCGCGAAAGGTATCCGCCGCTGCCAGCACCACCTTGTGCCCCTCATGCTTGAAATGCGCTGCCAGCTTGCCGATACTCGTTGTCTTTCCTGAGCCGTTGACGCCTACAATCAACAACACCGTCAACGGCCATTGCAGATTCAGGGGACGCGCTTCTGGTAGCAGTGCGCACAGCTCCTCATACAGCACCTTCTGCAGGCCAGCGGTCTGGTAAATACCCTCAGCGCTCATACGTTCTCGCAGCCGCTCAATCAATGCCAGTGACGTGCCCACTCCTACATCACCCTGGATCAACAGCGCTTCCAAATCTTCCCATGTCTCCGCGTCGATGTCGCCGGCGCCCAGAATGTGCGCGATCTGTCCAAAGACGGCGTTGCGGGTCTTGCGCAGACTTTCGAAAATGCCTTTCATGCCTTCTTGTCTTTCCTCCTACCTTGTGGGGGATTATATCCTGAGCGAATAGAAGCGTCAAGCATCAAAAAGCGGGTGAACTTGGCGTTCACCCGCTTGTGCGTTATAATGCCGAAGGTGGGAGTCGAACCCACATGGGAGTTACCCGAGCGAGTTTGAGTCGCTTGCGTCTGCCTGTTCCGCCACTTCGGCTTGGCAATAAGTATAGCTAAATTCAAGAATACGTCAAGCGGAGACAGACCACAAAAACCTTGGCAGGCGTCTGCAGCAGGCAAATTTATCGCCAATGTAAACGCTCACTTAACAGGGCTTCATATGAGCCTTTTTCGATCATAGCTTCAAGGACATATCGTGAACACAATGACCGAGACATGGGATGAGGCAACGTTGGTCCAGCGTGCCCAGAAGGGCAATCTGGACGCTTTCAACGCGCTGATCCTGCACTACCAGACGCAAGTCTACAACCTGGCCTGGCACCTGCTGCATGATGCTGCAGCAGCAGATGATGCCACGCAGGAAGCCTTTATCTCGGCGTATAAAGGACTGGCGAAGTTTCGCGGTGGCTCCTTCCGCTCTTGGCTATTGCGGATCGTCGCCAATGCCAGCTACGACGAATTGCGGCGGCGCAAGCGCCGGCCCGCAGTGTCATGGGAAGATTTCGGCGATATGGATGAGGAGGCAAACCCCCATCTGACGAACGGAGGTGCACTGCCGGAACAAACCGTCCAGCAGCAGGAGTTGCGCGCTTTGTTGGAACGCACTCTGGCGAAGCTGCCGGAAGAACAGCGCATGGCCATCGTCTTGGTGGATCGCATGGGGTTGGCGTATCAGGAAGTGGCGGACACGCTGAACATTCCCCTGGGTACCGTCAAATCGCGATTAGCGCGCGCTCGCGTGCAAATGCAGCAATTACTTCAGGAAGAGCGGGAACTTTTACCGCGCCGGTATCGTCTAAACAGTGAGGATGAAAATTAGCGTGGAATGGGTTGTATATAACGTGGGCATGGGGGTGACGGTGCGCTGTGGTTGCACCCTCACCGCGCGTGTGGAGGAAGGGAAATGACGCAGATGCATACAACGTGGCGTGATGTAGACATTTCTGCTTATGTGGATGGCGAATTAGATCCGGCAAAACACGCGGCTTTCGAGACCGCATTGGCTCAGGATCACGCTCTACAGCAGAAGGTGAAGGAAATGCGCGAGGTCGTGTCCCTGGTAAGGGCCGCCCCTCTGCGCGAACCGCCACGCAACTATCTGCTCACGCCGTCGATGGTGACCGAAAAATCGGTG
>JBNGDO010000054.1:0-11153 GCA_049975385.1 Anaerolineae bacterium | reverse complement strand
CCGAAAAGCCACCACAACGCCGTTCCAGGCCGCTGTTTTTGATGCGCCTGGCAACATCCCTGGCAGCCATTGCTTTTGTGGTGACGGGGGGGTTGACCTTTGTACAGCGTGGCCTCACCCCAAAGACGATGACGGAAGCTCCCCAAGCCGCCGACGGGATGCCGGCCATGGAAGCGCCTCGAGCTATGATTGCCACCGTGGAAGTCACCAAAGAGGTCGAAGTGATGCTGGCCAGTGAACCGGAAGAAATGCCTGAGGAACCAGCAAGTATCGAAGAAACCGTGCAAGCGGAAAAAGCGGTTGAGGTAGAGCAACCCGTTGCGGCTTTGCCGCCAGCCCCAGCCGAAGCAACGCCGCAGCCCGATGCTGGCGTCGTTGACGAAACTGCCGCAATAAACGCGCAAGAACGGGAAGAAGCCGCGCCCCAAGCAGAAACCCTGGCTTTGGAATCGACCCCGCCAGCGGAAGATCAAGTCATGGGTGAAGCCGAGCATGCTGTAGAAGACAGCACTGGAACACTTTCTGCTACCGGAGAGGGGCAGTGGGGGGAGTACAGCGCTACAGAATCAGCCGTTGAAGAGCCTCAGGAGATAGTAAATGTCAAGCGGTTGCAGGCGCCATCCTGGTGGCTGCCTGCTATTCTGGGTATGGTGACGCTATTTTTGGCCGGAATCACCTTTTGGATGTCTCGACGCCGCTGAATCACCCCGCGACGCAAGAGAGCGAGAACGCAGGCTTACTGCGCAATTCGCTCTCTCTTTGTGCAGAGTCTTATCATTCTCGTTCCGAGGGGAGGAACGCCAGTTCCCCATTTTAAGCCCTGATGCGTTATAAGACTCGGATCCGGTCGGATGCTACGCATCCGCATCCGCTCGAAGCAAAAACGAGAACTATGATGAGAATGATAAAGCCCTGCTTTTTGTGCCGTACACAAGACACCTGATGAAACTGTGGTAAACTATTGTTGTTGGGGGCAACGACTGAAAACGAACGACCACCCAACTATTTTTATGAAATCAAACGTTATGATCTATCGCCGAATCTGGTTTGCGTTGTTGCTGCTGCTATTGGCGGGCTGTACCGCCGGCAGCGGCGGAAGTGTGCTGCCTCAAAAGCTCGCTGAAGCTGCGGTGATGGTGACGGACACACCATCGTTTACAGCGACCCCTACATCAACGGTGACGCCACCGCCGACACCTACCGCTACGGCGACAGCGACGCCGACGGCGATGCCAACTGCTACATTTACCCCGACGCCAGAACCAACACCAACACCCGAACCTACCGCCACGCCAGAGCCTGCCTTATCGCCGCTCGAAACGCCGCTTCCACCTACGCCTACCTATCCTCCACCGCCGGAGGCCGTGCATGTGCCGATTCTGATGTACCACTACATTTCCGAACTACCACCCGACGCGGATGCCTATCGCCGCGATCTCACCGTACTTCCGGCGCACTTTGAGGAACAATTGCAATACTTACAAGCGCAAGGCTATCAGAGCGTCCTGCTGGCGGACATCTACGAAACACTGACGACCGGCAAACCCTTGCCGGAAAAACCCATTGTGCTGACCTTCGACGACGGCTACAAAGACGCCTACACCGACGCGCTGCCGCTGCTACAAAAGTACGGCTTTGTGGGCGAATTCTTCCTGCTGGCGACCCCGGCTCACTACGAAGCGCCACAGTATCTCACCTGGAGCGATGCGCGTGTGATGGCCGATGCCGGTATGTCGATGCAAGCCCATGGCCGTGATCATTACGATCTTACGGGGCGTTCTTATGAGTTTCTCGTTTACCAGATCCTAGGGGCGCGCGAGGCTGTCGAGGCACACACCGGGCGTCCCGTGCGCTTTTTCTGCTATCCCTCCGGACGCTACGATGACGCCACTGTTGCCGTGGTGGAATCTGCCGGGTACTGGGGAGCAGTGACGACAGCCTGGGGATCCGAACTGCGCCTTGACAACCGCTTCGCCTGGCCGCGTATCCGCGTGAAGGGCAACCTGTCGCTCGAAGGATTCGCCAAGATACTCCACGATCTTACCACAGAATAAACAGGTTTCGTGCTATAAGGCATCACCGGGCGGCAGCGCGAGCGGCGTTACATGGCGCGCGCGATTTTGCACATACTGAGAACTCTGAGCTTACACAGGAGGCGTTATGAGCGAGAGTGAATTGGATGCCTGGTTCCCACGTTCTAAACCGGTAGACCCGACTGTGTTAGGCGCAGTCGTCAGCGGTAGCCTCAGCAAGGGGCTGGAGGCCAAATTGTCGCCAAACCGCTTGATCGAAGGACTTGCGGTGGGCCGCTACGTCGTCGTGCGCGGGCAAACGGAGCGCCGCTTCTTCGGGATGATCACTGACGTGACGTTGGCGAGCCGCCACCCGGAGGTGGAACAATCGCCCCCGGAGGATCCGGACGGCTTCCTGGCGCAAGTCTATCGCGGCACGCTCACCTACGGGCAGATGCACATCACACCGATGCTGGTCGTCGAAGATGGCGACGTGCGGCCGGCCAAAACCGTCCCCGCGCACTTCACGCGCGTCTATGAAGCCACGCCGGAAGAGGTCGCGCAGATTTTCGGCGATCCCGACGAACCCGGACGGTTCTACATCGGCGAACCGCTGGAGATGGAGGACACGCGCATCGCGCTGGATTTGCCACGCTTCGTCGAACGTTCCAGCGGCATCTTCGGGAAGAGCGGTACCGGCAAAACTTTCCTCACGCGGATGGTCCTGGCAGGCATTATCCAGGAGCGCGCTGCCGTCAACCTGATCTTCGATATGCACAACGAGTACGGCTGGAAGAGCCAGGACGAGGCCAAACAGGACGTCAAAGGGCTGCGGCAACTCTTCTTCGACGGGCGAGTAAGTGTGTTCACCCTCGATCCCGAATCGTCGCGACGGCGCGGCAGCAAGGTGGATTTCACTGTTCGCATTGGTTACGATCAACTGGAGCCGGAGGACCTGGAGATGCTGGCCCCGCTGTTTGGCTTCACCGACGTCCAGACAAACGCGCTGTATATGCTGCGTCGCAGGCTTGGCACCTCCTGGGTGCGCCGTCTGTTGGCCGAAGAACCGGACGAAGGGTTGATCGCCATCTTGGAGAGCAACCAACTGCACGAAGGCACGCTCGGCGCGATCAAACGCAAACTTGAGCGACTGCGCCGTTTTGATTTTTTGGTGGACAAAGCACCTGACGATCCGATCGGCCGTATCCTCGACTACATCAACAGCAACGTCAGCGTGATTTTGGAGTTTGGCCGGTACGGCAACGCCCTGGAAGCCTACATCCTGGTGGCAAACTACATCACCCGGCGGATCCACAAAGCGTATGTGGATCGCAAGGAATCGGCTCTCGGCGGCAAGGGCAGCGAACCGCGCCCATTGATTATCACCATCGAAGAGGCGCACAAGTTTCTCGACCCAGCGATTGCGCGCCACACCATCTTCGGCACCATTGCGCGGGAGATGCGTAAGTACAATGTCACCCTCTTGGTGGTGGATCAGCGACCGAGCGGCATCGACCCGGAGGTGATGAGCCAGATCGGCACGCGGGTGACGGCGCTGCTGGACGAGGAGAACGACATCCGCGCCGTCTTTTCGGGTCTGGCGGGGACGGCGGCATTGCGCGAAGTGCTGGCGCGTCTGGAAACCAGGCAACAGGCGCTCATCCTCGGTCATGCCGTGCCTATGCCGATTGTGGTCCGCACGCGTGACTATCAGGACCTGTACGGCGAAATCGCTGGCAAGGGCATTGATGTCGCTGACGCGACATCCGCGCTCTTCGGCTGACGAGGCTGTTGAGTATGGTTAGTTGTTAAAAATGTGATATAGTGTTGGTAATAATCTTAGAATAGTTCAGACCAGTGTAATTATGGAAGTGATAAACGAGCCCAGTGCGTCCGGCGCGAGTATTTTAATCGTTGATGATACGCCCTTCAACCTGAAGTTCCTGGCGGACGTGTTGAGCCGGGCGGGATACATCACGCATACCGCAAGTGACGGGCAACAAGCTGTGGAACTTACGCAAACGCTCGATCTGGATTTAGTGCTGCTCGACATTATGATGCCGGGATTGTCAGGATACGAGGTTTGCAGCCATCTGAAAGCCGACGAAAGAACGCGCGACATTCCCGTCATCTTTCTCAGCGCCTTGAACCAGGAATTGGACAAAGTTCAAGCCTTTACGGTGGGTGGCGTGGATTACATCACCAAGCCTTTCCAGGTGAAGGAGGTGCTGGCACGCATCGAAACGCATCTGACCCTGCGACACCTACAAAAAGATCTGGAGGAGAGAAATCTTTCCTTACAGAAGGAGATTGCCGAACGGCAGTTGGTCGAAGAGGCGCTGCGCCAGCAAACGGCTGAATTGGAAGCGCGTAACGCAGAACTGGACGCTTACGCCCACACCGTTGCTCATGACCTCAAAACCCCACTCACCGCCGTGGTAGGGTTCAGTGACCTGTTGCAGAAACGCTATCCCCAGATGACGGCGGAGAGATTGGGCGACACGCTGGCGATCATTGCACAGAATGGACGACGGATGGCGAATATCATCAACGAGATGTTGCTGCTTGCCAGTGTGCGTCAAATGGACGAAGTGCCGATGAAATCGCTGGATATGGGGAGCATCATAGATGCTGCCAAGGAGCGCCTTAATGATGTATTCAGTAAACACGATGTCCAGATTGACTCCCCTGAGGTCTGGCCCACCGCTTACGGCTATGGCCCGTGGGTTGAAGAGGTATGGGTCAATTACCTCAGCAATGCGGTTAAGTACGGCGGGGCTCCCCCCCATATCACGGTGGGAGCAACGCCGCAGTCACCAGATGTGGTGCGCTTCTGGGTGCGCGATAACGGCAATGGCTTGACCGAGGAAGAACAATCACACTTGTTCACCGCGTTCACCCGCCTGGAAGAAACCCCGGTTGAAGGCCATGGGTTGGGACTCTCCATTGTACAACGGATCGTCACAAGACTGGAAGGAGAAGTAGGGGTCGAAAGCATCGCAGGGGAGGGAAGCACATTCTTCTTCACCCTGCCAGCGGTTATGGATGACGCAGACGACCCCGTTGCACCAGATTAATTATGGAACAAGCGATTTTCGAGAGACAAACCCGACTCAAGAACTTTCCGCCATGCGAACTCATTTATATCCTTTACCGGCGTTTGCTCGAACATGGTGTGCGCGCCACCTTCCTCTGGGCACAAGACAAAATTGTGCGTCGCACACGCGGCTTTTCGTTGCCGCATATCAGCCGTGTGCAACCCGACCTATACGTTGGTGGACAGCACAGGCGTCGCGGGCTGGCGCAGATGCGCGCTCTGGGGATTACCGCTGTGGTCAATATGCGTGAAGAATCCGATGACGCGCAGCGCGGGTTGGAATTGGATCACTATCTCTGGCTACCCACCACCGATGACACTTCACCGACACCGGAAGACCTGGAGCGGGGGGCGGAGTTTGTCCGCCATCACATCGCTGAGGGACACGGGGTCTATATCCACTGTGCCGCGGGCGTGGGGCGGGCTCCCTTGATGGCAGCAGCGTATCTGGTGAGTACCGGTATGGGCGCAGCACAAGCATGGGATGCAGTCCGTCGGGTACGTCCCTTCATCCGCCCGACGCCGCCGCAAATCACTGCCCTCGACGCTTTTGCCGCGCGATACGAAAACGATGTCTAGGCCAACTTTGGGAGTACAGATAGCAGCTATGTGACTGCTGAGTGACGACCCAAGCCTGTGTGCCGGGGAGTGACACAATGGAAATGTATGAGGATATCGCATTGAATGCACCACATATCCAGAGACGCGTGCAAGTTGCCATCGAGCGTGTTGCCGAAGACCCGGCATTGACGGGAGCTCTTGCTGACGACGAAGCCCTCATCCTGTTGCACTGGGCCGAGACAGAGATTGAGCGTCTGGTGTTGGAAACTGCTGATATGGACGACGAGGAGGCCTGGGAACAGCTCAACCCGGCGCTGCACACGTTACGGCGCTATATCCGCCGTGCGGCTCGCACCAGCGCGGATACAGACGATCCGACCGTTATGCTGCACCTGCTCCTGGCGTCGCCGCCCATCTATACTGAGGAGATGTAATTTATGACGCAATCAACCTCCACCCAAGGCGGAAAAAAGTCATTGGGTTGGAAAGAATTTCTGCTCTCTCTTTTCATGATCATCGTCGTTTGGGCAGGCGCGGACTTGCTTGGTGGCAGCTCAAAGCCCGTTGAAGTCTTCGAAGGGGCAAACATCCAGGTTCTCTTTACGACGCCACGTTACCCCGATCGGGCCACGGATCACCAGGGGGGAATAGATGAACGCCTGACGTCAGCCATTGACAGCGCCCAGACAAGTGTCGACGTTGCTGCTTTTGAGCTTAACCTGCCGAGTGTCACCGATGCGTTGCTGCGCGCACACCAACGCGGCGTGCGAGTGCGCCTGGTAACAGATTCGGATTATGCCGACTCCTTAGGTCCAACAAGCCTGCTTCAAGCGCAAGTGCCGGTCGTGTTCGACAGCGCCGAGCCGTTTATGCACGATAAATTCGTCATCATTGACGAAGAACAGGTGTGGGCCGGTTCCTGGAACATGACGACCAATGGAACTTATCGCAACAATAACAATATTGTCATCGTCGACTCCAAATTGCTGGCGGAGAATTACACGACCGAGTTCGAGGAAATGTTCGTTCAGAGAAAGTTTGGAGCCTCCTCGCCCGATGACACGCCACAACCACAAATCGAAATTGACGGTGTACAGGTGGAGAATGTCTTCGAGTCGGAAGGAGATGCGCGCACGCGAATGATCCGGCTGATCAGGGACGCGAAATCCAGCCTCGATGTGATGGCTTTTGTATTTACCGATGACGATATTGCCAGCGCTATTGTCGCGCGCCATCGCGCTGGTGTGCCCGTGCGCATCGTCGTCGAGACGCGCAACCTCGATACTACCGGTTCGGACGTCGCTTCTTTTCAACAGGCCGGCATCGATATTCTGCCCGATGGCAATCCCTACATGATGCACCACAAGGTCATTATCATTGATCAGGCCATCGTCGTCACGGGCTCGTACAACTTCAGCAGCAATGCCGCCAATTACAACGATGAGAACGTGCTCATTCTTCATGATGCAGGCATTGCCGGACAGTACACGGCCGAGTTCGAGCGTGTGTATATACAAGCAAAAGCGGCGCAATAACGACTGATCTGAAAACAAAACTGAAGCTGTTCCGGTGCTTTATAGGCGCAGAAAGTTTGACAAAATACGTTCCGGTCAGTGCATTGCGCCGCTTTCCCCTACAGCAGAAAACTCACAGTAGGCTTTCGTAGACCTCCATCACGCGCTGCGTCATCAATTCCTGTGTGAACTCCGTCTCGACGCGCAAGCGTGCAGCCTGTCCCATCACGCGGCGTTTTTCGGGATCGTCTATAAACTCGCGTATTGCTGTCGCGAGCGCTGCTGGATCCTTTGGAGGAACCACACGCCCGGTGACACCGTCTTGCACCACCCATGACGTACCAGTCCCTAACTCCGTACTTATGCAGGGCAGCCCGGAGGCCATCGCCTCGAGCAATACGATACCATAGGCTTCGGCGCGCGCATTAGAAGGCAGAACGAACAGGTGCGCTTGATGGTACAATGCTGGCAATTCGTCATCGGCAATTTCCCCCAAGAATTGAACCTGCTCTGTCAATCCAAGCGCCTGCACTTGTGCTTGCAATTGTGCGTACATCGGGCCATCACCTACTAACTTGAGGCGTACGCCTGGTAAATTCCGCATTGCGCTGATGAGCGTATCCAATCCCTTGTAATACCGGAGCCTTCCAACGAACAATAGGGTTGGTGGGCCTATATAAACATGTTCCGGTGAAGTGAATCGTTGCACATCAATGCCAATGGGGACAGACAAACACTTCGCCTTGACTGGCTGTAACCACGGCGAAGTTTCGATATAACGGGGACTGTTGGTGAGGATACGATTAGCACGGCGCAGAACACGCCGCAGAAATGGTCCATAGAATCGAAGAAGGGTCTTTTGGCGCACAACGTCAGATTGATAAGAGAGCACGAAGGGCGTTTTACCGCCAAACAACCATGCACTCAACTCTCCGAGAGGGTATGGACTTTGGACGTGGATAATGTCAGGACGTAGGCGGGCCAAAATGAAAGGCTGCGTGAGGCTGATGGGCATCGAAGCAGCCGTAAGGAACCGACCGGCCTTGATGACTTTGACATCGTTGTATATTTCGATGTTCGTGCGCAGACCGGGATCACAGACCAACACGGTGACTTGGTGCCCGGCCTTAACCTGTGCTTCGGCGAGTGTCTTGATATGGTTTTCGATGCCACCCAGGACAGGATAGTAGTCCTTGTAAACATGTAAGATTTTCACGAGGATGCCCCTTTCAACAACCAGACATTCGGTATAGTGCCAGTGTTTCCTGTGCAGTCCGCGACCATGAGAACTTTGCGGCTTGTGCCAGGCCCCGGCGCTGCAAATCGACGCGCAGATCGCCGTCACCGAGTAGTTGACGCATTGCGTCGACAATGCTCTCGGTTTGCGTCGGATCGAATAACACCGCAGCATTGCCCGCAACCTCCGGCAACGAGGACGTGTTCGCGCAAGCGACTGGAGTTCCGCACGCCAGCGCCTCGATCACCGGCAAGCCAAACCCTTCATACAGGCTGGGAAAGATAAAGGCTTCAGCCGCCGTATATAGTGCGGGCAGGTCTGCGCCGGGCAGCGACCCTAGCCAGCACACCCGGTCATCGATTCCCAAATCCTGTGCGCGCTGACGCGGTTCCGGATGCTGCGGTAACCACGCACCCGCAATGACAAGCGTGATGTCCGGCGCTTCAGCCTGGATGGCGGTCCAGGCCTCGATAAGCCGCACGAGGTTCTTGTGGGGTTTGTTGCTTCCCAGGTACAAGAGGAACTTTTCTGGCAATTGATAACGTACGCGTAGCGCTGCGATGACGTTCGGCGGCTTGGGGATGAAGGCCGGATCAGCGGCCAGAGGAATTGCCGTTATCCGTTCAGGATTCAGGGAAAAATGCGCAAGAAAATCGCGCCGCGTCGCCTTAGAAATCGCTATTGTGTGTTCTGCTGCGCGCACTGCCAACATCGTTGCCCAACGAAAAAGCAATTGCGCCTTCAGGGTGCTGTGTTCAGGAAAACGAATTGGAATGAGATCGTAGAGTGTGAGTAGCGTAGGTACACCAGTAACGTAGGGCATTAAATAATAGGCACTGTGATATACGCCCGCTTTGTGCTGGTGTAGCAGCCGCGGGATCACCCATTGCTGGCGGAGTGAGAAGGGTGAAACATCGACGGGCAGGCTATGGGCAGCGCCACCGGACGGCAAATCTAGCGGATATGCCGGATCGGAAAATACGATGAGTTGTTCGTCAGATGCAAGCTGCGGAATCAGGGCGCGGGCGAGATTGGTGATGTACCGTCCAATGCCAGGGAAATGTGGCGTCGCTGTGCGTGCATCTAGGGCGTAGCGCGGCATGCAGATAGCACCTGATCGTACACGTGCTTTGTCTCTTGCGCTGCTCTACCCCACGAGAAACGCGCCGCCTGGCAGAGACTCTGTTCCTTGAGCGTGACCCGTAATGCTTTGTCACGCACGATGCGCTGCAGAGCCTGGGCCATCGCTTCGTCGTCGGTTGGATCGAACATCAACGCCACGTCTTCGACGACTTCGGGCAGCGAAGATACATTGGAGCAAAGCACCGGCGTGCCGCATGCCATTGCCTCCAACGGCGGCAGTCCAAACCCTTCGTACAGACTGGGGAAAACCATCGCTGTTGCTCCGGAATAGAGTGCCGGCAAGTCACAATCCTGAATGTATCCGGTAAGCATCACCCCGTCGCGCGCAGGACTGCTCTCCAACGCCGCAAAAAAGTCTCCTGTAAGCCAGCCCTCTCGACCAACGATAACCAGCGATGGAACCTCTTGCGCCTGATAAAGCGTTTCCCACACCTTCAACAGCCGTGTTAGATTCTTGCGCGGTTCGATGGTACCCACGTAGAGAAGATATTCCTCTGGCAGATGGTACCGCGTGCGCATTGCCTCTATGACAGCACGCAACTGCGGTTCAAAGCGGGGGTCCGCCGCTTCGTAGATCACTGAGATCTTCTCCGGCGGAATGTGGTAAGCCTTGATGATGTCGTTCCGCGTCGCTTCCGAGACAGCGATGATGTGATCGGCCCGGCGGCAATATAGCGGCATCGTTAGATTCAGATACCAGCGGTTGAGTGGTTTGTGATGTTCCGGCAGGTAGTGGAAAATTAGATCATGGACGGTCAACACGGTTGGGACGTTTTTTAACGGCAACAGCAGATGTTCTGCTGCGTGAAAAAGCGCTGCATCTGGCACTAGGCGATTGAAGGGAATGTGTGCAAGCTGTCCCGCCCAGACCAGCATTCTCCAGGATTTATAACTAAGCGCGACCGTGCGCGATGGTAAGTACTCCAATCCAGGCGGCAACGTCACACCTTTCTCTTGGTTGTAGAACAGCGCCAGTTCATGTGTGAGGCGTGGGATTAGAGCGCGCGTCAAGTTTTCGGCATACCGTCCCAACCCGGCGCGACGATGCGCAGCTGCAGAGATATCCACATAAATCGTCATTATGCTTGCATTATACGTATTGTTGCTGTGGGGGCAAGTGACAAAAAGGAATTTTAACAAATTGACAAATCCCTTTATTTGTGTATACTTACCGGCGCCTGGTAGGGAAGAAACCTTGACCCTTCATGTTGGTGTGTTATAATTTCGAGACGCCGACGTAGCTCAAACGGCGGAGCATCCGCCTTGTAAGCGGAGGGTTGTGGGTTCAATTCCCACCGTCGGCTCTCTGGGCAGTTGTTCCGAGCGGCAAAGGAGACTGACTGTAAATCAGTTGGCGACAGCCTTCGGGGGTTCGAGTCCCTCACTGCCCATTCTGGAGGGTGCGCCCATGTAGCTCAGTCGGTAGAGCACTTTCTTGGTAAGAAAGGGGTCATCAGTTCAAGTCTGATCATGGGCTTAGGTGCGACGCGGTCAGCACAAACTTGACGCAGGCGCCCGGGAAGCAAGTTAGCATAGGCGAGTAGCTCAATTGGCAGAGCAACGGTCTCCAAAACCGTAGGTTGCGGGTT
>JBNGDO010000053.1:26315-28993 GCA_049975385.1 Anaerolineae bacterium | reverse complement strand
AAGGCGCCGAACCCGCCTATGCTATCGGCTACATGCGTGCCCTGATGCAGCGGGCGGAAGCGGAGACAAGGAATCATGAATCATGATTCGTGATTCGAAAGGATGGTGCTTAACAATGATTATCTCAATCACAACCGATTTTGGCACACGTGACGGCTACGTCGGCACGATGAAGGGCGTGATCGCCGGGATTGCGCCGGGTGTGCCCTGCATCGATATCACGCAGGAGATACCACCGCAGGACGTGCGCAGTGCGGCCTACGTACTTTGGACGGCGCTGCCGTACTTCCCGCTGGAAAGCGTTCACGTCGTCGTGGTCGATCCCGGTGTGGGGACGGCGCGGCGCCCTATCGCGGCGCGGACGCCGTGGGGGATGCTGGTGGGGCCGGATAACGGCGTCTTCTCGTATGTGTGGGAAGCCGCCCCACCCACGATGATCGTCGAACTGGCGAATCCTGCTTATCGCAACCTGGCGATCAGCAACACGTTCCACGGGCGCGATATTTTCTCTCCTGCGGGCGCGCATCTCGCGCGCGGTGTCCCGCTGGCTGAACTTGGTCCCGAAGTGGAGGATCCGGTGCGCCTGCCTACGCCAGTCTTCACCGTGAGCGACACCACTATCGCTGGTGAGGTGATCTACATCGACCATTTCGGCAACGTCATCACCAGTATCGGGCGGTTGGTGTGGGATGGCGCGCTTTTATCTCTCGATCCGGTCTTCGGCGACGTGCCATCCGGTATCGTCAATGCGGCGCGCGTGCGCGTCCTCGTCGGCGGGCGCGATCTTGGGCCTATCCGCCATACCTACGGCGAAGTGTCGCTAGGTGAACCGCTGGCTCTCGTCGGCAGCGAAGGGCTGCTCGAACTCGCGGTCAATCATGGTCACGGTGCGCGGGCGTTGGGCTTGCAGATTGGGGACCGCGTAGAAATCTCGCTGCGCTGAGTCCCGATTACGAATTACGAATTACGAATTACGAATTACGAGTTACGAGTTGCGATTTACGAGTTGCGATGACAGATTGCCAATCCCTAATCCCCAATTACCAATCACGCAAAGGAGCACCCGATGAACGACTGTTTTGTGATTAGAGGTGGCATACCGCTCAAGGGAGAAATCTCTCCAAGCGGTAACAAAAACGCCGCGCTGCCCACGCTGGCGGCGACGTTGTTGACCGACGAGCCGGTGATCTTGCGCAACCTCCCCGCGATCCGCGACGTGGAGGTGATGGCAGAACTCTTGCAGATCCTCGGCGTGCACGTCGAGCGCTTGGACGCCAACACCTGGAAAATTCAGGCGCAGCAGGTCTGCTCGCCGACGAACGACATGGACCGCGACCTGTTCCGCGCCATTCGCGGTTCGATCTTGATCGCCGGGCCGCTCCTGGGGCGGCTGTGCGATCTATCCATTCCCGCGCCCGGCGGCGACGTGATCGGGCGGCGGCGCGTGGACACGCACTTTATGGCCTTCCAGGAACTCGGCGCGGACGTGGTTGTGCAGAACGGGAACTACATCCTGAAGGCCGACCACCTCAGCGGGACCGACATCCTACTCGACGAGGCCAGCGTCACCGGCACGGAGAACGCGGTGATGGCTGCTGCTCTCGCCCAGGGGACAACGATCCTGCGCAACGTCGCTTCCGAACCGCACGTGCAGGATTTGTGCGCCATGCTCAACGCGATGGGCGCAAAGATCGACGGCATCGGTACGAACACGCTGGTCATCGACGGCGTGGAGCGCCTGCACGGTGTCGATTTCGCTGTGGCCTCCGATCACATCGAAGTGGGCAGCTACATCGCGCTGGCGGCGGCGACGCGCGGCGAGCTGCTTATCCGCAACGCCGTCCCCCACCACCTGCGGATGACGTTGATGCACCTGGAGCGGTTGGGCGTCTCCGTGGAGATTCGCGGCGACGACCTCTTCGTGCCCGCCGAGCAATCCTTGCAGATTGTTCCCGACATGGGCGGTGCGATCCCCTCCATTGCGGATGCGCCGTGGCCCGCGTTCCCGGCGGACTTGATGAGCATCGCCCTCGTCCTGGCGACGCAATGCGACGGCGTGATCATCTTCCACGAAAAAATGTTTGAGAGCCGCCTGTTCTTCGTCGACAAGCTCATCCCGATGGGGGCGCGCATTGTCCTGTGCGATCCGCATCGAGCGTTGGTCTACGGCCCCTCGCGCTTGCACGGCGACGAGATGGAAAGCCCCGACATCCGTGCCGGTATGGCGATGTTGATTGCAGCGCTCGCTGCCGAAGGCACCAGCACCATCTATAACATCCGCCAGATCGACCGCGGCTACGAGCGTATCGAGGAGAAACTCCGTCCGCTCGGTGCCCGCATCGAGCGCCACCAGGCAGGGACGTAATTCTTTACCGCAGAGAGCGCAGAGTTTGCAGAGATAGACAATGTAAGAGCTTCTCTGCGTTCCCAGCGACCTCAGCGGTAAAAAATGCTTTAGAGTCGTTATGGATGACAAACTTCGCCAGAAGCTGCAACGTCTCGGTGTGGTCAAAGGGCTCAAGGCTTTACAGCCCGCACCATCGCCGACTTCTACTGAACCATCGCGTTCACCGAGTGCTGCGCTGCCCGGCGATGAAATCATCACCGAGCACGGCCCTATATGGGTGGAAAAACGGATGTATCCGTCCTTTCACCCCCACGGACGTTACACGCTCGGT
>JBNGDO010000053.1:0-26305 GCA_049975385.1 Anaerolineae bacterium | reverse complement strand
GAGATGCAGCGCCTTCCAGTGGAGGCGTTGCCGCTCTTCGGCGTACCGGATTTAGGCGCGCGTCCTGCGTTTCTCGATACGGAGACAACGGGGTTGTCGGGCGGCGCGGGGACACTCGTCTTCCTCACCGGCATCGGCGTGTGGGAAAATGATGCACTAACACTTCATTTGGTCTTCCTCCGCAGTCCCGACGAAGAACTGGCGGCGATGCACTACATCGAGGACGTGCTGGCGGGTGCAACAGGCATCGTCAGTTTCAACGGCACTGGCTTCGATCTCCCGCTGCTCGAATCACGCTTTATCCTGAACCGGATGGCCCCGCGCTGGCGTGCGCTGCCGCATCTGGATCTGCTAACCGTGGCGCGGTGGCTCTGGCGCGACCACCTGGGATCCCGGCGTCTGGGCGTGCTGGAAACGGAAATCCTGCGTGTGCAGCGCACCGAAGTGGACATCGAATCGTCCTTGATTCCCTGGCTCTACCGGCAATACCTGAATACCGGTGCCATCGACGACATGGTGCGGGTTTTCTATCACAACCGTATCGACGTGTTGAGCCTGGTTTCGTTGCTGGTCCATGTGACGCGCATGGTCGCCTCTCCGGAGCATATGGCGCTCGCGCCGGGTGAGTGGGCCGGCGTGGGGCGTGTCCTCGACCGGGCAGGGCGGGAAATGGATGCTTTCGTCGCATGGGAACGAGCACTCACAGATGTGGATAGCCTGGATGAGGCGTGCGCCGCGCGGCTCTGGGCCGAGATGGCACTGCGCCACAAGCGGCGTGAGGCGTGGGCGGAGGCATTGGTGCTGTGGGATGCTTGGATCGAGTCCCAGCCTTTGACGGTCGATCCGCTGGTGGAACGCGCCAAGTACTACGAATGGACCACCGGCGATCTGCACGCGGCGCTGGCTGAAACCGATAGTGCCCTGCAGCGCGCCGAGTGTCATCCGAAGGGCCTCAAGCGGACGCGACTGCTGACAGAACTCCGCCATCGCAAAAAACGCCTGGAACGGAAATTGGCGAATGAGCGAACAGAAGAATCAGCGAATGAAAGAATGGGTAAAGGATGAGAATTTTACCACGAATTTTCACGAATCTACACGAACAAGGGAAAAATTAGTGAAAATTCGTGTAGATTTGTACTGGTCGACAAGATATTGTACACTCGATCAAATCGGTTTTCACCGCTGAGTACGTTGAGGACGCAGAGAAACAGGCGTTGCGAACAACGCACAAAATCTTTGCGAACTCTGCGCTCTCGGCGGTGAAAATCCAAGGCTTTTGTGTTTAGTATCTTCTTGACCAATACAGAATTCGTGTAGATTCGTGGTTTATGAATAAGAGGGAATTGCATGAGATTATTATTAGCGACACACAATCAAGGCAAGCGCCGGGAGTGGCGGGCGCTGCTGGATGGGCTGGATATCGAGCTGCTGCTGCCCGATGATCTTGGACTGCACGACGACGTCGAAGAAGCCGGCGAGACGTACACAGAGAACGCGCTCATCAAGGCGCGGGCGCTGGCGGCGGCATCCGGCCTGCCCACGCTGGCCGACGATTCAGGCCTCGAAGTGGATGCCCTTGACGGGGCGCCGGGCGTGCGTTCGGCGCGCTACCACCTCGGTACGGACGCGATACGCTACCGGGCGTTGCTCAAGGCGCTGGACGACGTTCCGCTAGAGGAGCGAGGTGCGCGCTTTCGCTGCATCGCCGCGCTGGTGATCCCCGGCGAAGCGGACGCCGCTCGCGAGTACATCACCGAGGGTGTTTGCGAAGGCATCATCAGCTTCGAGCCGCGCGGGGAAGGGGGCTTCGGCTACGATCCCGTTTTCTACCTTTTCGAGTATTCCTGCACGATGGCGCAGCTCACGGAGGCGGAGAAAAACCGCATCAGCCACCGCGCCCGCGCCGCACAGGCGATGCGTCCGATTTTGGAACGGGAGTTAGGAGCATAGTCGAAAGTTGAACGTCAAAAGTCAAAGGTCATCGGTTTTGAAGAGCCTGGTGCTCGAACCACCCATTTGCCTGGGCGGAGCCGTAGTATGGGCGGTGACGGGCTTGTTCTCCATCGTCACGTTTGTTATCGTCGCGGCGCTTGGTCTCGCAGCGCAGGTGGGGTTGTGCAGACTGAGGCCATATGTGCCGTGGATTTTCGCTCCAGTGCAGGTAGTCGCTGTATACTGGTCACAGGCTGGAAGGCTGGATTGGACAGCAATGTGGCCTGCGCTTATCTTGACGGCGATGTGGGCATACCGTTTGCCGGCGGCAGCGCGATTAGCAAAATACGGCTACGTTGCGGCGTATGTGCTGTTGTTGATCGGCATTGTGGTCGGCGATATCCCCGAGTGGTGTCCGCTGTGCCTTCTACCCGCGCCGCTGGCCTGGCGTGCGCACAAATCGGCTGAGGCGATGGCTTCTGAAGAGTGGGCGATTGTCACGGGAATGTTTCTCGTCGTGGGGTATGTGATCAAGGGGCTGATCCGGTAATCTTGGAGTTGGATAAGGATACCCTTTATGTCAGTACATGTTGATATCATTGTCGTAGATGAGGACGAGGTCACCTCTGAGCAGAAAGACGAGATGCTTCGTCTTCAAATCGCGTGCTTCTCCGATCAGGTGACTGCCGAAGAAGTCGAGGAGGATTTTGACAGGCCTCCTGTCGCGCGTATTTTGGTCCATCATCAGGGCAGCTTGATTGCGTGCGCCGAGGTATTCAAGCGCGAAGTCGAATATGATGGGCAGGCCATCACCCTGGGCGGCTTTAGCCCGTGCACCAGAGAAGATTGGCGTGGTCAAGGGATAGGTACACGCGTTTGCAAGACAGCTATGGATTACTTGCGGCGACAGGAATGTGATATGGCATTTCTTTCGGTGGACACAGAACGTGAAATACATCCTCTCTACGAGAGGTTAGGGTTCAGGATGTTGCCCAAACCTTTTGTCTACGCCAACATTCGTGGGGAGCTAAAGGAGAGTGGTGGTGGGATGATCGTTCCGCTGTGTTCGCCGACGTTGTTTGAACAGGTGCTGCACGGAGAGGTCCAATTTGCGCTTACACCAGAAGTAGGATACTGGTAGAATCAATTTCTGATTTGCTTAGGAGTTTTCATGGACTTGACGAATTTAGAACACAACTTACGCACTTATCGGCCTGATGGTGCGCCCTCTCTTCCGGAAGGCTTCATCTGGCCGCGTTACGAGGGGCTGTCGGTGGGCAATCTTCCAGGGACGGTGGGGCAGGCATTGGGTGTGACGTTGCCCGGCGTGTTACCGCCGCTACACGGCGATTTGCTTGATGGGCTTTTGGACGGCGTGCAGCGCGTCGTGCTGGTGGTGATCGATGGGCTTGGCTGGGAGCAATTGCAGAATGTGATGACTCGGCATCCCGATCTTGTCTTTCACCGTCTGGCGACGCAAGGACGCTTGCAGCCGATTACGACGACCTTCCTTTCGACCACCAATAGCGTATTGAGCACGATTCACACTGGGCGCTCGCCGGTGGAACACGGTTTGCTGGCCTACAGTCTATTCCTGCGCGAGTGGCAGATGGCCGTGGAGGCGATCAGTTTTTCGGCGATCCACAGGCCGTTCACCGGCACTTTGGCCGAATGGGGATTTGAAGCAGAAAAGTTCTTGCCAGTCCCTGCGATTGGGCAACTGCTCGCCGTGCAAGGCGTAACCTCCTGCGCGCTCACGCACGATGCGTTCGTCGAGACACCACTTTCCGTGATGCACAACCGGGGAATGCAGGATGTGTTCGGCTACGCGACGGCATCCGACTTCTGGCTGACGTTGCGGCGCATTCTGGAACAGCGCCACGATCGCTGTTTTGTGAGTGCCTACTGGAACGCCGTGGATACGCTGGCGCATCGCCACGGACCGCTCGATGAGTCCGGCGACGCAGAAACCGTCTCGCTGGCGCTGCTGATGGAGGAAATCTTCCTCAACCGGCTCGCGCCTGCCGACCGTGTGGGGACGCTCTTGCTTCTGACCGCCGATCATGGTCAGATCACCACACCGCCCAGATCCGCAATTCTGCTGGACCGGCATCCTGCGTTGCTCGACGCGTTGTTTGTGCCACCGTTGGGGGAGTCGCGTGTGCCCTTCTTCTACATCCGCGATGGACATTACGAGACGGTGCGGCAGTATGTGGACGAGCACTTTGCAGGACAATTCATCTTCTTGTCGCAGGATGAAGTCATACGCAGCGGTCTGCTCGGTCCGGGCGTACCTTACGCCGAAGTGCCTCATCGCTTGGGCGATATTGTTGGCATTGCTGTCGGCAACGCCCATTTCGCGCGCGCCGCGGAAGTACTCAAAAAGAAGTCGATGCTTGGTCGTCATGGCGGGCTTACGCCGCAGGAAATGCTCGTTCCGCTGCTGGCAGTGCGGCTCGATGCTTGATACGTGCTGCGTTATGTGTGATGCATGATTCGCAATTCGCAATTCGCAATTCGTAGTTCGCTGATTCTTAGATTCTTGAGGGGGGTTCGATGCAAACTATACGTTACGTACTCGTTGGTCTAGGCAACCTGGGCCGCCGCTTTTGTGAAGTGATCGCAGAAAAGGAGGCGCTGCTGCGCGAGCGGTATGGCCTGGAATTGGTGCTCGTAGGGGCGGCGGACAGTCGTGGTGTGGCCTACGATGCAAACGGCCTTGACCCGACGCAGGTTGCACAGATTAAGCAGGGCGGCGGTTCGGTCGGCGAGTATCCCGGTGCCGGGCGCGCCGGATGGAATGCCCTGTCACTGGTTGAAGCGGCAGAGGCCGATTTGTTGCTGGAAGCGCTGCCTGTCTATTTGGACAAAGGCGCTGAGCCGGGATTGAGTTGTATGCGCGCCGCGATGCGTAAAGGTATGCACGTTGTCGCGCCGGACAAGGGGCCGCTGGTGGTGGCCTACCGTGAATTGCATGAGCTGGCAAAGGCCAACGGCGTGCAATTGCGCTTTGACGGTACGGTCGCGGGTGGCCTTCCGGCGATCAACCTGGGCGCGCGGGATTTGCGCGGCGCGATCGTTCAGTGCATCGAGGCCGTGCCCAACCTGGTCACCGGCTACGTGATGGACATGCTCGCCGATGGCGTGGCATGGGACGAAGCGCTCGAGCGCGCGCGCGCCGAGGGCGTGCTCGAAGCGGATCCCTCGTGGGATTTGGACGGCTGGGACGCGGCCGCAAAACTCGTCATCCTGACGAACGCGGTATTGGAATATTCTGCCACATTGGACGATGTGCAGCGCGACGGCATCGCGGTGGTCGGTGCGGAAGCCTTGGCCGCCGCGCGCCAGCGGGGCGAGCGCTACCGCCTGCTCGCCCGCGCCGAACGCCAGCCTGATGGCAGCTATGCTCTCTCCGTCACCCCCACGCCGCTGTCGCCGGAACATCCGCTTGGGCGACTCGGCCGCAAGCAGATGGGCGTCGTCTACACCACCGACATCTACGGTGTCATCACCGCGATCATCGACGAACCGAATCCGATTCCCTCGGCGATGACGATGCTGCGGGATGTGTTGGATATTTACGTGGAGGATTAGCAAGTTGAATCCGTTGACATTTTCGGGGAGGGACGATGCTTCACCAGAAAGAAGACTGCATCCAGGTGCTCATCGCCGACGACTGCCCCGTCACGCGCGCGGGCATACGCGAGATGTTGGCGGCGGCGCCGGATATCGACGTGGTGGGCGAAGCGGAAAACGGCGCGGAAGCGCAATCCCTGGTCGAGACGCTACAACCCCACATTCTGTTGCTCGATTTCGTGATGCCCGGCAATCACGCGCTGGAAGTGGAACGCTGGACGCGCGAGCGCTATCCCGACATCATCACGCTCGTCCTCACCGCTCACGACCGGGACGCCTATCTCTCCCAGGCCGTCGAGGCGCAGGTCGCCGGTTATTTGCTCAAAGCAGAAGCGCCGGAACGCCTGATCGAGAGCATCCGTTGCGCTGCGCGGGGTGAATGTCTCATCGATGGGGGGCAATTGGCGCGGGCGCAACGCTGGGAAACGACAGTGCTGGCCCGGTGGGAAAGCCTGACGGCGCGGGAGCGTGAAGTGCTCATACAGTTGGCGCGCGGGCAGACCAATTGCCAAATCACGGAGACCCTGGGTATCGCGCGCCGTACCGTCGAAACGCATATTCAGCGCATCCTCGCCAAATTGGAGATGGCATCGACCCGTGAGGCCATCGCGTGGGCGTGGGAGCACGGGTTCGTTGCGGATGAAGCCCTGTTTGTGTGAACGCCGGCTGGATATCGTGGAAAACACGTACAAAAAAATACGTGTTTTCCACGATGACAAACCCGCTTTTTTCTGCTAAACTGTTGAATGTTTGGTTGTTCAAGAAAACACAGTTCAATTTTAAGGAGGGTTTAGCATGAAACAGTCAGGAATTCGCAAAGGGTTGTTGGTTTTGGTCGTTGTGTTGCTGTTGGCGCTGCCTGGAATCAGTTCTGCGGCGGAAGCGCCGCCTGATACCACATTTATGGGATGGAACGAGAGGCCGACATAGTCGAAAGAATGCTTGCCGGAAAGCTCAATGATTGGGAAGTCAAACAACTTACCGATAATCAGATTAATGGGTTTCCTGGGATGATTGCTCAAGATGATAAGTTTGTTTCTTCTACGCATCATCTATGGACTACAGTGAGCCGGTACTGGTGGATGTTGGGCAGAAACGAACATATGGGGTGGTCAGCAAGCACCGCAACTGGGGGAGGTTGGCCGATTCCGTACATTGAAATGACAGCCACGGCTTGGAATAGCGCTGGTGCTCAAGCCTATACGGTAACATTTGGTTTTCATGACGCCAGTCAAGTTTACTGTCGTCGTGATGATAGCCCGTCTTCCGGTAAAGCGCGGTCAAGCGTCTTATATGTCTACGGTTCGGGGTCTTATGACAGGTACACAGGTGTCGCAGAGGGCACGTACTAGTTTCGATCTTTGTGTGTAATGGCACTCACTCTCTTCTCGGGGAATTATAGAGAGAAGAGAGTGAGTTCTTTGTCAACTATTTTAGGAGAGCTAAAGTGTTATTACGGAACGCGAAAAACAGAGTTCTTCTGTTGATAATTGGAAGTTGCGTGATCGTTATGCTATGTGCAGTCGGTGTCCTTAGCCTGAGATATGCCTACCCTTCGGCCATGCTTTTATACCAAAAAAGATGGAGTCGTCATTCAGAGAAAGCACAGGCTCAAGAAGGTTTTCATTCTGGGGGGCTGGCCGTAGGTCTGGATATTCACTCAGGCGAGTATAATGCCGAAACAAAAGAAACGTACTTCCCTTATCAAGACCACAAGACATCCGTGGAATTAGCGGCTACATTGAGAATACGCAGTGACTTTCCACAGACCGAAGTGTATGCCTTGGCCGTGTTGATGAACTATGTGCAGATCCCTTTGACAGTCACACATACCTCTTATCCCGTCTATTTTGTTCAAGCGGACCCCTATGACCCTATGAGCATTAACTTCAGTTTGTCCATTCCCAATCAGCCGGGTAGACATCAGATGTGTTTGGTCTTTTTTCAGGGAGCAGATGTGAACCGTCTGAATATTGACTCTTACGGTATTCTGGAATCGGCACATATCTATGATATAGTCATAGGAGAGGATACGGTTCCCGAAATCGTTTATGAAGAGGCGCCTATGGTCTTCGAGTTCGATCCCAAACTCGACGTGGGCGGCATCCAAATCAATCAAGACCCACGTGATGGCCGCCAGCCCTGGATTAGCGCCACGGTCACGAGCGGCACGGTCGTCGATTACTACATCCATGTGGGCAACGATGCGGATGACGAGTTTCTGCCCGCTCACCCGTATGTGTTGGTGGCCTGGTTGGATTGGCAGCAAATCCCGCTAGGCGCTGGGGACACGCCGGCGTTCTTTGGCTACATCGAAGACGGTCAGCGGCACATCATCCCGGCGCAGGTCGAGATTCCGGCAGACAGAATGGGTCACGCCGGCGCCATTCACGAACTGCAACTGCTCTATATAACTTACCCCCATGCTCGCATGACCCCGTATCCGCAGGAAGGCGCGCCCTGGCCCCATTCTTTTTTCAGCCAGCGTACCGCTTTGATTCCCGGTGAGTAGGCTGTCGGGGCAAGGGAGGTAACCGTTATGAATCAGCAAGCTCACAGTGCTAATAGAAGATGTATTGATTGCGTTGTGATACTGTCGCTGGCGTTGCTTACTATATTGACAAGCTGTCTCCGGTTCAGTGGACAGGAAACGGCTTCCACGCAAGGGCCGCCGGTATCTGCTCCTTCTATTGCCCCGGCAACCGTGACAGCGCAGCAAACGTACATCCAGCAGTTCCCCGATATGCAGCAATGGACGGACTTGGAATACGCGGGAGAACTATGGCCTGTCTACGACCGCGACGGGAAATTGTACTACACGAAAATCCTGTTGCGCCGCGATGGCATGTTTGCCGGATATATCGATATGTTGCCCGATAGCGATAAACCGTTGCGATTTGGATACTTTCCCGAGCCGCTAACCCAGTTCCCCAACCCGGCCACTGCCGAAGAAGCTTTGCAAATCGCGTACGAGTTTCTCCTACAGTACGAAAATGTGAGCATCGATCCACCCTTCTATTGCGGTTATGACCCGGAGACCTGGCTCATTCTGGTCAAACGTGATGGCGTCACCATCGCCGAGGTGCGGGTCAAAGATGATCAGGTGTGGGTGCACAATCCGCCGCCGCCGCCGCCGACCCCTACACCGGCCCCGTAAGCGCCTATAGACGAATTCACCCTCTTCTTCGATTATCCCAAAGAAGAGGGTGAATTTTGCGCGTAGCCAGTTTGACAATTCGCTCAACTTTCATATAATCAGGTCAACGCAATCCGTCAAAGACGGTGAACGGGAGGAGTAAGCGGTTGGGGACAAGCGCCCCACACACTGGTGAACGGCAATCAAAAAACGATTGCTCGGCAGAGAGAAGAGCCACCGGCTGCAAGCCCTTCACAGTGAGAAACCGCCGAAGGTCGCCCGGGAGTCGAGCGGCTGAATTGGGGATGTCCCCCGGTAGGTCGCTACGGGATCGCCCGTTACAGCGAGCATCCATCGTTTAGGCTGTGGATGTCGGCCAATAAGGCCGAACAGAGTGCGCCGATATATCTATCGGATGGTGTGTCGGCGAATCAGGGTGGTACCGCGAAGGCCCACTTCGTCCCTGGACGGAGTGGGCCTTTTTGCGTTTGGGGATTGGTAACTGGTGATTAGGGATTGGTAATCGGGTTTCAGGATACCCTAGTTACAAGTTCCCGATTACCGATTCCCAGTTCCCGATTACCGATCACTAATCGATGGGAGAACCGGACATGGCTGGACTACCGAAACGCTACAATCCGAAAACCGAGGAGCCGCGCTTACAGGCATTCTGGCAGGCGCAGGGCGTCTACCACTTCGATGTGGACGACGACGCGCGCCCCGTCTACTCGATTGACACGCCGCCGCCGACGGTTTCCGGGCACCTGCACCTGGGCCACGTCTACTCGTACAGCCACCCCGATTTCGTGGCGCGGTTCTGGCGGATGAACGGCTACAACGTCTTCTACCCGATGGGCTACGACGACAACGGCCTGCCCACCGAGCGCCTGGTCGAACAACAGGAGGGCATCCGCGCCGTCGATGTGGGACGCGAGGCGTTCATCGAGCGTTGTCTAGCGGTGAGCGAGCAAGCGGAGCGGGACTACCAGGCGCTCTGGCAGCGGCTCGGCCTCTCGATTGACTGGCGTTACACCTACCGCACGATTGACGCGGAATCGCGGCGCATCTCACAGCTTTCGTTCCTCGATCTCTACCGCAAGGGACTGGCCTACCGCAAGGAAGCGCCCGCGATCTGGTGCCCGGAATGCCAGACCGCGATCGCCCAGGCCGAACTGAACGACCTCGACCGCGCGAGCACGTTCTACACGCTGGCGTTCGCTTTGGAGGATGGCGGCATGCTGGAGATCGCCACCACCCGCCCGGAACTTTTGTCTGCGTGCGTGGCGATCTTCGTCCACCCCGACGACGCGCGTTACGCGCCCTTGGTCGGCAAACAGGCGCGCGTGCCGTACTTCGACCAGTGGGTGCCGATCCTGACCGATCCCGGAGCCGACCCGGAGACAGGCACCGGCGCGGTGATGTGTTGTACCTTCGGTGACACGGCGGATGTGGCGTGGTGGTACACGCACAATCTGCCGCTGCGCGTGGCCCTCGATCGCGCCGGGCGGATGACCGGCCTGGCGGGCGCGTTCGCGGAGCTGCCGTCGCGAGAGGCCCGGCGACAGATCGTGGCGGCGCTGGCGGAACGGGGCTTGCTCCTGGACGAGCGCCCCACCGCGCAATCCGTGCGCGTCCACGAGCGGTGCGATACGCCGGTGGAGTACATCGTGACGCCGCAGTGGTTCGTCCGCGTGCTCGATTTCAAGGACGAGCTTTTGGAATCCGGTGCGAACGTGCACTGGCATCCCGATCACATGGAAACCCGTTTCCGCGAGTGGGTCGAAAATCTCAACTGGGACTGGTGCATCTCTCGCCAGCGCTACTACGGCGTGACGTTCCCGGTCTGGTACTGCGATGCTTGCGGCGCGGTGATACTCGCTGGCGACGATGAACTGCCCGTGGATCCGACCACGCGCGCGCCGTCCCATTCGTGCCAATGTGGTGGTACATCCTTCACGCCGGAAACGGACGTGATGGACACCTGGGCTACCTCATCGCTTTCCCCGCAGATAGTGGGACAGTGGTTGGCGAATCCGGCGCTCTACGCGAAGGTCTATCCCTTTTCCCTGCGCTCGCAGGCCCACGAGATCATCCGCACCTGGGCGTTCTACACGATTGTGAAGTCCTATCATCACTTCGGCGCGACGCCGTGGACCGATGCGGCGATTTCGGGGTGGGGCCTGGCCCCAGAAGGCACGGGCAAGATCAGCAAGAGCCGGGGCGGCGGACCGATGCCGCCGATGGAGATGCTCGAGCAGTATTCGGCGGATGCCGTGCGTTATTGGACGTCGAGCACAGGATTCGGCAAGGACTCAATCATCAGCGAGGAGAAAATCCAGATCGGCGCGAAATTGGTCACCAAACTGTGGAACGTCGCCCGTTTCGCCGAACGGTTTATCGCGAACGGTAGGGGCGAGGCATTGCCCGAACGGTCATCCGATATTCCAGAGTCCTTCGAATCCCACGATGCTGTGTCAAGCGGGAATGTTGTGAGCAATGCCTTGCCCCTACAAACCCCCGCCGACCGCTGGATTCTCGCGCGGTTGCAGACATTGATTCGCCGCGTCACCGACCTGTTCCAGGGCTACGACTACGCTGCTGCCAAGAGCGAAATCGAGACTTTCTTCTGGCGCGATTTGGCGGATAATTACCTGGAGATGGCCAAGCTGCGCCTTTACAACGAGGACGCAGCCCGTGGGGACACGGGAGTGTCTTTTACACTTGCCTATGTCCTGCTGGCGACGCTCAAGCTGTTCGCGCCGTTTTTGCCGCACGTGACGGAGGAAATCTACCAGCACCTGTTCGCGGAGCGTGAGGGCGCAGTCTCCATCCACCTGGCCCGTTGGCCCGAAGTAGACGCGCGTTTTGCGGATGCGGATGCCGAGACCTTCGGCGAGACGCTGGTCGAGATCGCTACAGCAGTACGGCGTCACAAGAGCGAGCAGGGGCTCTCGCTCGGCGCGGAGATCGGGCTGTTGTCTATCGCAACGCGCGACACAGCTCTGATGGAGCGATGCCGCGCAGCGACACAGGATCTCATCAGTGTTACGCGCGCGCAACGTGTCGAAGTCGTTAGCGCGCTCGATGGGGACAGTCATTTGCTGTTGGACGGCGAAGTCCAAGTGGGGTTGGTTGAATTGTTGTAAAGTTTAACACCTGATTAGGAGGCGAACGATGACCGAGATGAATACGCGCGATCCCGAAAAGACAGAAGCTTCTGTGCCCGAGAAGGTAGACGTGAAACACGTTGAAAGCGTGTGGGAAACGTTATTGACTAAGGGGGAAGCGATTGGCAGAGGATGGCAGTCGCCTTTGAACAGTGTGGAATTATTATCTGATATGCGTCGTTAAAGTTTGTAAAAACTAACGCCTGACATCCTTGCGAAGGTTGCGAACGAAACAGCGAAGCACGAGGGCTTCGTCATTCGCGAGTGCCTTTCGTACCAAAACTCGTGCCAAACCTCCGCAGGGGTTACCGGCCTGAAAAGAAATCTGCTTGATCTGTGTGCGACCTTCGGTTGCTATCTGCTGATAAAATTTTAAAGGGGAACTGATGACTGAATTATCGAAAACTTATAATCCGAAAGACCACGAGCAACGTTTGTACCACTGGTGGGAGTCCGAAGGCTATTTCCGACCCGAGACACTCATCGCCAAAGGTGTCGCCTCGAAGGACGGCGAACGCTTCTGCATCACGATGCCGCCGCCGAACGTCACCGGTATCCTGCACCTGGGCCACGCGATGACGGCGGCGCTCGAGGATCTGATGACGCGCTACTATCGCATGCGCGGTTTCGAGGCGCTCTTTCTGCCCGGTTCGGACCATGCCGGCATTGCCACGCAGAACGTCGTCGAGCGCGAGCTGGCGAAAGAGGGGCTGACGCGCCACGACCTGGGCCGCGCTGCCTTTATCGAGAAGTGCTGGGAGTGGAAGGAAAAGACGCACGCGCGCATCACCGACCAGCACCGGCAACTTGGTATCTCCTGCGATTGGGAGCGCGAACGTTTCACGCTCGACCCGGGCCTGAGCGACGCCGTGCGCACCGCGTTTCACACGCTCTACGAACGCGGCCTGATCTACCGCGGGCCGTATATGGTCAACTGGTGCCCGCGCTGCGAGTCGGCGATCTCCGATCTGGAGGTGGAGCCGACCGAGCACGACAGCCATCTCTGGCACATCCGTTACCCGGTCGTGAACGCGGATTGGTCCGGCCCGCAGCACCCGTGGGGCAGTGGGCGCTGGGCCGAAGGTGCGACGACCTTCATCGAGATGGCGACCACGCGGCCGGAGACGATCCTCGGCGACAGCGGTGTCGCCGTTCACCCCGACGATCCGCGCTGGCAGTCGCTCGTCGGTAAGATAGCGATCCTGCCGGCGATTGGGCGCGCTATTCCCATCGTGCCGGATGAGGCGGTGGAGCTTGAATTCGGCACGGGCGCGGTGAAGGTGACGCCCGCCCACGATCCCACCGACTACGGGATCGGCATGCGCCACAACCTGCCCCAAGTGGATGTGATGACGTCCACAGGACTCATGAGCGACGAGGCCGGGCCTTACGAGGGGCTGGAGCGCTATGCTTGCCGCGAGGCGATTGTGGCCGATTTCGAGAAGGAAGGGTTGCTCGTGAAGATCGAGCCATATCATCACAGTGTCGGTCACTGCCAGCGCTGCGATACGGTGATCGAACCGCGCATCAGCACGCAGTGGTTCGTCCGCGCCAAGCCGCTGGCCGAAGAAGCGATCCGCGTCGTCCGCGATGGCACAATGCGTATCATCCCCGAGCGCTTTGAGAAGACGTGGTTCCACTGGATGGAGAACATCCGCGATTGGTGCATCAGCCGTCAATTGTGGTGGGGGCACCGCATTCCGGTGTGGTACTGTCAGGATTGCGGTCACCAGTGGAGCGCCATCGAAGATCCTACACAGTGTCCCAAGTGTGGCAGCAGCATGATCGTGCAGGACGAGGACGTGCTCGACACGTGGTTCTCCTCCGGGCTGTGGCCGTTTTCCACACTCGGATGGCCTGAAGCAACCGCCGACCTGGAACGCTTCTTCCCCACCGATATGCGCGAGACAGGCTACGACATTCTCTTCTTCTGGGTGGCCCGTGAGACGATGCTGTCGATGGCGCTGCTCGATGAGGCGCCGTACAAGGACGTCTATCTGCACGGCCTCATCCGCAACGAACGCGGCGAGAAGATCAGCAAGTCCATGCCCGACGCGTGGAAGTATGACCCGCTCTACATTATCGACGAATACGGCACGGACGCGCTGCGCTACACGCTGACCACCTCCTCCACGCCGGGTAACGACATGAACCTCGATCCGCGTCGCTTGGAGGGTTCGCGCAACTTCGCCAACAAAATCTGGCAGGCGACACGCTTTATCTTGATGAACGTGAAGGACGCAGACCTGTCAGGTTGTGCAAACCTCCGGTTTGCCCCAAACCTGACAGGTCTAGAACTGACGCTCGAAGACCGCTGGATTCTCAGCCGTATCGAACGGCTCACCGGCGATGTCTTCGAACTGATGGAGACGCAACAGTACGGCGAAGCCGGGCGGCGCGTGCGCGATTTCCTGTGGGACGAGTTCTGCGACTGGTACATTGAGGCGAGCAAAGTGCGGCTCTACGTGGAGGACGCCGACGTGGATAAGGACACGCCCCGCGTGATCCTGCTGACCGTGCTGGAACGCGCCCTGCGTCTGTTGCACCCCTTCATGCCGTTCGTGACCGAGGCGCTCTGGCAGGCGCTCCCGCCAGCCGTGAAAGAGGGCGAGGCACTCATCATCGCGCCGTGGCCGATGCAGGATGCTGCGTGGCTCGACGATGAGGCCGAAGCGCAGATGGCATTGCTGATGGACCTCATCAGGGGCATCCGCAACGCGCGCTCCGAGTATAATGTCGAAGCCGGGCGGCGTGTCGCTGCGACCGTGGCGGCGGGCGCGAGCGCACCGGTCATCGAAGCGCAGCGTTCGGTACTGACGTTCCTTGCGCGTCTGGATGCGGAGACTTTGTCCATCGTGACGACGTGCGAGCCGGTGGCGCAGTCGGCGTCGGTGTTGGCCGGTGACGTCGTCGTCTACCTGCCGCTCGCTGGGCTGGTCGATCTCGACGCGGAGCGGGCGCGGCTGCAAAAAACGCTGGAGAATCTGGAAGGCCGTGTCAACGGCAGCCGCCAGCGTCTTGCCGGTCCCTTCGCCGAGAAAGCCCCCGCCGACGTCGTCCAGCGCGAGCGTGATCGTCTGGCCGAGATGGAGACCGAAGTGGTGCAAGTTCGAGAACAATTGGCACGTTTGCGGTAGGCCGGCCACGAAAAGGACAACGAATAAACGAATTTAGGGCAGGAGTGCTTGGACCGGTTTCGGGTCGTGCCCGCGATAGCTTGGTCTAGCAATTAGCTAAAGCTTGTTGGGTGTAAACTGCCGAAAGACTATGCGACTATCAGACGAGTGACTAGCCGATTATTTTAAGGAGGACGATTATGCCGAAAAGCAGACGAGAAAAAAAACGCGCGCGACGCGAGGCGAAGCGCAAGGCAAAACGTAAGGCCATAAGGAGGCGATCACAGCCGCGTGGCAAGAAAGCGATGCTGCGTGCTTCACTCGCGTGGCCCGTGATGGAGTGTTGGGTTAACGAAGACTGGGAGGATCCCACGCAGTTGAATCAAGTCATTGTCACGCGACGGAACCCGGCGACAGGAGAAGTGTATGCGGGTACTTACCTGGTAGACCGCGCCTGTTTGGGCGTGAAGAATGCGGATGTGGCCAATTTCATCGATGCAGGGGAATTCCGCCGGGAAGTGTTGTCCATCCTGGGACAAAATCAGGAGCTGGTAGCGATTGACTTCAACCTGGCGGCGAAGATTGTCCAGGCCGGTTTAGAATATGCAGAGCAGTTTGGCTTCCGTCCGCATCGCGATTATCGGGATGCCTCAATTTTGCTGCAAGACGCCGACCCGGATGGCGTGGACGTCGAAGTTCCCGTTGGCGGACCGGAGGGCAAGCCGTACTATATGGCCGGGCCGTATGACAATGCGGAGAAAATTGTGGCCCGTCTGACGCAACAACTTGGGCCGGATGGTTTCCACTTTATGATGCCCCTTAGTCCCGATGCCGGACTCTTACTGGATGATGAAGACGAAGAGCTTTTTCTATGGGACGATGAGGATGAGGCGTACGATTCCGATGACGCCGGGATCATTGTTGACGGATAAGGCGTATACGTTTATACCGGATCACGAGGCCGACGACTCGCCAACACATTGATAGGCGTTACAATCGTAAAGCGAGTTGCCGGCTCGCTCTGCACAGCTTGGATGATGGGGCTGGATGAGAATCCAGCCCTTTCTCCGTGTCAAATCAAAAGATAATGCTACCGAAGGGGTAACGGTTCTATCAAAAGATACTGTTACTGAAGCATGGCCGTCTCCTTTCTCGAGGAAGATGATGCCGTCGTCGCCGTCGGGGCTGTGGGAACTATGGGCAAACCGTTTTTGGGTTTGTCCACAGTTTCCACAGCCCGCAGGGCCGCAACCGCTTCAGGGAAGCGATCGGGATCGGCCAAGGTCTGGAAGACATCCTGCACTTGATCGGGTTGCGCATTGGGATAGGCAAAGAGATGGTCCAAACCGGCATAGATGGCGCGGCGGAGCTGTAAGGGATTGAGGGCGTCGCGCTGGGCGCGCAAGGCCTGGGCGCGCTGCACGTCAAAGCCTGGGGTGGCGCAGAGGCGTTCGAGCGGCGAGCGCGCTTGATCATGAGTGCGTTTTAGGTAGCCGGACTGACCATCGTGCGTCGAGACCCAGGTCTTGTCGATCTGTTTCATGACGGGCTGGATGAAATTGTAGAACTGATCCATTTGAGTGTAGAGGGAGTTGAGGTAACGCGTTTGGGTAACGGTGTCGAAACGGCGGGTACCGAGGAATTGGCGGACAAGGGTATCATTTTTCTGCTCGACGAGGCGGTTGTCATTGGGCTGCCGCGGGCGGCTGCGGGAGAGCACGACGTGCGGATAGTTGGTACGCAGAAAGGTGAGGAGGTTGGCATTCAAGAACTCACTACCATTATCGGGGTGAATACGGCGCACGGGGAAGGGGAATTGGGCGAAAAGATAAGCCAGGGCGTCAGCGACGACGATGTAACTGCGGCCCAAGATGGCGCGGCGACCACTCCAGGCGGTGGCGACATCGATGAGTTGCAGGGTGTAGACGTATTCCCCTTCCGGGGTATCCCCACCGTGATGCACCAGATCGAGTTCGAAGTGTCCCGGTTCGGCGGTGTCGCGGGGGATGCGGTAGGCGGGGATAACTTGCTGATGCCGATTCGGTGGGGCGGCCGGTCGGCGACGCCGATGCGCCAGTGGGAGCGGTGGCAGATGGCGACGCACCGTCGAAAAACTGATCTGGGCCAATTGCGCTTTCAGGTGCGGCGCTAGGTCAAGTTCGCCATGCCGTGCCAACAACTCCGCCAGGCTGACCAGGTTGGGTTGCAGACGTTCCGGGCACACGTAGTCACTCGCTTCCCAGATCACCGCCAGCGCGGCGTCAACCTCCGGCCCGTAGGTCGGCTCGCGTTCCCGCGAGCGTGCTTTGCGTTCCAGGTCACTGTGCAAGCGCCGCAGCAACGCTTTGCGATGCATCCCGGTATGCGCTTCCATTTCGTCAAGTAGCGCACTTTTCGTGCCGCGGTCGGCCTGCCGGTAGCGCCGTTGCATCCGTTGTAGATACTGATAGCGTTCATCGATTTTCATTTTTTCGTCTGTGGCCATGGTTCTCCTTTGGTAGCATTATCATTTGGTAGAACCATACCACCTTCGGTAACATTTTACGTGGTAGAAAGCGTTCTCTTTCCCAAGACGCGTTATGTTGTATAATGGTTATCTTGAGCCTAGAAAGGAGTATATGGCGAAGACCTACGTTTCTCTGGACTTAGAAATGACCGGCCTGGATCCCATGCGGGATGCGATTATCGAAATCGGCGCGTTGCGTTTCGATGGCGATGAGATTTTGGAGACTTTCTCCACTTTTGTTAATCCGGGACGCAAAATCCCTCTGTTTGTCACTGAATTGACTGGCATCACCGACGCGGACGTGGAAGGCGCGCCGGGTGGTCGTCAGGCCACCTACCGGCTGGCCGAATTTGTGGGACGGGATCCGGTGGTGGGGCACAATATCGGCTTTGATCTGGCCTTTCTGCGCCAGCATAACGCCCTGCGTGGCAATCCTTCGATTGATACCTTCGATCTCGCCGGCATTTTGGTGCCGCACGCCGGGCGTTACAGTCTGGCGAATCTCGTCCACGAGCTAGCGATCGATCTGCCGGAGCAGACGCATCGCGCGCTCGATGACGCGGTGATGGCGCACGCACTCTTTATGGCGTTGATGGGACGCGCCGCGCAATTGCCCCAGCAAATGTTGCAGGAAATCGTTCGGCTGGGACAGCGTATCCGCTGGGGACCAAGTAACTTCTTCCGTGACGCGCGCTACATCCGTCAGCGTTATGGGTTCAGTGGCGGCATTGGCGCGCAGTTGGCCTCCAAACGCGGCGGTGACGCGGCGGGTCCACTGTTTGTCGAGGACGATACGTTCTACGAGCCACTGGAGCCGCGTCGCGAGCCGCGTCCTGTTGACCTGGATGCGCTCTCCGCGCTACTGGACGATGACGGACCGCTCGCCGAAGTCTTTGCGGAGTACGAATACCGCACGCAGCAGGTGGAAATGCTCCAGGCTGTTGGGCAGGCATTCAACGAAGGCCATCACTTGATGGTCGAGGCCGGGACGGGTACAGGAAAATCGTTGGCTTATCTGCTCCCCGCAATCGAATGGGCGGTACAAAATCGCCAGCGGGTGGTGGTTTCGACGAATACGATCAATCTTCAGGAGCAACTGGCGAACAAAGATTTACCCGAACTGGCCGAGGCACTGTACGAATTCAAGTATCAGGTGCTCAAAGGGCGCTCGCATTACCTGTGCCGCCATCAGTTCCAGGCGTTGCGGCGGCGCGGCCCCGCCACCGAGGACGAAATGCGCGTGTTTGCCAAGGTATTGCTCTGGTTGCCCAACACCCTCGATGGCGATGGCGACGGGCTTTTCATGCCGACCGGACAAGAACAGGCCATCTGGTATGAAATTTCGGCGGCTAACGAAGCCTGCGATCCGGAGCATTGCATATTCTACCAGAGTGACCGCTGTTTCTTCTATCGAGCGCGGGCAAAGGCTGAGGGCGCACACATCCTCATTGTCAATCACGCTTTGCTGCTGGCCGACATCGCCGTGCAGACACGGTCCGCTGCGCAGAATCGCGTGTTACCGGAGTATGAACTGCTCATCATTGACGAGGCGCATCATCTGGAAAGGGCAGTGACGGAGGCACTTCGTTATACGGTGAGTTGGCCGCTGCTGCATCGCGTTTTCGAGGATTTATTGTATTCCCGGCAGGCCTCCACCAGCTTATTGGAGACGGTGTTGAGCCTGGCGAAAAACCAACCACGCAAGGTGGCGGTGGTGCTGCAAGATGCGTGTGTGCGTATACAGGATGCCGGGGAGCGCGTCGAGCATCAATTAGAGGCGCTTTTCATGGACATCGATACGTTTCTCAATGAACACGTAAATCGAAATAACAGCTATGCTGTGCGCCTGCGACTGACGCCTAACATGCGTGCGGAGCCAGGTTGGGATGACGTGGCACGGGCATGGGCGCATGTCGCGCCGAATTTTTCCGCCCTCGTGGAGGAACTGGTATTGCTGGCCACTGGCCTGGAGGAACTGAGTTCCGACGGAGCCCCCGGTTTCGATATGGCTCACGCGCGACTGTTGGGTATCAAGCGGCAGTTGAATGACGCCTGCCAGCAGCTTGGACCGTTTATCGCTACGCCGCAGGAGAACATTATCTATTGGCTGGAGTTGAGGAATAATTATCCGTTCACATGCAACGCCGTCCCCTTGCACGTGGGTACGTTGGTCCGCGAGCATTTGTTCGACAAGAAACGCTCGGTCATCCTCACCTCGGCGACATTGCGTGTGGAGGGCAGTTTCGATTATATGCGAGGGCGTCTGAGCGCGCAGAGGGCAGCGGAACTGGCCGTCGGCTCGCCCTTCGACTACCCATCTGCTGCGTTACTCTACGTCGTCACCGATGTGCCCGAACCACGCACCCACGGTCACCAGCAGATTATGGATCAGACATTGATCGATTTGTTCCGCGCGACGCAAGGTCGGGCGCTGGCGCTGTTCACTTCCTATGCGCAACTGAAAGCCACGGCGCAGGCTATCACCGGCAAGCTGGCACAGGACGGCATCACAGTTTACTCGCAAGGGAGCGGAAGCTCGCGCGCGCAACTGCTCGACAACTTCCGGCACGGCGAGAAAGCGGTGCTGCTCGGAACGCGATCGTTCTGGGAGGGCGTGGACGTGCCCGGCGAGGCGCTTTCGGTCCTGGTGATCACCAAGCTGCCCTTCGACGTCCCCAATGATCCCATCGTCGCTGCGCGCGCCGAGGGGTATGATGATCCGTTCAACGAATACATGGTGCCGGAAGCCATCTTACGCTTCACACAGGGCTTCGGCCGACTGATTCGCACCGCGACGGATCAGGGGATTGCGGTGATGATGGATCAGCGCGTACTGACGAAACGTTACGGACCGCGCTTCCTCGACTCACTACCCGATCCACTCATCCACCGTGGGAAGCGCGCGCAGTTACCCGGGATCGCCAAGCGGTGGCTTGCCGGCAAACCACTGCCTGTGAATGCCGGAAGCGATGATGACATCGATGGTGGCTGGGCTGCGACGCCGCCCGAAGAACCGCCCTGGTTCTGGGGAGCCTAGAAAATTGAAGATTTGTTAATTGCAGATTGGGTAATTGCTCCATTCGCTGATTCTTTGTTTCTCATTTCTCATTTCTAATTTCTAATTTATTGGAGGTCTTATGCGTATCGTCGTAGATGCTTTTGGTTCGGATGCCTGTCCTGGGCCGGATGTAGCCGGGGCGGTTATGGCGGCCAAAGAGTGGGCGCGCGAAGGTTCGCGGGATGAAATCATCCTGGTTGGACCTGAGGCGCGCACACGTGAGGAGCTCGCGAAGCACGATACTCAGGGTTTAAATATCCGCATTGTCCACGCGCCTGATGTGCTCACGATGGAGGATCACTCCGAGGCTGTGCGTGCGAAGGAGAACTCGTCCATTCGCGTAGGCATGCGGATGGTGAAAAAGGGTGAGGCCGATGCCTTCGTCTCTGCCGGGAACACCATTGCCTGTCTCTCGGCCGCGATCTTCGATCTGCGCCGCATCCCCGGGATTCGCCGTCCGGCGCTGGCAACGGTTTATCCCGTGACTTTGCAGCCGGCGGTTTTCCTCGATATGGGCGCGACCGCCGATCCCAAGCCGGAGTATCTTTTGCAATTCGCGCAGATGGGCATTATCTACGCCGATAAAATTCTCAATATTGCCAATCCGCGGGTTGGGCTTTTGGCAAACGGCGAAGAGGAAGAGAAGGGGACGATGGTGCTGCGGGATACATTTGCACTTTTCTCTCAGAGTGATTTCAATTTCGTCGGCAATGTCGAGCCGAAGGAGGTGGTCAAAGGCCACGCTGACGTCGTCGTCACGGACGGCTTTACGGGCAACATCCACATTAAAACGGCAGAAGCGGTTGCCTCCTTTATGAAACTGATTGTCAAACATGATGTGTTGGGCAACGCGCTGTCGATAGTAGGGCTAGTACTGATGCTCCCGGCGTTGATTGTTGCACTTCCTGGACTGCTCTGCCTTTTGCCTGCTCTCAGGGGACTGATGAAACGCCTGGACTATGCCGAGGTTGGCGGCGGCTTGCTGTTGGGCGTAGACGGCGTGGTGATCGTGGGGCACGGGCGTTCCAATGCCAAAGCAGTGAAGAATGCCATTCTTCGGGGACGAGAAGCTGTGGCGGCACAGATCGTCCCGACGATCAAAGCGGAACTGGAAGCGCGCCGGCAGGTATCTCATGCCTGATCGAGTGCGGGATACGCGTGCACGCTCGGATACGAGCGTCCGCGTCGTCGTCACTGGCGTGGGCGCGATCACGCCGGTTGGGTTGTCTGTATCTGAAACGTGGGAGAATGCGCTTGCTGGTAAATCCGGCATCGCGCGGATCGAACGTTTCGACGCTTCGGATTATCCGGTGCAGATTGCCGGTGAGGTCAAGAATTTCGAACCAGAACGCTATGTACCGCGCAAAGAGGTGCGGCGGATGGCGCGATGTTCCACATTTGCGGTTGCTGCGGCGCAAGAAGCCATAGCAGATGCGGGTTTGCCTACGCCGCTGCCAAACCCCGAACGCGCCGGAACTGTGGTCGGTGTGGGCATGGGAGGGCTGGATTGGGCGCTCGAACATACCGCGAAATTGTGGCATCGTGGGTTGATCGGTGTCAATCCTTTTGCGCTGGCAGCTTCATTGCCGAACATGCCTTCATATCACGTCAGCCTGTTGGCAGGCGCGCAAGGGCCGATCACCACACCTGTTGCCGCGTGCGCGACAGGCTCACAGGCGATTGGTGAGGCTGCAAATCTTATCCGCCACGGATGGGCCGACGTAGTGTTTGCCGGCGGTGCGGAAGGCCTGATCATTGACGTTGCGATTGTTGGTTTTGCGGTGATGAGGGCGCTCTCACGCCGCAACGACGAACCGGAGCGCGCCAGCCGCCCCTTCGATAAAGACCGCGATGGTTTTGTGCTGGCTGAAGGCGCGGGTATTTTGGTTCTGGAACGGTTGGAGCGCGCGCTGGAACGCGGCGCGCACATCTATGGCGAAGTACTCGGCTATGCGTCGTCGTCGGATGCATATCACATCGCGCAGCCCGATCCCGAGGCGCGTGGGGTGCGCCGGGCGATCCAGTGGGCGTTGCAAGACGCGGGTGTCGCGCCAGAAGACGTGGACTATGTCAACGCGCACGGCACGTCCACGTTGTTGAATGATACCGTCGAGACGTTTGCGCTGAAGAAGGTCTTCGCCGATCACGCTTACAAACTGGCGATCAGCTCCAACAAGTCGATCTTTGGGCATACGATGGGGGCGGCGGGCGCAATCGAGACCATTCTGACGTTCAAGATGTTCGAGGAGGGGATAATTTTGCCCACGCTGAATCTCGATGAACCGGACCCGGACTGCGATCTCGATTACGTGCCCTGGGAACCACGTCCGATGAACGCGCGTATCGCCTTGAAAAATGCTTTCGGCTTCGGCGGGCAAAATGCCTGCCTCGTGCTGTCCCGTTGGAATGGGACGGTGTAGGAGGGGGTATGCATCTGATTGCCAATGAATCGCAGATAAAAACTCGCACCCGCATCGGCGAGATTGCGCCACTGGTGGGTGTTGGCCTTTCCCTCGGCGGAATAGCCATTGCATTCTTGAAACCCGAATGGATCTGGATTGGTTCGATTATCATGTGGGTGGGGCTTGTGGCTTCTCTCATCGGCAGTTACTTTGCCGGACGTTACTTAGGGCCGTTGGCACATCACAAGAAAGTGCCCGAAGCCCTGAAGGGCCTGGAAAACAGTTTCACGCTGTTGATGTACAAAACGCCTGCGCCCTTTGTGCTGGTGGACGGCGGTGGCCTTACGGTGATCACGGTGCGTTCGCAGGGTGGACACATTACCTATGCGGACGGCAAATGGAAGCACAAGGAGAAAATGGGAGGGCTTAAACGCTTTGCCGGTCAAGAAGGGGTGGGACGCCCGGATCAGATCGCAAAGGTGGAGGTGGATGACCTACAACGCTTCCTACGCAAGCGGTTGCCCGAAGGGTTGGAAGTCCCGGTGCGCGCGGTAATCGTTTTCGTTAACCCCGATGCTGTGCTTGAGGTCGAAGATTCGCCCATCCCGGTGTTCCGCACGCGAGAATTGAAGCGCTGGCTGCGTCGCGACGGCCGCCGCTCTAATTTACCCAAGGAGACGTTAGCGCAATTGTATGCGGCGTTGGATATAGAGACAGATGGCTGATAACCGCACTTGTCGAGGTTTACAGCCTAGTTTGAACAAAAAAGCGGCCTTACACAGTGTAGGGCCGCTTTTTTGTTGCGTTACAATGGTTACGGTAAGGGTGGTGGCGTTGCGCCGAACAGGTTGTTCAAGTCGGGTACTTCGCTCGCCTTAGCCCAGTTTGCCATGCCGGCCTTCCAGACCAGCGTGTCGCGGGTCAGTTGCCCCGACTGGACGTACTGTTGCAGCGTTGCCATATCGAATGGCCCTTGTTGTTGCCCGCCGATGGCGACGTAGAATGTGGCAGCTTGTGGGACCGGTGGGGGAGCGGCAGCCGGTGCGGCTTGCTGGCCTTGCGGGGTTGCAGCCTGTCCGAGCATCTGGCCCATCGCTGCGCCTAGACCAACGCCAGCGCCCAGGCCAACACCTGATCCGGCAGCGCCCTGGTTCTGCGCAGCATCGCGCATCGCCTGCGCGCCCTGGTACTGCATATACGCGCCCATATCGCCAATTGCGCCCATCGAAGCACGGGCGTCGATGGCCTTTGCTGTTTCCTCGGTGGGGGAGATGGACTCCACGTAGAACGAGTTGAGCGTGACACCCCGCGAGGCGAACTCCTCCTGCGCCTTGGCGCGCACCCCGGCGCCCAATTCTTCGACGAACCCCGCCATCTGGATGACTGACTTACCCATTTCGCCGATGAGGTCCATCATCTTGCTGAGGATGATGCTGCGGAAGAATGCCTGGATGTCACGCGTACTGTAGAGATTCTGCGTCCCCACGATCTTGGCGACGAAGAGCTGCGGGTCTGTGACCTGGATGGCGTAGGTGCCGAAGCCGGTCACGCGCGCCATGCCCAGGATTGGATCGGGGATGGTGATAGGCTGCGGCGTGCCCCACTTCATATCCGTCAATTCCCGCATGGTGACGAAGTACACCTCAGCCTTGAATGGCGATTGTCCGGAGAATGCCTTGCCGATCAAGTCAACGAGAACGGGGATGTTGGCGGTCGTAATCGTGTGCCGCCCCGGGCCGAAGGTGTCCAGCGCCTTTCCATCGCGGAAGAAGACCGCCGCCTGGGATTCACGCACGACCAACTGGCTGCCGATGCGAAAGTCGCCGGAGCCACGTTCGGGGACGCGATGGACGATTTCGCCACGCCCCTCATCTATATATTCAACTAAATCTAAAACGCGAGCCATAGTTCTTAACCTCCGATTCTGTTATCCGTTATACATCGGTGCTGGCGGTGCCGCGCAGCACGTCCTGGCGCTCATCGAACGTCGCGTTGGCCTCGCGGGCCAGATCGCGCACCATCAAGATAAGCGCACGTGCATCTTCACCTTCGATGCCCGCCCGCGCGTTGCTGATGGCATTTTCAATCCGGTCAGCATAGCCGACCAATGCGCTATCGAACTCATAAACACGATCCAATTCATCTTCTTTGACTTTGACCGCATCGAACAACCCGCCATAGCCGTAGGCTGCGGTGCGGACCCGGTCGATGAATGTCTGGATCTGGGTGGCGGCGCTGCCAGTCTCGTCAAGCAGCTCGAATTTCCCCGTTCCCATAAGATCCTGTTGCAGGCCATCAAGTTGAGTCTTGACGATGCGCATCCGGTTGACGATATGGTCGCGGAGGAGCTTGTCGGCTTCACGGCGCAGCTCCTTTTCTTTGTAGCCCTTATAGCCGGGGATCTTGGCGACCAACTGCTCGAAGCCGGACATTTGGTCTTTGACTTGATCAAGCAAACTCATTGTTACCTCCTTATACGTTTACGGTGATATAGATTTATATTGGCCAAACTGCACTCTGTCTATGTGTCCATTGTAGCACAGAAATGATTCATAGAAAAGCAACTATGTATTGATACGTGATTGTGCCGGAAAAGTCGCGTTGGAGGCGGCTCAGACTACAAAAGTCTCAGCACGTATGGGGACTTGCGAATCGCGTGTTCGGCGCAGACATTTGCTTGACCAGACGCCTCATGAGACTTTTGTAGTCTTCGAGTGCTTGACAACCCCTACCCGCGTAGTATGATGTTTGGGTTTATGGCACATTTTGTGGTGTTGCGCCAATGCCATAACCCTACAGCCAGGGGGAAAATAGTGACACACACATATCGCATCGAAGTCTTTTGGCGTGGTGAGGGCGATGGTTGCGCCGTGGATGTACACGGCCAAATCGCTCATCTGGGCATCGAGACTGTAACGCAAGTCCACATTAGCAATCTCTACTTTCTCCGAGGTGTGCTTTCCGCAGACGATATAGAACGCATCGCTACCGAGTTTTTGGTCGATCCTATTGTTGAGGGCTACCGTTGGTTCCCCCCCTCGATCCCCCCCGTAGGGCGGGAGGAGGCAAAGACTTCCCCCCCCATGGGGGGGACTGAGGGGGGGAGGCTCATCGAAGTCGCCTTTCACCCCGGCGTCACCGACCCCGTTGCCAAGCATTTGCTCCACCGCTCGCGACAGTTGGGCGTCGGCGCGCTCGAAGCTGTCGTCACCGGCACCCACTATGCGTTCGATGGCCCCGTTTCCCCTGTTGAGTTGCGCCGCATCGCGGAAGAGTTGTTGTGCAATCCCATCATCCAATCGTATACCCTGGGGGCGATGCAGCCGGAATTTGTCCCTGACGCTGCGCCGAG
>JBNGDO010000052.1:24831-29728 GCA_049975385.1 Anaerolineae bacterium | reverse complement strand
CAATCTGGCCAGCGAGCGTAGTCTGGATGGTGACATCCTGTTGGCTGAAGTGGTCGACCTGATCAGATTGCACGTCCAGAACACCGAGGACTTGCTCACCAGCGATCAGTGGAACGGCCAACTCAGAACGCGTGTCGGGGAGTAGCGGGTTGGGAAGGAAGTCAGGTGCAGCACGCACATCGTTGGCGATGACGCCCTCGCGGGTGCGGAAAGCGCGCGCAACCAGTGAGGTTTCGCTATCCGCCGCAATTTTCCAGCCCTCGGCCAGCATCTGCTTGCCGGCATCACCCGCGCCAGCAGCCAGGACGAGCGATTCTCCGGCCTCATCGATGAGATAGATGTGTGCGTGATAGAGGTCGAAGTTCGCCTTGGTCAGTTCGACGACCCGGCCCAGCAAGCGGTCGGGTTCCAGGATAGTAGAAGCTGCCGTACTCACTTCCGCAACGGTTTGCAGCTCGGACGCGCGCTTCTCGATTTCGGCCTCCGCCAACTTGCGGTCGGTGATGATCTGGCTCACACCGCGTGACCCGATGTTACGTCCCTTGGCATCCTTTTCAGGCCTCATCCACACTGTGGCCCACACGACCTCACCATCAATGGTCAGGTTGCGCGACTCGAGCTGAATCTGGAAATCGGGATCGGTGCTCGCCATCAACTTTTCAACGCTCCCACCAACATCTTGCGCATCCTCGGGGGCCACAAACCGTCGCGTGAATTCCTCCGCCGATATCTGATAGCCGCCCATCTCTTCCGCCGTCGTGTTGAGGATGGCCTTGTAGTACTGGTCGTTGAAGGTGAAGATTCCATTCACCGCATCGAACTCCCAGTAGCCCATCTGTGCGACGTTCAAGGCTTCAGACAAGCGCTGTTCACTCTCTTGCAGAGCTGCTTCAGCCTGCCTGCGTTCGGTGATGTCGTAGATGCCATTGAGCATCGCCGGTTCTCCGGCATAGGTAATCTGCTCCGTGTTCAGGAGTGTCCAGATAGCAGACCCGTCGGCCTTTCTGAAGCGGATTTCGAAGTTACGCGCGCGGCCTTCCTCTTCCATCACTTTCAAGAATTCCTGGCGGTCAGTCGGGTCGTAGTACAGAGCTGCCACCCCGCGCTGCATGAACTCTTCGAGGGGCATACCAAACAGCTCACCAACCTGCGGATTCGCGTACAAGATGCGGCCATCGACCGTCGTAACGAGCGTGGGGGTAGGCGTCGATTCGAGGATAAGCCGTTGTTGTGCTTCACTTTGCTGAATGGCGCGTTCGGACTCGCGTTGTTGCTCGAACAAGCGCGCATTCTGGATCGCTGTGGCAATCAGTCCCGCCAGCGTGCCGAAAGTATCCCGCTCGGCCTCGGTGAAACGCCCGGCCTGGTCGTCTTGCAGATCAAGCACGCCCAGGAGAGTATTGCCAACGACGAGCGGCAACGACAGTTCGGAGCGCGTCTGCGGCAGTAGTGGATTGGGCATATAGTCGGCTTCGAGGGCAGTATCAACGACGAGAATGGTACTGCTAGACCGGGCAGTGCGCGCAACCAGACTTCTTTCGGCGTCCATAGGGATACTGTGACCGCGTTCCCGCAGCACCCGGCCCACTTCGCCGGAGCCGGTGGCCAGCTCGAGCACATTCGATTCCTCGTCCAGCAGATAGATGTGGGCGTGGTAGAGGCCATAGCGGCTTTGGATCAACTCGACGACTTCTTGCAACAACTGCTCCGGATCGAGAATCGTGCCCAGGCGCCGGGCAATGTCGGCGGCGGTGCGCAACTGAGTGGTGAAGACGCTCAGGACCTCAGTTTGATCGGTGACGCGTTGTAGTAGCTCGCTGTTCTCGAAGAGGATGGCGATTTGATCGGTCATCGTTTGGAAAAGGGCGATAGTGCCGGGATTGAAGCGGCCTGCGGTGCGATCCTGAGCATCTAACACGCCAATGACCTGACCTTCTCGTTTCAAAGGAACGACCAACTCCGAGCGCGTGTCGGGTAGCAGAGGGTTGGGCAAGAAGTTGGGATCGGCTTGTACATCATCCACCAGGACGGGCTCGCCGGTGTAAATGGTGCGCGTCACCAGGGAGGTAGCGTCCAGGGGAATACTGTGTTTGCGTTGGAGAAGTTGGCGGCCTGCGTATCCAGTGGACTGCCGCAGTACCGCGGCTTGCTGTTCTTCGTCCACCAAATACACCTGCGCGTGGTAGAGATCGAACTGGTCGCGGATGAGGTTCACCACCAGGTCGAGCATTTCATCAGGGGTGGCACGCTCACTGGCGGCGAAGGTCACGCGCTGGCTGGCTTCGAGCTCTTTACCTCGTTCTTCCAGTTCCTCACTGCGGGCCTGTACCGTTTGCAACAGCGTGCCGACCTGCTCGTTCATTTGATTGAACGCCTGCGCCAGACTAACCACCTCGGACGGTCCCATCGTAGCAGCCCGCAGTCCCATTTCGCCTGCGGCAATGCGAGTTGCTGTTTCGGTCAGACTAAGCAGAGGAACGGCCAACCGGCGAGCCATATAAGCTCCTGATAAACCAGCCAGAATGGCCATGACCACGATCACACCCAGTGCTACCACCCCACCCCTGACAACTTCTCGGTAAGCTTCTGCGATGGGTAACTCGATTACAACTGCCCAGTTAGGCGTGCCTAGCGGCGCGTAGGTTCCGGTTACAGTGAGACCAGTAATACCTTTGAACGTAGCAGAGCCTGTCGCATCGATACCTGCCGGATTGTTGACGAACTCACTGACCTTGCTCAAATTTCTCACATTCTCGCCACGCAAAACACGGGAGACATCGCTGAAAGCGAGCAGATCACCCTGACTGTTTACCACGTAGGCCAGGCCTGTCTCGCCAATTTGCAGTCGATCCACCAGATCCCACATGAACTTCAAGTTGATTTCTGCCAATAGCATGCCTTGCGGGTCACCAAAGATATCGGTGACCGGAATGGCCATAACAACCAACGGCTCACTGGTAACGTCATCGATGTACACCTGACTGATCTGGCGGTTACCCTGGCGAACTTGGGTCAGCACATCACTTCCGATGTGCTCGGAGAGCCGGCCTGTAGCCAATTGCGATAAACGTGAAGCCGATGCCAACTCCCGTCCCTGCAAATCCAACAAAGCCACCTGGCGGAAAGCAATATCCAGCCCTAGCAGATTGTCCAGAACACTTTTGCGTTCCTCCGGCAATGTGGAGGCCCGGAGCCCTACCTTCGCAGCGGCTTCCAACTCACCGAACCTTTCCTGGATAGAACCCGCAACTGTACTGGCAGCTTCGCGAGCTATCAACTGTTGCTGGTCGGCTACGAGTTGGCGCTGCGTCTGGAAGTTAAAAAAGAGCTGCGCACCGCTAGCAACCAGCAGGATCGCTACACTCAAAACCACAAGTGCCAGGGCCAAGATGGCTGCCGCACTGCGAGTTTTGTGCGGCCCTACTTCATTCGACATAGACATACTTACACCTCTTCATACGAACACCTAACGACCTGAGACAACCCAGCACTATCTGCCGTCGAAATTCTCACTTAACGAATGATCTCATTGGCCTGGTTTAGGACACTCTCAGGTACTGTCAATCCCAATGCTTGCGCAGCTTTGTAGTTGATCTGGATAAAATTCTCGGCTGAGACGACAGAAATCGTACCGGCTTCTGTCCCTTTGAAGATTTTGTCGGCTAGGGGTGCAGCCTGCTTACCCGTATCATAGGATCTGACATTCACGCCGAAAATGGTCTCATGACCTTCAACTACCATCAAGGCTCCGCCAACAGGTATCTTGTGTTCGTCGGCAAATCTGCCGATCAAAACGAAAGTATCCGGGGTCACCGTGAGCGGTTCCGCGAGAAACATAATCGCATCCATACCTATATCAGCTTGCTGCGCACGCGCGCTCAGTTCCGCCTCAAGTTCTGCTGCATTCTCAGCCGGGAACTCGATCAAGGTCACACCTGCATCTTCAGCACCATGACTCGCCAGTAATCAGAACCACGTGTGTCCCATCTGCCGTCAACTTGGCGCGCTTTTCGCGGACCATGTCGGTGCTTTTCTTTGTCCCCATGTGAATATCACAGAGCAGCACAGCAAACTTGTTTTCATCAACCAAGTGCTGTGCTTCAGAAAGAACGCCCGTCTCTGTGACACGGTAACCCGCGCGCACAAGCGCATTGCTATAGAGGCGGCGCAGATCGGCGTTGTCTTCAATAACCAGGACGTGCGGCGCATCTGTGGCATCGCTCAAGATGCCGCTGATGATCTCACGGATTTTCTTGACGGTAAAAGGCTTGTCCACAAAAGCGTCGAGGTTAAGGTCCGCGACCTGCTTGCGCAGTTCATTGCTGCCGTAGGCCGTCATCATAATGATGCGGGTGTTTGGCGACCGCTCCTGCACTAACCTCGCCAGATCAATACCGCTCATACCCGGCATACTGTAGTCAGTCAGCAGCAGAATATACTGATAGTTTTCCAGGCAAGCTAGCGCCTCTGCCCCATTTTCGCAGGTATCCACCTCATACGTAGGGTTCAGTCTTTCGATGCTGGCAGCCAGGGTCAAGAGGACCGCCGGATCGTCATCTACAATTAGGATGCGTTGAGTTGACATTACTCTACCCTCTCACTTGAACCATCATAATATCGGGCAACGCCGATACATCTATCCCTTCTCGTACAGCGCCAAAGTTTCCAAAGCTACATCACGGATCTCCGAAAGCCGGATTGGTTTGTGCAAAACGCGCTGGATGGCGCGTGCTGCGACCGGATCCTGAATCAGATCGTGACCATAAGCGGTGATCATGATGATACCGGTGCCCGGATAACGTTTTTGGATACGGGAAGCCAGTGCCACACCGTTCAAATCGGGCATTTTGTAGTCGGTGATCAACAAATCGAAAGGTTGCTCTTCGAAAAGCTCGAG
>JBNGDO010000052.1:0-24731 GCA_049975385.1 Anaerolineae bacterium | reverse complement strand
CCGTGGGCGACCACGATGCTGCGCGCCAGGGTCAGCCCTAAACCTAATCCTCCATGCGCACGGGAGAGTGTATCATCGAGCTGTTCAAACGGTGCAAACAAATGCGCCATATCTTCAGACGCGATGCCAATACCGGTGTCACTGACCGACAAATTGATCCAATCTTGATCGGCCCACAGATGTACGCTGATGCGCCCGCCACGCGGGGTGAACTTGATTGCGTTTTCGATGAGGCACTCAAACGCCAACTGCAACTGCTCGCCATCGCCGATAACGCGAGGTAACTCTGCAGATACGTGCAGTTCCATGGAGATACCAGAGACTTCGGCATACACGCGCTGTGCCTGGAACACCTGTGTGACAAGGCTCATCGGGGTGAGTAGCTGCTGGACATATTTGTGCGCCTGAACGGCGAGCAGCGTGCTAATCCGGCTGACGGTCTTTTTGAGTTCCTGTGTTCGGTTGACGATGATGCCGACCGCTCGCTGTTGTTCTGCCGAGAGTGTGCCAAGTTCACCGGCATATAGCAAATCAGCATAGCCCATTAGTAACGCGAGGGGGGTTCGTAACTCATGCGAGACGTTGCGGATGAATGTATTATGAATTTCATCTAGGTTGAGTGTTTCGGCTAACTCTTTCCGATTGCGCACTTCTACCCCGGTTTGCTCAGGTCGGGTCATTGTCCTCTCCCACTATATGGAGCTATTCTGATATTGAACCAATAAAATCTAACCATATGCACGCCTTGTCTGTGGAGCAAGAAGATGCATGCTAAAAGCCCTTGTCACAGTTTGAGCAAGGTTAACTAAGGATACGATACCACGAATTGGTTGCTATTACGTTAGGGTTATGTGGTTAAAGTGTTGCAGAAGTGTTAGCGAATAGGGGACGTACTACGAGTTCCTTAGTGTGTAGCCCACGCCGCGAACGGTGCGGATTACATCGGTGCGCCCGGTAGCATCTTTGATCTTTTGGCGGATGCGATAGATGTGATAACGGATGATGTCCCGGGCTTCCCACACTTCGGCGGTGTAGCCTTGGGCCTCACGAAGCAACTCTTGAGGCGGAATCACGCGTGGAGCCTCGCTGATCAGATAGGCGAGTACATCAAACTCGGTCGGGCTGAGTTCCAGTAACTCGGTATCCATCGTAATGACATGGCGCGTCAGATCTACGATCAGGTTGCCAAATTGGAGGAAGCGTTTTTGTTCAGCAGATTGTTGTGGATCAGGGGCCGCAGCAGTTTGCGCCGTAACGCTTGGCGCAGGTGGGGATGTCGGTGCGCCAACCTCCTGGATTGTAGCACGTACTCCGTCTAGCGTACTGCTTAAGTGCTGCTCCAATTGCCACAATAACTCACGCTGCTTCTTCTTCTGGCGCCGATTAAGTAACCCGACACGAATGCTTTCACGCAATTCGATGGTCTTGCACGGCTTAAAGAGGTAATCGTGCGCTCCCTGACGCAGCGCTTCGACCGCGGACTCAAGCGAGCCATGCCCTGTGAGCATAATGACGACCGTATCGGGCGCTTTCGTATGCAGAACTTTGAGCACATCGGTTCCACTGATCCCCCTCATCTTAAGGTCGATCAATGCCAGATCAAATTCCTCTTGCTCGATATACTTTAACGCCACCTCACCGCTCTCGGCCACCACGACTGTATAGCCATCACGTTCCAACAGCTCTCGCAGGAAGAAGCGGATACTTTCTTCGTCATCCACGATCAGGATTTTGGCATCTGTTTCGGTTCCCATACCCCCCTGCTCTTCTAGGAAGCCTTGCGAAGGCCTTGTGCAAATATATAGAATGAAACGCTCTCATACAACGGCATCATTATGCTCCACGGTAATACACGTCACCTTCACAAAGACAGTGACTGATCCAAACAAAACTTTCTACTGACCCGGTCATAAAAAAACTAAAGCGATTCGGTATCTCACGAGCGTATAAGCATTTAGCAAATTGAGCATGGGTCAGTCAATCATTACCCGCTATCTATACTACTCATTTTACGCGATTAGAAAAGTCGCGTGCGTTACAATAGGGTAACGATGTAAAAATAGTGGCGCCCGAAACGTACCAGGGCAGAATCATGCTATAGGCAAGACTATGGTAAAGGTCGTTCCATTGCCGACCTCACTTTGTACAAGGATTTGTCCGTCGTGCTCCTGAATGATACCGTAGCTAATCGAAAGTCCCAATCCTGAACCTTGGGGTTTGGTCGTGAAAAACGGCTCGAACAAGCGCGCCTGAACTTCTGGCGGCATCCCAACACCAGTGTCTGTGAATTCGATGCTTACACTTTCCTGATTGAGGATAGTGCGGATACTAAGATCACCGCCTTCGGGCATAGCGTCGATAGCGTTGATAACCAGATTCAAGAAAACCTGTTTCAGATGATCAGGATTGGCGACAATCAGGGGGATGGCGGAATCCCAGATGCGCTCGACGCTTATGCGACTATGCTGCAATTCCTTTCCCGTCAATTCCAACACACTCTCCAGCGTTTTGTGGAGATCGGTTGGCGCATGTTCTTGCCCTGAGGGCCGGTAAAACTCGCGCACACGGCGCACAATGGTGGCAATGCGCTCGATTTCGTGTTCAGCGATGTCCAGATAACGCTCTATTTTCTCCGGACGTATAGGACCTTCCAATTCCTCTTTCGCCAGCGTCAGACACCCCTGAATCGATTGTAAAGGATTGTTGATCTCGTGGGAAATAGAGGCGATCAAGCGTCCGAGCGCCCCCATTTTCTCACTGTGAATCAACTTGACCTGCGTGGCCCGTAACACCTGGATTTGATCGATCACTTCCTGATACAGACGCGCATTGTCGATGGCAATTGCGGCGGAATTGGCTAACGCTTCCAACAACTCGCGGTCGTATGTATTGAAGGTACCATCGACTTTGTTGATGACTTCGACCACGCCGATAATGTGGCCTTTGGCAACCAGCGGTACCGCCAATAATGAGCGGGTGGTAACGTTGGTGATAAGATCAATCTCACTGTAGAAACGAGAGTCTTGTTGGGCGTCCTCCACGATGGCGGAAGTTTTATGCCGCATCACCCAACCGACAATACCTTCGTCAAGCGAAACATGTTTTCCAAACAAAAGGGCGGATGTTTGATTGTTAGCCACTGCGGCGAAGACCAAATCATCACTCGCAGCATCATAGAGCAGTACCGATGCATCTTCAGCCTCGAGCAGTGTGTTGATCTGCAACAGCGTCTGCTGCAACACAATGTCCAGATCCAGATTGGCGGCTAGAACGTGGGTCGCATTGATAAGCGCGCTCAATTCACGCGCATTGCGCTGCGTTTGAGCATAGAGACGAGCATTCTGCAAAGCTACGGCGGTCTGATTTGCCAGGGTTTGGAGCAAGAATTGGTCGGTAGCAGTGAAGTGATTTTGCACACCGCTCTCAGCATTCAAAACGCCGATGACGTTGGCCCGAATCTTCATCGGCACACACAACTCAGAAATGGTAGGGGGCGCTGCTTCATCGTGGGGCAGGTAGCGGGGGTCATTTGTCACATCGGGAATATTGAGAGCGACCCCATCTCGCGCTACGGCGACAGAGATCCCCCGTGATCCATCCAACGCTAACAAAAGTTCCACAGTCTCGACGCCGCCCTGGTCAAGAAAATAGTGGAATCGCAGCGCGTTGGCAGCGTTGTCGACCAAACTACAGCTAGCGAAATCAAAATCGATCACCTGCGCCGCAACTTCCAAGGCGTAACGGAGGATTGCCGTCTCATCGTGCAGCAGCGTTTGATTCCACCCCAATTGGAAGATTGCCTCGATGTTTTTCCCCAAGCGTTTACGCTGCAACATGTCGAGCAAGATATCTTCCCGAAGGGGGAGCAAATCGCTTTCGCTCAAGGAGATTTGGGGCGTATCGCTGGTCGTGTCGACGAGAATTTTCCCTTCCATATATACCTTTCTTAAGCAATAGTGTGCAACTATACCGCGCCGCGCGTGCTGGCGCACAGCAAAAGTTACTATGCAGATTGTACCAGGATTCGCCCTAAAATACAGTTATGAACCCGTTTGATCGTTCGCGCAAGTTTTTGACTTTTTCATAAATTTGACTATAATACTCAGACCTATGTCACCGCTGACATGTCATATTGAGAAAGCGCTAAGCGAAAAGTCTTAGTCGCTTGCTTTTTGCTGCCTAAGACCGGGGGGAAGGGGAGATAGAGAATGAATCGTGATGAACGTATAACGGAAGCACGCACCTTTAAAGTTCTACGCATTAGTCTGGCTTCACCGGATGACATCCTGTCATGGTCCTACGGTGAGGTCACTAAGCCGGAAACCATCAATTACCGCCGGCTGCGCCCGGAAAAAGACGGGCTTTTCTGTGAAGCTATTTTTGGCCCCACACGTGATTATCAATGTTATTGCGGTAAATACAAGGGCATTCGTTATCGGGGCATTATCTGCGACAAGTGTGGCGTCGAAGTGACGCGCAACTCGGTACGCCGCGAGCGTTTGGGCCACATCTCGCTGGCGGCACCCGTCGCGCACATCTGGTACACCCGCCGTATCCCGAGCCACATGAGCATCCTGCTGAATATCAGCAAACGCAACCTCGACCGCGTACTCTACTTTGCACAATATGTCGTCACTTACGTGGACGAGGAAGCCCGCCAACGCGCATTGAAGCGCATCGACGAAGAAGAGCAACTGCGCATGTCTAAGATGGATGACGCTGCCACCTCCCGCATCGACGAACTCGAAGGCCATTTGATAAAAGAAAAGAAGCAGCTTGCGGAGGCCCAGGAAGAAATCAAAGCCGAATTCGAAGAGGAACTCAACACCCGCACCGAAAAGATCCTCGGCGAGGCCAAGCGATTGCGCGACCGCCTCGAGGGGATGATGGGCCGCCAGGCGAATGAATCGATCGTCTTTGCTGCTACGGATACTGTGATTGTAGACGCCGACGACCTGGTGAGCCGAGAGCACTACGCCGTGCTCAACGCTGTAGCGCAAGATGCGCTGGATGCACTGGAGCAGGAGATTCACCAACGAGAAACCGAGGCCCTTGAACCTGTGACCGCGGAACCGGCTGTCAAACCTCCAGAAATTCAGGATGACATTCAACAAGTTCGCGACGAACTTCAGGAAAAGACGAGCATCATCCGCAACCACTACGACGATTTGCGCGAAGAATTGCTCAGTCTGACCGAACGCCAGTTCCTCAACGAACAACGCTACCGCGAACTACGCCAACGCTGGGGACAGGTGTTCCACGCCGGCATGGGTGCCGAAGCGGTCTACGAGCTACTCCAGGGGCTGGAGTTGGATACTCTGGCTGAAGAGCTATGGCACGAAGTGCGCTTTGGCCGTTCCGCGCAGCGACGCAAAAAGGCTACCCGCCAGTTACGGGTCGTCGAGGCGCTGCGCAAGAGCAAGAACAAGCCGGAATGGATGGTCCTGACCGTGCTACCCGTGCTCCCGCCAGAATTGCGCCCGATGGTGCAACTAGATGGTGGGCGCTTTGCCACGTCGGACCTCAACGACCTCTATCGCCGGGTGATCAATCGCAACAACCGCCTCAAGCGCCTGCTGGAATTGGGCGCGCCCGAGGTTATCATCAATAACGAGAAACGCATGTTGCAGGAAGCCGTCGACAGCCTGATCGACAATAGCCAGCGCGGCAAGGCCATGAGCCGCCGTGGGCGGCGACAGCTCAAGTCCCTGAGCGACCAGCTCAAGGGAAAGAAGGGCCGCTTCCGCCGCAACCTGCTCGGTAAGCGCGTGGACTACTCCGGGCGCTCCGTCATTGTCGTGGGCCCGCACCTGCAGATTCACCAATGCGGCCTCCCCAAGACGATGGCGCTGGAACTCTACCGGCCCTTCATCATCCAGCGGCTTGTAGAATACAACTACGCCACCAATGTCAAGGCGGCCAAGCGCCTAATCGAGCGCCAGCGCCCTGAAGTCTGGGAAGTCCTCGAAGAGGTAATTCAGGACCGCCCCGTGATGCTCAACCGCGCGCCAACGCTGCACCGTCTCGGTATCCAGGCTTTCGAGCCACTCCTGGTCGAAGGTAAAGCCATTCAACTGCACCCGCTGGTTTGCTCTGCCTTCAATGCCGACTTCGACGGCGACCAGATGGCAGTGCACATCCCGCTTTCGCGTAAGGCGGTCGAGGAAGCGCGCAAGCTGATGCTGGCGTCACGCAACCTCCTTAAACCCGCCGACGGACAGCCGATCATTGGGCCGTCCAAGGATATGTGCATGGGCATTTACTACATGACCATGGATATGACATCACAAAACAGCGAGCCTAAAGCCTTTGCTGACCTAGATGAAGTGGAAATGGCTTATGCACTGGGAACCGTCGATATCCATGCCCCAATAACAATCGCCCAGGTCTACGAAGATCGCCCTGCACCGGAAAAGCCTATTGAGACGACGGTGGGACGCGCGCTCTTTAACCGCATCGTGCCAGATCCGCTGCGTTACATCAACCAGCCACTGGACAAGGGCGACCTACAAGATCTCATCGCGCTGTGCTACCGGCGCATCGACGCCGAGGCCGCCGTCGATTTCGCCGACGCCATCAAAACGATGGGCTTCCGCTACGCCACCATCTCCGGCGTGACGATCTCGGTATACGACCTGACGATCCCGGAAGAAAAGCAGGAGATTTTGGGCGAAGCCACACGTGAAGTGGGAGAAATCGAGCGCCAGTACCGCCGCGGTCTGCTGACCGAGGAGGAACAGTACAACCGCACGATCGAAATCTGGTCGCAGGCGCGCGACTCGGTGTCCAAGGCCGTCTCCGCGCACCTGGATCCTGACGGCCCCATCGCCATAATGGCCCGTTCTGGCGCCTCCAAAGGTGGTTTTGGGCCGATCGCACAGCTTTCCGGGATGCGCGGCTTGATGGCCGACCCTTCGGGGCGCATCATCCCGCTGCCCATCCGCTCCAACCTGCGCGAGGGGTTGACTGCGCTGGAGTACTTCATCTCCACGCACGGTTCACGCAAAGGTTTGGCCGATACCGCGCTGCGCACGGCAGACGCCGGTTACTTGACCCGCCGCCTGGTGGATACGGCACAGGACATCATCGTCAACGCCGTCGACTGCGGGACACGCACAGGCATTTGGATTCGCCGCCAGGACAACATCGGTGGGCAATCGATCACTACACGCCTGCTTGGGCGTATGGCCGCTGCACCGGTCGCACACCCACGCACCGGGGAAGTGATCGTCGACAAAGACGAAGAAATCGACGAAGACCGGGCGGAACTTATCAACCGGTTGGAGATCGAGGAAATTTACGTACGCTCACCAATGACGTGCGAATTGGATCACGGCATCTGCGCGATGTGCTACGGGCGCGACCTGGGTCGTGGTGGCCTGGTACAAATTGGGACCGCCGTGGGTATCATCGCGGCGCAATCCATCGGCGAACCCGGCACACAACTTACCCTGCGCACCTTCCACACCGGTGGTACGGCCTCGTCTAGCGGCGACATCACCAGCGGTCTACCGCGCGTTGAGGAATTGCTAGAAGCGCGCAAGACGCCGCACGGTGAGGCCGAAATCGCTGACCTGGATGGCGTCGTTCACGTCATCCGTGAAGGAGATGAGGTCACAGTCTCCATCGTCGACAGCCAAGTTAAGCGAGCCAGCTACGATATCCCCGAAGAATGGGAAATCCTGGTTGAGGATGGCGACACTGTCAACCAGAACAATCTACTGGCGCGGAGCAACGCTGAGGACGCGAAGGAGCTGCGGGCCAAAGCGAGCGGCCGCATCACGCGCGATGACCGGGACATCCTCTTGATCTACGAGACGCGGGATGAGCACGAATACAAGGTGCCGCCGTCAGCGCGGTTGCTCGTCGCTGAGGGGCAGAAGGTGACCGCCGGTACACAATTGTATGAAGGTGTGCCCAACCCTCACCGCATTTTGGCTGTTCAGGGCCGCGATGCGGTGCAGGTTCACTTGCTCAGTGAGGTACAGCAGGTGTATCGCTCGCAAGGCGTGAACATCAGCGACAAACACTTCGAGGTCATCATCCGCAAGATGCTCAGTCGGGTGCTGGTCACCGAGTCTGGGGATACCGAGCACCTACCTGGCGACCTGGTGGATCGGGTGCAATTCGAGCGCCAAAACCGGCAGTTGGTAGAAGAAGGTAAGGCGCCAGCGCGCGCGCGTCAGGTGCTCCTGGGCCTCACCAAAGCCTCGTTGGCGACCGACTCATTCCTCTCAGCGGCATCGTTCCAGCACACCATCAAAGTGCTTTCCAACGCAGCCGTCCGCTCCGATGAGGATATGCTCTATGGCTTGAAGGAAAACGTCCTTATCGGAAAACTGATCCCCGCCGGTACTGGTTATCGCGGTGATATTGAGGGATCCGATGGCCCCATCGATGAGTACGAAGGCGTCGCGATCGAGAAGGAGTTACCGAAGGGCACGCTGCTCAGCGATGAAGATGTGGAACCGGAATCCTTCTTGCTCTCGGATTTGCAACAGCCTTTCCGCATCTAGGCTCTGCACGATATATCCAAAAAGGGCGACTTAGACAGTCGCCCTTTTTTTCTGCAACTCGTTCGAAACTCCTACGTATAAGAAACAGGATCAAACATATGGAAGAGTGGTTATTGTCAGCCCAACGTGGTGAAGAAGCGGCGGTCAATCGTCTAGTGACGACGTATCAGCAGCCGGTTTTCAACCTTTGCTATCGGATGTTAGGTGAATACACAGAAGCCGAAGATGCCGCACAAGAAGCATTGGTCAAAGCGGTGCTAAATTTGCATTCCTTTGACCCAGAGCGACCCTTCAAGCCGTGGGTGCTGCGCATCGCTTCGAACGAGTGCATCGACCGCATAAGGCGGCGCAAACCCGTCATCTCGCTGGATGGAATGGGCGAAGATGGCGCGTGGGAATGGAAAGCTGGACACAGTCCAAATCCTGAGGCGGAGATGCTACGTCATGAGCAACAGGTACAGATTCAGGAATTGCTGGAGAATCTGTCTCCGTTGGACCGCACTGTAATTACTTTGTTTTATTGGGAAGGATTATCATATGCTGAAATCAGCGAGGTAACAGACTTAACGATTTCTGCGATTAAATCCCGGCTTTTCCGTGCCCGCCGGGTCATTGCACAGCTTATTGTTGGTTCAAATACAATGGAGGAGGAAAGATATGTCGCATGATCCAATCGCTGATGTGCATAGCGACGCGTGGTGGATGCGCGTATGTGAAGGTGAGCTTTCCCCACAGGAGGAAGCCGACTGGCAGGCGCACCTCGCACAGTGTGAGACCTGCCAGCAGGAATGGGCAGCGCTGACGCAAGTGGATGCACTCTTGCGGACGGCTGCGCCGCCACCTACGCTTGCGCCAGACTTCACCGCGCGCACCGTCGAACGCATCACCCACAAACAAAAACTGCGTCATATGTTGCGATTTGTCGTTGGAATATTGGTTCTGGGGCTGGTGGCCTGGATCGGATGGTCATTCTTTGGCGTGACACTGGCAAATGTAGTGCACACACTTGAAGTCATGATTTCAGGCCGCCAAGTCCTCTTTGCTGCGTTGATGCGTACGCTGGTAGGGCTAGCCGTAACGGTGAAGGCGCTTTTGCCCCTCCTGCTCGGGATAGCCGGGGCTATATTTTTATTTCTAACACCCAACAGCATTCTTGCTAGCGTGGTCGTGGTATGGTACTCGCGCCGCAAGCGTGCCGCTGGAACCGCTACATAAGGAGTATCCTCGACCGCACGTGAAAACGCGCTAGATAAGGTATATCCATCCTGACAGCTCCGGGCTACGGGATGTTGGATATAAAAAGAATAAAGAGAAAAAGGAGATAGATGATGAAACGCTTGATGAGTACCTTAGTTTTGGGGATGCTGCTTGCCGCTGTTGCTTTGCAACCCGCACCGGTTCTAGCTGCGCCAGGCCCACAGGGCGATGGCAACGTCATCTTTGGCCCCTACACACTGGCTGCCGGAGATTCAGCCTCCGGCGACCTGACGGTGTTTGGCGGGCCAGTGACGCTCAAGTCTGAGTCCAATTTCAACGGGGATTTGACTGTCTTTGGGACCGCAGACGTACAAGAGTCGGCCAACCTGAACGGAACTCTCGTTGTCTTTGGGGATGCAGACGTCGCCGGCAATGTCGATGGCGATGTGTTTGCCATGGGCGCGCTGGTATTACGCGAGACAGCCTACATTAGCGGTGATGTTTCCGCAGCGGGAGCCATTGAGCAACAGGATGGGGCTGTAGTCGATGGCGAAGTCACACCGATGAGCGAGCGAGGATTCGAGTTCGACCGGGACTTCCCCATTGAGATTCCTCAGCCCTTTACCGGTCCAAGTGTCACAGTACGCTCACGGCCTTTGTGGGTTCAGGGATTGTGGGCGACGGTGAAAGCAATCGTCGGTGTCGTGGTGTTGAGCTTGCTGGCGTTGGTCATCGTCAGCATCTGGCCCCAACAGACCGGGCGGGTGGAACGAGCTATTGAGGAAGCAGCCTTGACCTCATTCGGTATGGGGCTGCTAGTCTACCTGGTCGCGTTTATCGTATCGGCGATTCTGGCCATAACGATTTGCCTCAGCCCATTTGCCCTTCTTGGCTGGCTGGTCATCGGTGTAGGGCTGTTGCTGGGATGGGTAGCCCTGGGAACGATGCTGGGCAAGCGGATACTCACAAGCATCTTCAACCAGCCGCAGCCACAGCAAGTCGCGGCGGCGGTGCTCGGTACAGCAGTGTTAACGCTGGTGCTGGCCATGACGCGCGTCTTCTGGCCGATCCACGGGATCTTGATGTTCGTGCTACTTCCTCTGGTGACCGGGGCGGTCTTACTGACGCGTTTCGGGACGATGCCCTACTCGACCCAGGGTGGTTTACTTACGCCACCGCGGGCACCAAAGCCGCCGCGCCCGACAGCAGAGCCTATCGTACCAGGGCCACTGCCGCCCTCATCCTCACCAACGGCGGCACCGCCAGCGGCATCTTCTGCTCCCGATGCGGTTGAACACGATGCGGTAACCCCAGCCGCTCCGGCGGACGTAAGTCCGTTCGATGAGGCGGATCAGTCTAGCGAAGAAGCTTAGAACTCGCAGAAGAATAACTGTCCACCATAAGCGACCGAGAGATGCTCTCTCGGTCGCTTTGGCTTCTTGGGCACGTTGCACTTCGCGGGAAATAGTCAGATCGGCGCCTGACAATTGCGGTTTTGTGGCAGTTTTGGCCTGATTTGGGCTTGACAAGCCAGAGACTCAAGGACCAAAACTGCCCCGGTGCGTTTTAGAATGGACGACTTGCAGCCTTGTCTTCTGACAATGGGCCGCCGATTGAGTACTCGCTCCTATTCTGAAACGCACCCGGCTTCTAGGGGCTGTTGCCTATGCTATGGAGAGGACTATAATAAGTACAGGTATCTCATCCCAATGTGTTTATGCAAAGAAGTTTTGCGAAGGTGTGCCAACCTGAAGTTCGCCTGAAACTTCCCCAGATCGCTGAATGAGGTGTTCTATGGATAATCGCTACGAACGTCAGATAGTGATGCCGGAAATCGGAGCAACGGGCCAAGAACAACTGCGCCAATCGCGCGTGCTCGTCGTCGGCGCCGGGGGATTAGGATCACCCATTCTGCTCTATCTGGCCGCGGCAGGGGTTGGAACCCTGGGCATCGCCGACAACGATCAAGTCGCAGTCTCCAATCTCAATCGCCAGATCCTCTATGTCGCCCACGACATCGGGCGAAGCAAGGCACTCACAGCCGTCCAACGGGTACGCGCGTTGAATCCAGAAATCAAGGGCATTCCCTATGAGGTACGCGTCTTGCGCGAGAATGGCCTGGAGCTGGTGCAGCAATACGACCTCGTCGTGGAGGCCAGCGACAATCTGGAAACCAAAGCGCTGATGAATGAGCTGTGCGTGCACGCCGGCGTCCCCTTGGTGTGGGGCGCGGTGTCACGTTTTGAGGGACAGATGGGGGCATACATCCCCGGCCACGCGTGCCGCAGTTGCGTGTTCCCTCAGACCCCCAAACCTGGGACGTACCCCACCCCCGCCGAATTGGGCGTATTGGGCGCATCCGCGGGGGTCATTGGCGCACTACAGGCTGTGGAAGCCGTTAAGATCCTGCTAAACCTCGACAAACCCCTTCTTGATACAATCCTGCTCTGGGAAGGTCTATGGAATTCGTTCGACGTGGTGGAGGTCGAACGCAATCCGCAGTGCCCGGTGTGCGGGACGACACAACACGACGTCCTCCAAGCTGAATCTACTGAGGTCATATACTCTTGACCATCCCCGGGCATATAACGTGCCCGCCGTCCTTGCTTTCTTTGTCATCCTGTGCGTTCGCTGCGTAACAATCGATCAAGTGCGATACGATTGATAGGGAGGAATATATGTACCAGCTACATCGATTTCCCAAAATTCGGCATTGGCTCTATGTGAGTTTGGTCTTCACCTTAATCTGCACACCTCTAGCCAGCACAGTACAGGCAGCGCCGACACGACCTGAAGCCACGGCGGTGATGGATACACTCCAAGAGCTGGATCCGTCAACGCCACCGCCGCCCTCGACGAACACGGCGTCGGAGACAGAACAAAGCGCTTCGACTGCAACACCCAACTGCGCTTTGCTTGACGATCCACTCGCACGGGGGATAATGTCCGGCGCATTGGAGACGGCGCTGCTTCACGCTTGCGGGCGGGAAACCGAATTGGCGACGTCTACCGCAAGTGCAGCAATGGCCACGCTCCCCTCTCAGGCAATGACCGCTCTGGGTGATGATGTGCTGGTCAACGATCCCAGCGGCGAACTAACCTCAACGACGCAAAGTGGTGCCGTTGTAGCCTACAACGAGGACAACGGCGTCCTTTGCACAGCCTACAATGATTCCTACCACGGCGTCGTACAAGGCACTGGCTACACCGGCTTCAGCAGCTCGACGGATGGGGGCGTGACGTGGAGCGATCATGGATCGCTGAACGACGCTAACTCCAATGGCTATCCCGCACTCGTCTGGCGGCGCGCCGACGGGCATTTCTACCTGTCTACGTTGCACACAAGTGGCCTGGGATTATGGGATTTGGGCACTGGCTGCGAGGCAGCGACCTGGGTGGAAATGATCCACACTAGTGGCAGCGACGATAAAGAGATGCTGGCAGTGGATAACAACCCGACCAGTCCTTACTATGGCCGCCTCTACGCGGCCTGGACCAACCTTGCCGACGGCCATATCTACGCCGCTCGCTCCAGTGATGGTGGGCAAATCTGGTCTGCGCCGGTAGACATGAGCGGCCACGACCTGGTCAATGGTGCCTGGCCGGCCGTGGATCCTGTCAGCGGCGATGTGTACGCAGCTTGGACGCATTGGGACACCTATCCGGACGGCCCGATTGACGTGGAGATGGCCCGTTCGACCGACGGTGGCGCCACGTGGAACCCAATCACGAACCCGATGAGCGACGAGGTGAATCCACGTGACGCGACAGCCTCGACAAACTGTGGTCGCCCTGCACTCAATGGCGACATTCGCTACTTTCCATATCCCCAAATCGCCGTGGATCACAACTCCAACGTGCACGCCGTCTACTCCTATGATCCCGATGGCTATGATTACGGCGATGTCGTCAATGTCTATTACCGCCGCTCGACCGACCAGGGCGCGACGTGGGAAAATGAAATTCGCGTCAATGACACCTGGACGTGGACCGATCAATTCTTTCCAACATTGGCCGTGGGTGAAACTGGCGCCATCGGTATCTTCTGGTACGACCGGCGACTGGATTCGTCGAACGTGATGTATGACCGCTACATGGCACTCTCGCGCGACGCTGGCATCACATTCGAGGCCAATCAGCGCATCAGCGACGAATCCTCGCCCGTGACGCACGACGCCTACTTGGCGACCTGCTACCACGGCGACTACGACGGCGCGGCGGCTGGCGGTGGCTACTTCTACACCGTCTGGGGCGACGACCGGCGCGGCGACGCCGATGTCTGGTCAGATTCTGAGCCGTACTTCTGGAGCAACCTCTTCGGGACGGTGTATGACGCCAATACTATGCATAGCCTCCCCGATGCTGTCGTTGAAACCGTCCATGCCACAACAGGCCTTCCGTTTTCTGCTGTGAGCGATGCGAGCGGTTACTATGAAATGCCTGTTCCCGGCGATGAGACGTATGATGTTACTGCGCAAGCCTATGGATACGCGCCCAATATGGTCGCGACGAACGTCGATGTGCATAGTGGGCAAGCCGATATTCCGCTGACGCCGGTTGTCTCCTGGAGCATCTCCGGTGGGGTGTATGACGCGAACACCGGTTATCCAGTCTACGCCCACATCACCGTCACCGGCGATCCGTTTGATCCACCCGCGCCCTACAACGAGACGTGGAGCGATCCCTTCACTGGCAATTACTACCTGCCCGACCTGGCTGCGGAGATCGCGTACACCCTCGCGTTTGAGGCGGAAGGGTACATCCCACTGGTCTATTTCGCCGGCGAACTGAATACACACCTCGTGAACCCTGATCTTATGCTCCAGCCCGATCTGATGATGTGCACCGCACCTGGATATGAATGGATAGAGACCTTCTACGATGGGTTCGAGAGTGGCGGGCTTGGTCCTGCTTGGAGCACAACGGTGGTCACCGAAGGACGGGTGGTCGTCAGCGCCACCTATCCGTATGCCGGAAATTACAGTGTGCTGTTGGATGATTCTGTTGACGGTGCCAACTATTCGCTGGCGTCACTCACTTTGGCTCAAAACCTCTCCCTATTGGATAACGTAGCTCTGGATTTTTGGTGGCGTGAGTTTGACGATGAGAATGAACCCGAAGATGGCGTCTTCATCAGTAATGACAATGCAACCTGGTATCCGGCGTTTTCCTTCAACAACGGACCGGCACAATTTCGCAACGATCTTGTTGATATTGCTAGTGCGGCGGAGAGTAACGGGCTGTCGCTTACCAATCCTTTCTGGATCAAATTCCAGTTCTATGACGATTACCCCATTCCTACAGATGGCTACGCTATCGATGAAGTGCGTTTGAAGACCTGCGAACTGGCTGACGATGCCGTCTTGCAGCCGGCGTACATCCAAAGCGATGGGTGTCCCTGCAGTCCGCAGATTCACGAATTGCTCTTCGCTAACCACACTGGTGCAGATGAGGAAATCCTACTTTCTTACACAGCCAGTCCAGGTATAACCATATTGGACCTCCCCGCCACGCTGGGCGTCATTCCAAGCAACGCTGTACAGCCCTTCGACGTGCAGGTGCAGATTGACAAAGGTGTAGCGCTCAACACCTCGGTCTACGTTACCGTTACCGCATATCTGGCCAGCAACCCCGCCATCTCCGACACGACGGTGATTGAAGAACGCGTCGCGTTGCTGGAAGCGCCCTGGGAATGGGGGACAGATGCACCCGTGGCCGCATTCTATCGCGGGGCGGGAGCTACATTGGACGACTACGCTTACGTTATCGGTGGGCAAAGTGGCATGGGAGCGCATGGCGACACAGCGCGCTACCGGCCTGACGTCGGATGGCAGCTATTGGATACCAAGCCTACGCCGGCGGCCAACATCGACGTGGCCGAATTGAACGGCAAGATTTACGTCGCCGGTGGCTATTCTGGTGGTCACTACTTGTCCACCCTTGAAGTTCTTGATCCGTCGGAGGATCTCGGCTGGCAGTGGGCAACGTTGACAGCAACCTTGCCCATATCCACCAGCGGTGCCGCCATGGCAGCCGCTTGCGACAGAATCTATTTGATGGGCGGCAATCCCAACACGGATGTTGCTACCGACACAGTCTACATGTACAGTCCAGCCAGCCCTGCCCTGGGCTGGCAATCCGCCGCCGCTATGCCGCATACACAGCGCTATGCTTCCGCTGTCACCGCGCGCGGGCTGATCTTCGCAATGGGCGATTGGGACACCGGCACGCTGGTGCAAGTCTATGACTGCGCGACGGATGCCTGGCTTCCCGGCTATCCGCAGATGAATGTTGGACGCGAGGCGCCAGGGGCTGCCGTGTTCCAGAATCGCTACATCGTGGTCTACGGTGGCGGGCCAATAGGGGGATTCCTCGGGCAGCCCGACGTCGAATATCTGGATCTGGACAACCTGGCAGCCGGATGGCAGATTGGGCCTATGATGAACCAAGGGCGCATGGGACCAGGCGGTGGCATCGCAGGTGGACGGTTGATCGCCATCGGTGGCTATGACACAGATGGAAACTCGACAAATACGGTTGAGTCCATCGCCTTCTGTCCTGAGTGTGGATGCGGGGTAGCCGTCACCAAAGATGCTTCTGCTGATTGGGTCTATCCCAACGAGGTGGTTACATACACCGTCGCCATCACCGTACCGGATTGGCTTACCGGCACAACGGAGTTGGTGGATGCATTGCCGTCAGGCACAACGTTCACTGGTTATGTCGATACGACTTACGGCACAGCCTGGTACAGCCCGACGGAGAATGCCGTCTACTGGACGCGGCCCACGACGACGTACAGCGTAGCGGATGCAGGAACTGCGCTTGAGACTTTCACCAACACCTGGGCCAATTCGGCTGTGGGACTGGCCTATAATCCCGAGCACGGTTTCTCGCGCTATGTCCACGAGGGCAGTGGACCTTACTTCACTCACGACGTGGCCTATCCTCTTCCCCATCCTGTGCTTCACAGTTTCAATCTCTCGACTGTGAACCCCGGCTGGTCAGATTGGCGTTCCGGTATCGGTTATGACCGCAGCACCGGACATTACTTCTTGGCGGACTACGGCGGCGGCGGTGGGCACAACGACAACATTATCGAGATTGACCCGGCTGGTCACATTTTCAACGCCTGGGAGACCGCCGGTACAAGCAACGACAGCTATGATGGCTCGATGATCAGTTCTATTGCCGACATCGCTGTAGTTCCTGGAACACCGTCCCGCTATTTTGCAACTGCCCTTTTTGACGGTGGACTGGTCTACGAACTCAACCTGCTTAAAACCGGGCAGTTCTTCACCGATACCTGGGGAACTGTGATGACCTGTACTGTGCCAGGAATTGCCGACAACGCCGGCATAGACTACGACGCACAGAACGGCGTGCTATACCACTCGGATTGGAATTCCAACGCCATCGTCGTCACTGACCTGCGTTGCAATGTGTTGGAGACCTTCACGTGTGGCTCTCCAACTGCACAGAATTCCGGGGTGACGTTTATCGAGGGTCAGTGGCCGCCGGAAGTGTGGACGATGGATCATAGCAACAACACCACCAGCCGCTGCAAGGCGGTAGGTTACGAACCACAGCCGGAAGTTGTCACCATCACCTACAGCGTCGAAGCCATCGCGCCGGTTTCAACCACGGTGGTCAACGAGGCCATTCTGTCATGCGACGCGCCCGGTTGTGCTGATCCCTCCGCGCTGTCCATCCTGCTCCTGCGCACAACGAATTTGGGTGGCTCGGTACAACGCGCGTTGGATGAGTTGGGCTATGTCTACGACACGATCTACGCCAACTCGGACTGGGCCGGTATCGATTTTGCACCCTATGACGTCGTTGTTGTCGGGATGGACGGCGGTATAGTCACCGTCACCAGCACACAAAAGATTCGCACTGATGTGATTGATCAGGGCAAGCGGGTGATTTTCTTCGGCGGTTCCGCCTGGCCCGATTTTGTGGACGGCGTCAACCAATACCTGGTAACAAACAACACTGCCGCCTATACTTGGACATTGACGACCTCTCCGCATTTCACACTTATCGATCCGGCTCACTCACTAGCGCAAGGACTGCCCGCAAGCCAGGATTTTGTCAACGGCAACGCTCGTTACTACCAATTACGCGTCACCGACCCAGCCATCGAGGTTGTTGCGCAGAACGGCGATGGATATCCTTCCTACTTCCACAAGAGCTATTCTGGCGGCGGCGACCTGGTCTGGTTTATCCACACGGCCTATAGTAGTTATTGGAGTAATCCTGCCGACTACGGCCTGCTCAAGCAAATCGTCGCCAATACGCTGGCGCGCCCACGACAGTACGTCACCGAAGCTGCGTTCCACATCGCAGCGCCTCCTGCCATCACATGGACTAAAGAGATTTACGTCAACGGCAATTACGTCGGCCGCTACGACGAGGGCCTGTTCACCGTCGTCCCCGGCGATGATGTGCAGATCGTGGATCGACTGGACTACGTCGGTGCGGAACCGCTTTTTGTCCAACTCGCCGAGGATTGGGGCAGCTATCCGGTGACACTGGTGGATGAATACCACACGCGCGGTGCTTTCACAGACAACGACTGGTATGTGACGTTGTTACCCGGTACAACCACACGACTGGTCAAGACATTGCACGTCACCGAAGCCACACCGGCGATCATCACCGAGCAACTCCTTCCCGATGGGATGCCGGTGGAGGAGCGTACCCTTGCCCTCCAGCCCCCGGGGTTCACGAAGGATGGTCCGGCGGTGGCCTACAACGGTCAGCTTATCACCTACACACTCACGATTAACAGTCAGGATCCGCTTATGGGATCGCTTTGGTTGACCGATGCATTGCCATCAGGTGTAGAATATGCCTATGGTCTCAGCGCTTCTTATGGCTATGCATGGTATGATTCAGCAACGCGATCAATTCACTGGTATAACAACCCCGCCTCGTCTGTAACCCAACGTGCGTTGAGCGTCCCGGAGGCCGGAACGACCTCTCACATCATCCCTGTCGCACGCAATACCTCCAAGCTCCTGACGGCAGCATCGCCCTGGCTCGCGCTCGCGCCTTCCGACTCCTGGTACAATGCTGCTCCAGTTCCGCAAGGTGCGGTGCGCTACGCGTCAGCGCAATGTCCTGGCGAGCCGAACCGCTTCTACATCATTTCCGGTGTTTTCGATTACACGGTCACCGAAAAGGTATGGCGCTATGACGCCGACACGGATGTGTGGACAGAACTCGCGCCAATCCCAGAAGCGAGCGAAGGTCCGTCGGCGGTATGTTATCAGGGACACATCTACGTGGCTGGCGGCGGCGGGGGCAATCAGTTTTACATTTACGATATCGTCTACGATACCTGGACAGCAGGTCCTAGTCTGCCGCGCGGCGTCTGGGGTGCAGCAATGGGGGCCTGGAATGGGCAGCTCTTCCTCGCTGGCGGCGATAACAATTTCAGCTTCGGCGAGCAATCTGATGAAGTGGATATCTACAATATCGCAGCGGGAACCTGGATTACTGACGGCGCGACGATGCCGACGGCGACATCAGCGCCTGGTTGGACCCAGGTGGATCAATACCTGTACGTTGTCGGCGGTTGGGGAGATAGCGTCGTGCACAATATCACGACAACCCAACGCTACAACATGGCCTATAATTACTGGGACATCGGCCCAACCTTCATCAGCGGTCGCGGTGACTTCGTGTTAGCAGCAACCGATCAGTACCTCTACGCCATCGGCGGTGACGCAGACGGCGGCGGACCTTTCGACGCAGTGACGCTGACCGAACGCCTCGACTACACGAACTGGTATGGTGACACCTGGACAGATATCAGCGATCCATTGCCGGAGGCGTTGTCGGCCTACAATGGCAGCTTCTGCACCACGGCCAAATCCGGCGGCGAAATCTGGTCAGTGAGCGGATTGACGTCCGGATCAGGGTTTACGGACACGAGCCACTACCGCCCCTCAGAGCCGTGTGTCGAGATTCCCTCCATCGCGACCATCACCTTCAATGCACAGGTCACAGCCGGTGCGGGGGAACAGGTGACCAACACGGCACAATTAGACGACCACGGCTTCGTCCTCGCCGCCACCAGCGCCTTCGAAGTGCCACTGCCTGATTGGGAGAAGCAGGTTAACGACCACTCCTGGGCACCGGGGCTGTTTGTGAGCGCTGAAAGTGGCGATCTCGTCACCGTGACGGACGTGGTCTCCACCGGCTCGGCCTTCACACTGTTTGAAGCATGGGATATCGATCGCCTCACGTTGCTTGACTACGAGATCGCACCGCCGGTTGGAACGGTGACACCTTACCCGTGGGTAGAAGCGCCTGTCGCGCCCTTCGAGTACAAGCGTTTTGACGCTGAGTACTCCAACGCTACAGGACACGTCTATATGCTGGGAGGGCGTCTCGCAAATGATGATACTAGCGGCCGGATTTGGGAATTCGATCCGGCAACTGGCATCTACACCGACACTGGCGTGGATATGCCCTATCCGGTCTCCAACTACAACATCGCTCGTCTCACAGATAGCGGTGGCGACGAGGTGTTGGTTATATTTGGTGGACGACAGGCTGGCGGCGTCGTGACAGACGTAGTACAGGGCTTCTACCCGGTCAGCGCTGCAACTGTCGTCTTCTCCTCCGATCCCTATCCGGTGGCGACGTCACCGGGTGGCGTGGCCGTGGTGGATAACGTCGCTTACGTCTTTGGCGGATTTGATGCTGTCACTATGATTCCTGATACCTATATCTTCGACATCACCGCGCCTGCCGGTTCCCGCTGGACGGTTGGCCCATCGCTAAACCAGGCGCGCAGCTACATCGGGACGGCAGTGGCGGACGGCGTCATCTACGCGATAGGCGGCGACGACTTCACAAGTCCGAGCCTCATCCCGTTGACCATCACCGAGAAGCTAGACACGGCCAATCCTGTAGCTTGGGACGATATGGGCGTAGCCGATATGCCCGTTGCCTGTGGCGAGATGCAAGCCTTTGGTCTCGATACGGACGCATCTAATCGCCTGGCCGGATCGGTCATTGTCGCCGGGTGTGGGCAATGGCCTTCCGAGTACACCACGTCGCTGCGCTACGATATCGAAGCGGATAGCTGGGACGAGTCCTTCCCCAACCTGAACCAGGCACGGCGCAACCACGCTGGGGCTTTCATCCCAGCCGGAGACGGTGTGGGACGGCCGGGTCTGTGGGTTTGGGGCGGGAGACAGTTCAACGATGCCAACGTTCTAACTACACCCGAATACTACGACCTCGACGCAGGCTTGTTGCGCTGGGATGTTCCAGCCGTGATCACACGGCCGTTAACACTCACCAAGGTGTTTGAAGTTCTACCGGGCGAATGGACGCAGACTATGTTGACCGAGACGCTGTCCATCGGGACCTGGTCTGAAACACGTCCTGTGGGCATTGGTGAACCTTCAATCAATACCATCTACCTCCCACTTGTATTGCGCAACTATCAATGATTGTGAGCTGCTTTCTCTAGAGCGAGCGGTGCGGTAGATCACCGTCAGCTCTAGGAACGGTTTGAAGCCGCACACTGTCATCACAACAGGACAAACCGAGCAAATACCGGATGGAACGACCTACAACAGAATCAGAAACTTTCGCCACCTATCTGGAGGCCGGGGCACGCACGCTCGTCACCGTCGTTTTCGCCGTGGCGCTCATCATCTATGGCATCCACGCTGTTCTGGCGCTTCTCTATCCCTATCCGTTAGACTATGGAGAAGCGCCCTTGGTAGATCAAGCCATGCGCCTGGCCGAAGGGGGCACAATCTACCGTGCAAACCTCGACACACCGCCCTATACCATCACCAACTACCCGCCGCTCTACGTCCTGGCGATGACGCCTTTCATCGCCCTCTTCGGCCCCAACTTCTGGGCGGGACGCCTGATTTCAATCGCGAGTGCGCTGGCGACGGCCTGTTTCCTTGGGGGGATAGTCTACGCGCAAAGCCAAGACTCGCAGAGCCACGGTTCGAAGAACCACGGTTCAAAAAACCGCGACCGCTTCGCCGCGCGACTCACCGCCGTGCTCTTCCTGGCGTTCCCTTATGTCGCCGGTTGGGCTAAGCTGGCCCGCATCGACCTGCTGGCGCTGGCTCTGAGTACTGCCGCACTCTACGTGATCGCGCGTTGGCCACTGGACAACCGTGCGCTGATGGGAACAGCGGCTTTGCTCACTGCCGCCGTCTACACCCGGCAATCGTATGGATTGGCCGCGCCGCTGGCCGCCTTCGTCTGGGTGTGGGCGCGAAGTGGCTGGCGCGCCGCGTTCGCCCTGGTGGGAATCGTGGGGGCTGCCGGTCTGGCCCTCTTCGTGATCCTGAACCTAGCGACCGGCGGGGGCTTCTTCTTCAACATCGTTACCGCCAACGTCAACCCGTTCAACGTCGATACGGTGACGCGTTACGCGCGAGAGCTACGCGGACTGGCCCCCATCCTCCTCGCTTTCTGCGCCGTGCTGGCCTTCTTGATTCCGGCTCGCACGCGAGGCAAGCTCGGTGGGGCCAATGGTTGGCCGATGGTGATTCCTTACCTGGCGGGCGCGCTGCTCTCGGCGGGCACCATCGGTAAAATCGGTTCGAACGTCAACTACCTGCTGGAACTCTGCGCTGCGCTAGCCCTGGTCGCCGGGACGGTCTTGGCGTGGAGCGGTAAAGTCTGGCGCGAAGACGCCGGATCGCCCGGCCCGGCGTGGGTTTCACCACTTGTTCGGAGCGTCGTATTGATCCTGCTAGCGGTGCAGGTAGGGATGCTGATGCGATTCACGCTGCGGAATCCCGTCCAGGAGTTCAAGTACCGCGCTTCCCCCCAACCAAGCCTACGCGAGTTGCGCGAATTGGTCGCGGAAACCGCCGGGCCGATACTGGCCGACGAGTATATGGGGATGCTCACCCTGGACGGTAGAGCACTCTACATCCAGCCCTTCGAGGTGACCCAACTGGCGAACACGGGGCTGTGGGATCAAACGCCATTCCTGGAGGCCATCCGCGCGGAGACCTTCCCGCTGATCCTGATTCACCATTTTCGCGGTTATCCCGTCTACAAAGAGCGCTGGTCGCCGGAGATGCTCGACGTTATCCAGGAGCATTACGTCGCCAGCGGCTTCGAGGCCGACACGATCCTCTTCCGTCCACGTGGCACCACCGCGATCAACCCGCCCGTGAAAGGCGCGTGCCCCGGAGCAGCCTGGCCCTTCCCCACCTCAGGAGCATTGGGGCTACGGTGGTACAACAAGACGATCTCACTGATGGGCGTAGGCTACGACAACACGGTCCCGGTCTACGCCGTGGCTGATGGACTGCTGATGCGACGCGCGGACTGGCCCGATGCCGTCGCCATCCTGCACGATGATCCCCTGGAACCTGGGCAGCAGGTGTGGGCCTTCTACGGGGGAATGGCCTCGCGGGATGGAGGGGAGAGTTATGTCAGCGCGGCCTTCCCTCCCGGCAGCACCGACATCTCCGTCAAGGCAGGGGAATTGCTCGGTTACCAGGGAAGCTTCCACTACGACTGGATGCACCTACACTTCGCCGTGGTTCCCACACTGCAAGATGGGACATTTCCTGCCGCGCTAGTCTGGCGCGACACGGAAAATGACCTATCCCTGGCTCAAGTGATGCTACAGATTGATCGTCGGAATCCGGCTGATTATCTTGGAATCAGCGGTAGCCTCGTTGCCGGCGCTGAAGAATGGCTGCCCCTGGACTGCGAGCCATAAGCATCAAACCTCAACAGTGATATAGAATATAGATGACGACGTTGGACGCAATGAGTACCAGACTTAGGACGATCTGACTAAGGACTACCCGACAATGACAAAAACGCATTTCTTCAACAGGCCCATCGTTCTCAAGGGATTGGCTACCGTTTTGTGGATCGCTTGCGGCGTTCTGGCGCTGTTTGCGCTCAATGGCGCTGCCGATGTGGCGACAGCCATCTACGCGGCCTTTTGGGCCGGGGGCGGGCAATATGGAAAAGCCTATTACAGCGCGGTGGCGTTGCGCCAGATCGTGATTTTGCCCGGTTCACTGCTCATCGTCGCCACGGTCATCGGCGGCCTGGAGTATCATCTGCGACACTTCAACACACCCGGCTCGTGGCGTCTCTTTAGTTATGTACTGGGCACGGAAGCGGGCATCCTGTTACTCGCAGCCATGCTCTAACCTCACCGGGCATGCATTCCTCCTCAGATAGCGACGCTCAGAGGGGATCGTCAGATCCCCGGCTATGCGCGGGAGTCGGGAATCTGGCGATCCCCTTGGAGCCATTGACGAGGGCAGTGCTTATACTATGTGCGATTTACGTTTTCACGTAAGCGTTGCAATACGGTCCTTCAGGCATGACGCAGATGCGCACCTGGGGGCCGTACTGCTTCTGTAGTGCCACCACCGTCTCCCCAACATCGCGACACGGTAGGAACAACGCCGCGCGGATTTGCGCCTCGGTCAACCCATCGCTGTAGATGTAGACCTCGGCTCGCTGCTGGATTTGTGCCTGTACCTGCACCTGCCACTGATCCGGCGCGGTGAATCCCGGACGGGCCAGCATATCCAGCACGCCCTGCGGCGAACCGCCCTCCGCCAGCAATGCGGCGTAGCGCCCGTGGTCGGGGATGCCGTCCTCGCACGCCGTTGCCACGACGATCGCCCCACCCTTCCGCACGATCTCATTGGCGGCGCTGATGCCCTTCACCGTCTGGTAGAGATTCTGGTCGAGCGGATAGCCGCCGTTGGTCGTCACGACGACGTCGTAGGGCGCATTTACGGGAACCATCGCGTGTTCGCGCGCAAAGGCGCAACCTGCCGCGTGCGCCGCGAGCATCTCCCCGGCAAAGATGCCCGTCATCTGCCCGGCAGCGTTGATCGTGACGTTGAGCAGGAACGTCGGATGCGTCATCAGCGCCACCTCGCGCATCTCTTCCCAGATGGGATTGCCTTCGGTGTGGCCCCACGTCGCTTTGGGATGGGCGATCATGGCGCGCCCGTGGTTCATCACGACGCT
>JBNGDO010000051.1:8093-30042 GCA_049975385.1 Anaerolineae bacterium | reverse complement strand
CGGATGAACTGCATCCGTTCGAAAGGCCGCACGGTGGTTCCCGCGAGGATGAACGTCTCGCTCCGCGCGCAGCTCGCATTGACACGGCTGAAGTCGGCGTCGTCCAGGATCTCGTCAGGTGGGCGATAGTGTGCCAGTGCGGCCCAATCGTCCAGCGGCGCGCTCTTGACCTCGCCGATAACGCCGGGTTCGAGCACTTCCCACACGCAGCCCCACTCGTCGGTATACACGCCCACCTGATTGGGGACGCCGTGTGCGCGATCGGCGCGCCCATAACGCACGTCCGGCCCGGCGATGTCCTCCGGGAAACGGGCGCGCAGCGCCGCCAACTCGTCGGCGCGAAACATCGACACGCCGGGCAGCGTCCACAGGTGACGCGGTGCGCGGTCAGGGTGCTCGAAGCGTAAGGCGCGAATCACGCGTTCACGGCTAGTCATAGTTTTTGAACTTCCAACTTTCAACTCGCAACTTTCAACTCAATGCAGAATTTGGCTCAAGAAGCGTTTCGTCCGCTCGTGCTGCGGCGCGGTGTAGAGCAGTTCAGGTGTGGTGATTTCGATGATCTGGCCCTGGTCCATGAAGACGATGCGTTTGGCGGCATTGCGGGCAAAGCCCATCTCGTGCGAAACCACCATCATTGTCATACCCTCTTTAGCCAGATCGAGCATCACGTCGAGCACTTCTTTGATCATCTCCGGATCGAGGGCGGAGGTTGGCTCGTCGAAGAGCATGATCTTCGGCTCCATCGCCAGCGACCGCGCAATGGCGACGCGCTGCTGTTGCCCGCCGGAGAGTTGCTCCGGGTAAACGTCGGCCTTTTCGGGGATGCCGACTTTGTCCAGCAGCTCGTGGGCCAGCGTCACGGCGCGCTCGCGCTCCCATTTGCGAACCGTCATCGGCCCCAGGATGATGTTCTCCGTCGCCGTCATATGCGGGAAAAGATTGAACTGCTGGAACACCATCCCCACCTCGGCACGCATCTGGTTGATCTGGCGTTCTTCGCCGCGAATCTCCACGCCATCGATGCTGACTGTGCCGCTGGAAGGCACTTCCAAGCGGTTGACGCAGCGCAGCAACGTAGATTTACCCGAACCACTCGGGCCAATAATGACGACGACTTCCCCGCGTTCCACGTCCAGGCTCACGTCGTTGAGCGCGTGCACGCGACCAAAATGTTTGTGCAAATTCCGAATCTGAACGATCGGCGTTGTGCTCATTCTATCCCCCTTCAATCTCTGGTAACGTGGGTTCGCGCGAAGCGGTCATTCAACGGTTCGCCCGTGGGCGACCATAGCATCCACAGCAAGCTCAGTCCCGGCAGGGGCAGAATCAAGAACAGCAACCGCTTGAGCGCCTGTGGCAGTGATGGGTGCGCGCCCTGCGCATCGCCAAGCTGCAGCCCTACCGCCATCATGCCCAGTGTCCGTCCTGCGCGTGTCCAGAAGAACAAGATGTAGATCAAACTCAGCACCAGCATAACAACCAGCAAAACTGTGATGACGGGCAACCCGGTAAAAATCAACGCCAGTGATTGGAGTAAACCAAACACAATCAAGCCGATGAAATCCAACACAACCAGATCAACTACCCCGCCAGCGAGACGGTGCATCAACGTCACCGGCTGATCCTTGTCCTGGCGCGACATACCATACTCGATGTAGAAGACGACGCGCGAGAAGATCAATGTGACCAGCAGGTAAACCAGGGCCACCAGCGTGTACGTCTCGAAGTACGCAAACGTGCGCGACGCATACTCCCGACCACGCCGCAGCATGTCGGAAATTGCCAAGACGGAGACCAGCGACGAATCCTTGAGCATAGCAATAAACTCGTTGCCGACCGGCGGTAAGATGACGCGCACCGCCTGCGGGATGATGACGTGGCGCATCGCCTGGGCGCGCGTAAGGCCCAACGCGCGGGCAGCCTCCATCTGTCCCTTAGGGATCGACTGAATCCCGCCCCGGAACGTCTCGCCGATGTACGCGCCATAACAAATGGTGAGCCCCAAGACGGCAGAGACCTGCGGCCCCAGACGGATGAAACGCGACATCGCGTAATAGATCCAGAACAACTGCGCCAGCAACGGGATACCGCGAATGACTTCGACGTACAAGGAGGCCAGAATGTTGAAGAACGAGTTCGTCGCAGTACGCCCCAATCCGGCGATCAGGCCCAAAATCAGAGCGAACGTCATCGACACAATGGTGATCTGGAACGTGATGACCAATCCATCACCGATAAAGCCGACAATTTCCCAGTAAGGTTCGGGCTTAAGCACCGCCGCCCCGACGATGAAGACGACGGCCGCAACAATGGCAATCCACCAGGCAATCATCAAGCTGCGCTCGCGGGGAATCATGGCGCTGTCATCCTGTTGCCAAATACGTGGATGGGCTTCGGGCTCGGTACGTGATTCGGCTTTCATATAGACCTCCCTTTAAAAGAGTTGCAGGTTACACGTTACAGGTTGAAAGTTGATACACCCTGCCGAACTCCGTTTATTGACCCAGTCATAATTTAGTGCACGCTTACACGCCTGTGAAATACCGAATAGCTTTAGTTTTTATGACCCGATCAGTAATTGGCTGGAAAATAATCACAGAGAACACGGAAAGGGATTCCGTGTTCTCTGTCGATCAACTAACTTTTGGGACTAACACTACTTCTGGCAGAGATCAGCACAAACGCGATAGTTACCGCAACCACTCTTCTTCTAGCTCTTTGTCGATACCTTTGTCCTGCACTGCAACGAGGCCCTCGTTAATCTTCGAAAGCAGGTCAGCATTGCCTTTCTGCACGAGGATTCCGTAGTACTCCTCGGTGAACGAATCGCCGACGATCTTCAGTTTTGCGCTGTACTCCTCGCGTTGCAGCGCGAAGTCTGCCGCTACCGGTGTATCGCAGACCACGGCATCGATGCGCCCAGCCACAAGATCCTCGAAGGCCAGACCAACCTCGTCGTACTCCTTCAGTGTGACACCCGCCATTTCCTGGACGGCGAACGCGCCAGTCGTACTAAGCTGCGCGCCGACAGCATGCCCGGTCAACGTATCCGGCCCGGTGATGTCGCTGTCGGTCCGTACCACAACGATCTGTCCGGCGTTGATGTAAGGCTCGGAGAAGTCGTACTGCGCCCGCCGCTCATCGGTGATCGTCACGGACGAAATCACGGCGTCATACTCTCCCGCAGCAAGGCCAGCAAAAATGCCATCCCACGCCACGTTACGGTACTCAACCTCCAGGCCAGCTTCCTTGGCGATGGCATTCATCAGATCGATATCGAATCCGACGATTTCCTTATTTTCATCCACATACTCCATCGGCGGCCACGTCGCATCCGTTGCCACGACGATCTTCTGCGACCGCGATTGACAACCCGTCGCCAAGCTTGTCACCAGCACAGCCGTCAATACCATCAAGATACTCAGTTTTCGGAATTTCATGTCTCCCCCTTCTATCATTCACTTAGCTGAAACATCACAAACTATGAAAGTTATGTGCCAATCTCTGATGTTATTATGTGCCCAAATGTGTTGATGTCAAATGGCTTCTGCTTCGCACACCGCAAACTTCTATTGCACGCTGAACACGTTCTACAGGAACATAGAATTGAGATAAAGCTGTCGGCGTGATGCGTGAATAAGCATTTCCGTTTCACGCATCACGCTTCACATTACGGCCTCGCCGGGCTGCCGTCGGGCCAGCGGGCCTGCGTCCACCACTCGACGGTGTCCTGGCAGGGATACTTCGCCGCCAAGTCTTCGTCGATGTCGATGCCCAGACCAGGTTTGTCGTTCGGGTACATATAGCCGTTGCGCACTTCGGGCAGACCGGGGAACATCTCGTAGACGTGCTCCGGGAAGCGGCACCATTCCTGGATGCCAAAGTTAGGCGCCCACAGGTCGAGGTGCAGGTTCGCCGCGTGTCCCACCGGCGAGGTATCGCCTGGGCCATGCCACGCGGTCTTCACACCATACATATTGGCGAACAACGCCACAGCGCGCGCGGGCGTGATCCCGCCCATCTGGCTGACGTGCATCCGCAGGAAGTCGATGAGGCGCTCTTCGACGAGCGGTTGCCACTCGTGCGGGCTGTTGAACAACTCGCCCATCGCGATGCGGGTCGCGCACTGCTGGCGGATCTGGCGGAAGTAGGCGATGTCCTCCGGGGCAAGGTCATCTTCCAGGAAGAAGAGATTGAACTGCTCCACATCCTTAGCAAAGCGCACCGCGTCGATGGGTTGCAAACGTTCGTGGACGTCGTGCAGTAACTCGACTTCGTCGCCGACTTCCTGGCGCACGTGCGCCATCATCCGCAGCATGTTGCGGCAATACGCGCGCGGATCATAGTACGCACCTTCGGGCGCGCCCTCGGGCTTGACCATCGTATCTCCGCGCCCGCCGTAGCCCCCCATCTGGATGCGAACGTAGCGGTAGCCTTGTTCCATAAACTTCCTGACGTTGTCTGTGACCTCTTCCGGCGAACGACCATCCGCGTGGGTGTAAACCGCCACGCCCTCGCGGCACTTTCCACCCAGCAGATCGTAGACTGGCATATTCGCCAGCTTCCCCTTGATGTCCCACAACGCCTGATCGATGCCGGAGATGGCGTTGTTGAGCACCGGACCATTGCGCCAGTAGCTATGGACCATCGCCATCTGCCAGAACTCCTCGATGCGCGCCACGTCCCGCCCAATGGCGAAGGGGACAAGGTGCTTTTCGAGCGCTGCGACGACCGCATTGAAACGCTGCGTGAACGTCGCGCAGCCTAACCCGTACAGCCCCGGCTCCGACGTGATGACCTTGACGATCACCAACCGTGAACCGGCAGGTTGCGTCAGGATAACGTTAACGTCCTTGATCGTGATTGATTTTGCCATACTAGCCTCCTCGAAAATTTTATAGTCATTGGTCAAGTAGTCTAATCGCCACTGATTGTAGACGTGCCGGTAAAAGTGTCAACGCCGTGGCACGGAAACGCAAAAAGCGCAAAAACGGTTAAGTTTCTGCGCTCGCTGTAAAGAAAAAAACAAAACTAGCAACACGCGTTGTAACAAAGGAATCGTAATTTCTGTCAACAATCGTAAAAGCCAATCATAATCTAACACCCCACGTATCTACCACTTCAACGGAGATACCCACCGCGGTTAACCACGCGCGCCCCTCGCCCACAATCCAGAGGAGCGCGTCGTAATCGCCTTCTGCCGCATCGCGGAGTGCCTGGCGTACCGCCGATAGCGCTAACGTCGACCAGGGAGAAAGAGGCTGTGTCACAGAAAACTTCGCCAACGCGTCAAAGGGGAACTCCTTGTTATCGCCATATGAATGCGGTTCATTTATAGCCATGCTCTCGCCTCGCTCGTGATCACGGTCATCTATCTGGTCCGTTGTTGGCGGTCAACATCTCTATCATACAATACCCGCCGCGAAGCTCCATAACATAAGCATAACAATCGTGCAACAAGAACGTAAAAATGGCGCGGCACGGTTCGGGTTGCTCTTTTTTGTCTAGCGCGCTACAATTGATGCACGCGCGCGCGGGAAGGTGATTCCCATCGTCGGCGTGAGCGACGCGCACGGCTGCGAGGCGGGTGAGCTGTTCGGCCGGTACTATACACCCTCATTTTCGCATCATCAATGGAGTTACCGGATCTGGTGCAGAGTGTGAAGGCACTGTACTCCGTCGCAGTGGAGGCTTCGCCAGGCCAGACGCCGCGTGCGCACGGGCCATTCCGCCTCGCCAAGTACGCGCAATACTTGCTACGCGAAATTCCCCCGCAGCACGATGCACTCTGCGCTGAAGAAGGACGATTGACGCTCGCGAACATCGCGGGTGATCCGAGCGCGCGCGAGTTGCTGCATGCTTACCAAGGCCGCACTTTATGATCATCTTTTCGAAGCAGAGTGAAGCCTTGCGAAGTTCAGGCGAACTGAGTTCGCCCACCTTCGCAAGGGTGCGTCTATTCTAGACGGCGTCTATTTGCACTCGTCACAAAATGTGCCACAATGCCTATCAGACCAAGAGACTAACGACTACGCGACTTTTTTAGGAGGACTGCGATGAAATTCGAACATTTCGCCCTCAACGTACCCGACGCCGCAGCGATGGCTACCTGGTACGTGGAACACCTGCACATGCAGATCGTCCGCGCCGTTCAAGGCGCACCGCACACGCACTTCCTCACCGACGCCACCGGGCGCGTCGTTATGGAAATCTACTCCAATACCGCAGCCCCTATCGCAGATTACGCCACGCAAGACCCATTATGTTTTCACGTCGCCTTTGCTGTGGAGGATGCCGCCGCCTTGCGGGATTACCTGCTCGCCAACGGCGCAACGCTCGTGGTCAACCAGAGGCTCGATGACGGTTCGCTGCTCGTGATGCTACGCGATCCCTGGGGCGTAGCCCTGCAACTCTGCCAGCGCGCCGTGCCGATGGGGTAAGCATGGGTACAGCCAGACTCGACCATCAGGAATTACTCGAACTGCAACCCGCCCACGCGCTGTGGCGGCTCTACGCGCCGGAGAAAGCACCCTATCGCTTCTACGCGAAAAACCGCGCCGAAGCAGACGCGTGGCAAACCGAAATCCGCGCCGCATTGACTAAAACCCTGGGATTCAGCGGAACAGAGCAGCGCGACGCCTTTCCCACCGCACCGCTCAATCCACGCCGGCTGGAAAGCGTAGACAAAGGCGATTACGTCCGCGAAAAGTGGCTGCTGCGCACGTCGGCGCACACGCTGATGCCGGTCTACATCCTCGTCCCAAAGCAAGGGCCAGCACTCCACCCTGTCGTCGTCGCCTTCCACGGACACGGGTACGGCGTGAAGGACATCGTCGGCCTGTGGGAAGACGGCGCCGAACGCGACACGCCCGACGGCTACCACAAGGACTTCGCCGTCGCACTGTGCCGTCGCGGATTCGTCGTCGCCGCGCCGGAGATCTCGTGCTTCGGCGAACGCCAGACCGACTTCTCGTATCTCAACGCGACCATCGGCCAGGAAGCGCCGACCACGTGCGATCACACGGCGAAACTCGCCTTCCACCTTGGCGGATCGGCAGCGGGGCTGCGCGCCCACGACGCCAGGAAACTCATCGACTACCTCGAAACACGATCCGATGTAGACGCCAACCGCCTGGGCGCGATGGGTATCTCCGGCGGCGGGATGCACACGTTCTTTTCCACCTGCACTGACACCCGGATTAAGGCATGCGTCATCAGCGGCTACTACAGCACCTTTAAAGACAGCATCCTGGCGATGCACCACTGCACCTGCAACTTTGTTCCCGGTCTGTGGCAGTTCGGCGAGATGTACGATCTGGTCGGCCTGATCGCGCCGCGCCCGCTGCTCGTCGAAGCCGGAACCCGGGACCCGATTTTCCCTATCACCGCCGTGCAGCAGAGCGTTGCCAGAGCGCGGGAAGTTTACGGCGTCTTCGATGCGGCCGATCAGGTGGAAACCGACTATTTCGAGGGTCGCCATCAGATCAGTGGCCGGCGCGCGTACGATTTTCTGTGGGAGAAGCTCACGTAAAACGTGATGCGTGATACGTGATGAAACCCTTCAATGTAAATGCCACCGTCTGTTACGCCATACATAACGCAAGAATTCATTACGCATCACGTCTCACGCGTCACGTACCCTATTCAAACGTAAGGAGATTCGGCTCTACACATATTTGTGGGGTAAAAACAGCGCTGATCCCTATTTTGACCGCTCTTTTGATCAAAAGTGGGACGCCCACCTTGCTTTTGGGCGCATTTTGGCAATCAAGTGGAACAAAAGCCCGTCGCGACCCCACTAATCTGCGTAGACCCGGAGATTCTTAACACAATGACCACCATCAGCGAGCAATATATCAACCAAGGTTCCCGCCCTTCGAACCTAAAAATCACCGACATGCGCGTCGTCAACCTCAAAGGCGTCGTGCGCGCGACGCTCATCCGCATCGACACGAATCAGGGGATTTCCGGCTACGGCGAAGTGCGCGACATGGCGAGCAAGACCTATGCCTTGATGCTCAAAAGCCGCATTCTGGGAGAAAACCCATGCAATGTGGACAAGGTCTTCCGCAAGATCAAGCAATTCGGCCATCACGCGCGGCAAGCGGGCGGCGTCTGCGCGATCGAGATGGCGCTGATGGACCTTGCAGGCAAGGCCTACGGCGTCCCGGCCTATATGCTCGCCAACGGCAAGTTCCGCGACAAAATCCTCTGCTACAGCGACACGCACCGCGAACCCGACGGCACAACGATGGGGAAACGCCTCAAGGAACGGATGAACCAGGGCTTCAAGTTCCTCAAGATGGATTTGGGCATCTATATGCTGCGCAACGTTCCCGACACCCTGATCGGCTTCCCCGATAACATCGACAGCTTCCACATCATGCACCCCTTCACCGGCACACAGATCACCGAAAAGGGCATCGACTGGCTCTGCCAATACATCGCCGACGTGCGCAGCATCGTCGGTTACGAAGTTCCGCTGGCAATCGATCACTTCGGCCACATCGGGCTGGAATCGTGCATCCGGCTGGGGCAAGCGCTCGACCAGTTCTCGCTGGCCTGGTACGAGGATATGCTCCCCTGGCAATTCACCGACCAGTACGTGACGCTCTCCCGCGCCGTCAAAACGCCTATCTGCACCGGCGAGGACATCTACCTCAAAGAGGGCTTTATGCCGCTGTTCAAGGCGCGTGCCGTCTCGGTCATCCACCCCGACCTAGCCTCGTCGGGCGGCATCCTGGAGACCAAGAAAATCGGCGACCTGGCGCAGGAGCACGGGATTGCGATGGCGATGCACATGGCCGGTTCGCCCATCGCGGCGCTGGCGGCCGTCCACTGCGCGGCGGCGACGGAGAACTTCCTCGTGCTGGAAAATCACTCCGTCGATCATCCGGAATGGAACGACTTCGTCGTTGGCTTGCCCAACCCGCTCATCCAGGATGGCTACATCCAGGTGCCGGAGACGCCCGGCCTGGGCTTCACCGACGTCAACGAAGAAATGCTGCGCACCCAGATCGACCTCGACCAGCCCGGCTACTTCGAGCCGACCGCCGAGTGGGATAACGAGAAATCGTGGGACCGGTTGTGGAGTTAAGCCACTTCATAGTTATACCTCTTGGATTTTTGTAACACCCGGAATATTTTCGTGGTATACTATAAACAGAATATGTACCACAGGAGGGTAAAAAATGCATACAGCAACTGTTTCCACAAAGGGATGGGTTGTGATCCCGAAAGAGCTGCGAGAGAAATACAAATTGACAAGAGGAACACAAGTACAGGTCGTAGAGTACAACAATGCTCTGGCTCTGGTTCCTCTATCCGATGACCCAGCCAAAGCACTCCACGGTATGCTCAAAGACGGCCCATCGCTTACTGAAGATTTGCTCGTAGAACATGCTGGGGAACGCACCAGAGAAGAAGGTTCATATGAGTAAGATTTACGTTCTCGACAGCTTCGCTATCCTTGCATTACTGGGGCAAGAGGCAGGAAGTGACCAGGTCTCTGAGATTATGCGGCAGACACAAGAAGGTACTGCGCAAACACTGATGACTTGGGTGAACGTCGGTGAAGTAGCCTACATCGTCGAACGGCGATGGGGTGTAGGACGAGTTTACCAAGTTTTAGGTAACCTGGAAGCCACACAGGTCAAAATCATTCCAATTGAACGCAACCTTACTCTCACAGCAGCGCACATAAAAGCTGATCACGTTCTTGACTATGCGGACGCCTTTGCTGCCGCACTAGCAATGCAAGAAAAAGCCACACTTGTGACTGGCGACCCTGAGTTTGCGTCATTGGATAGCTTTCTATCGATCCAATGGATTCGATAACTGCAGGAGGCATTATGAAGGCAACCGAAACTATCATCCATCTTTCATCCGACTATTTTTTTCCACAGGAAAGAACTCTCGTCGAGTACGGCAAGTTGGCCGCCTCGACCTTTCGCTTTCCGAGCGGGGTATGCGGCTTGCGGCTCACCAGCGACGCGGGGGAACTCGTGCTGCTGCCGTTCCAGGGCCAGCAGGTCTGGTCGGCGACGTTCAACGGCCGCAACTTGACGATGAAGTCGATGTTCACGCAGCCCTATCCCAACCGCCCATTCCTGGAGACGTTCGGCGGCTTTATGCAGCACTGCGGGATCACCGGCGTCGGCGGGCCATCGCCGCAGGACACGCACCCGCTGCACGGCGAATTGCCCAACGCGCCCTACGAGACCGCCACCATCATCACCGGCGAGGACGCGAAAGGCGCGTACATTGGCATGGGCGGGCAGTACCGGCACACCGTCGCCTTCGCGCACAACTATCTGGCTGAACCACTGGTCAAGCTCTACGCCGGATCGACGCTGTTCAACGTGACAATGACCATCACTAACCTCAAGAACTCCGGACAGGAACTGCTCTACCTGGCGCACGTCAACTTCAAGCCGGTGGACAACGGTCGGCTGGTCTACAGCGCGATCCCCACGCCGGAACACGTCCGCGTGCGTGCGAGCATTCCCAGCCACATCAAGCCGGGGCCGGGCTACGCCGAATTTCTCGCCGAACTGCGCGACAATCCCGCCAAGCACCACGTCCTCACACCGGACCTGGCCTTCGATCCTGAAGGCGTTTTCTTCATCGACTACCTGGCCGACGAGAACGGTTGGGCGCACTCGATGCAGATCCATCCCGACGGCAACGCCGATGTCATCCGCCATCGCCCATCGCAACTGCCAAAGGCCACGCGCTGGATTTCGCGCACGCCCGATCAGGATGCCATCGCTCTGGTCGAGGCCGGGACGTGCGAGCCGGAAGGCTACCTCGCGGAGAAGGCAAAGGGCTACGTCAAAGTGTTACCGCCCGGCGAGAAATTCGTGGCTGAATTCGAAATCGGCGCGCTTGCACCGGAGGAGGTACAGCAAGCGGAAGAGAGAGTTAAGGCGTTGATTCAATCGTGATTTACTATGAAAGCCCTGCGAACCTTCGCGATACTTTTGCTGCAATAATTTCGTTGCCCACAACCCCGAACTATAGTATACTGTGAATAGGAACATAAATTCATCCTAAAAAGGTCAAGTGAAATGGAAGAAATTGCACTTAAGATGAAGTTTTCTGCCGCGCACAGCAGCGCAGAGGTTCGCAAGGTGTTAAGTGATGCCCTGCTTCAAGAAGCAAAGTTGGCTGAAACGCGCCGCATCTATTTCGGGCGGTTATGCCAGGCTTTTGAACAACAACATCACATGACATCTGATAGTTTTTTACAGCAGTTTGAGTCTGGCGAACTGGGAGACGATGTGGTGTACTTTGATTGGTATGCGGCCAAGCGCGGCCTGGATTTATGGCAACAGCGTTTTCACATCTTATCCGAGGTCCATGTTTGAACGCGCGTACCTACTACGTAGGTCTGCTGGAAGCCATTCACGCCGCTCCGCACGTCATCGCCTCGGAAATACGATTCGAGGATATTGATGTCAATGAGTGCTATGTACGAGGCATACTTACACTGCTAAAAGGCTTTACACTGCATATTGCCGAATATATCATCACCGAGCCTGTCTTGACCCGAGTCAAGTATCGCTATCACTTACAAACCGCAAGCGGGCAACTGATTTGCCGTTGGGATAACGTTCCGCACTATCCCAATGTCGCCACATTTCCTGATCATCGTCATGATAACGACGATCACGTGTATCCTTCTCCAGCAATGAACATCCCTGACGTACTGGACGCCGCATTATCTTTTATCTTGCCAACGCCTTAGGCCTTGCAAAGGCCTAGAGACTAAGTTACCAGCAATTTCTTTCGCCTAAGCCTTCGCGAGGCTTGGGAAAAGGAGGGAAAACCGATGTTACGCCGAATGATGAGAGTATTCACCCTTGTATTGATGTTCGCATTGCTAGGCGCGTGGCTATACTGGCTGCGGAAGCGTGTCAAGGTCGCAGAATCTGCGATCACAGAATCTGCGCCCGCGCCACAACGTACAACGCCACGGATTGTGCTCAAGATCGAAACCACGCCCGCCGACACAGCCCCGGCCCAGCCTGTCGCTGACATCAAAGAAATCCCAGAGCCGGAAACACCTGAGCCTACGCCCCCGGACGACCTGAAGCGCATCGAGGGCATCGGCCCGAAGATATCGAGCTTGCTCCAGGACGCAGGCATCACCACCTTCGCCCAGTTAGCCGCCGCCAGTGCCGAGCAACTGCGCGAGATTCTCTCGGCCGCCAACCTCCGCATCGCCGACCCCACCACCTGGCCCGAGCAGGCCGCCTTGGCCGCTGCCGGAGACTTAGCCGGATTGGCATCCCTGCAAGGCGAACTGAAAGGCGGCCGGCGCGTTTAGTTGCGCCAGGAAAGCCTTGCGAGGTTTCGGCGAACCAGACTCAGTAGATCGAAATTTCGTAAAGGTATGACTTGACACGAGACACACAGCCGGCCCAAATTGTCATTCCGAACGGAGCGCAGCGAAGTGAGGAATCTCGTTTGACTATAGAACGAGACCCCTCACTGCGTTCGGGGTGACAATTTGTGATCTACTGAGACTGCAAGCAGTTCCGTTCGCACACCTTCGCAAGGCTAATCTAAACCTCCTGCATCACTCCAACGGCACGTAAAAGCCCGAGACGACGACAGACACAGCGACCCGCCGCTTGGCGATGAAGGTGTCAGGCAGTCTGAAACGAAATTCCTGGGAATCGCCTTTGGCAAGGGTCAGGTAATCTCCGTCTTTTGCGACGACGCTGGCTGCCGCGCCAGAATCCGTCTCTGCTTGCACCTTGGCGCCATCGACGAGAATGTAGAATTCGTCGATGAACGTGAGTTCGTCCTTCTCTTCGGCTATCCGCAGAGTGATAGCCCCATCCACGACTTCGACCAGCCCAATGGCGCTGACTTCGATGCGCTCGTTCTGGTTTCCACGCACGTTTCTGAGGATTTCGGTTCTCCTCTCAAAAGCGCGCCCGTCGTACACGTACAACCACGGACAAGCCCAGCCGTCTCTATCGGTCAGGCTCACGACGATGGCATTCTCCCCAGGTGCGATCTGGATCTTCCAATAATCGGTGGACGCGCCGCCGCCTGTCATACCGGCGTACAAGATCACGTCGTCCGGCTGTCCGGCCTCCTCTTTGCTGAGGGGCGCTGCGACGAACGCCGCGGCCACGTCATACGCGCCGGGTTCAAACTGGCCGCGGAAATGTCCACCGGGTGCCTTATGCAGGTAATCCAAAGCCCAGGCGAATTCGCTGCGATCTTCGCGGATGGTCAGAATATCCGGGAGGAGCGCAAAGTCGATGCTGCTGAAGATCTGATCGGCGGTGGCCCGGTCGACCTGGCTCTCCGGCATCACGATGACGAAGTGGGCGATATTCTCCGCCTCCCGTGTATAGCTGAACGTCTCGCGATACCAGGTGCCGCGATAATCAATATCGACATCCAGGAATCCAATGTCGCCTGTGGCCGAAGGGAGCTTGACTGAAGGCAGAACACGCAGAGAACTCACGAGCATGTCGAGCACGTCCAAGTTGGGTGTAAAGCCGGAACTATCGAGCATGTCGAGCTGGCGTTGTGCCTCCTGGTTGTATTCGCGCATCGTCGCGCCAAGTTGTACACTATCTGTAGGCAGTTCCGGCACAGGGATCGCCGCTTCGTTGGTGTTCTCCGCCGGATCGAGGGTGCTGAGCAGGATCGACGCATCGATCGGGAACGTGATTGCCACGTAGTATTGGCCGTCGTCGGTCAACCCGTGGAATTCATACACAATGGATTCGTTGTTGGCCAGAACGGTATCCTGCCCCTTCATCACGACCGCCCGGATCCCCGCCCCATTGGAAAAGCGCACGTGTTTGGTTTGCGCGCGCAAAAGGATGTGGGCCATCAGCACCGGGAAATAGCTGTCTGACTGTGTCGCAATGGCTGACTGCAACCCGTCGATAATGTCTGCGCCAAGCGGAATCGCTTCCCTGTATGCTCCCACGGGGTACACCGTCATACACCCCACTTCCCGGCAAGGTCCTTCCCCAAAAGAGAATTCCATGTACCCAAGTGTGTCCGTTGCAGTCGTGACCCACACCCTTTCGGCCAAGTCGGGAGCGACGGCAAAGTCGATGCCATCGTAGGACATGAGCGGCCCTTCTAAAACCGCCGGTGAAGGTGTAGGCTGCGTAGTGGGCGTTGGCGGCTGCGGTGTTGGGGGTGGCTGCGTCGCTGTGGGCGTAAATGTTGCGGTCGGCGGAGGCGATGTCGATATCGGCGTCGGTTGTTGGATGGTAGGTGTTGCACTGGCGGATGGCGGTGAAGGAGATGTCACTACCTTCGGCGTGCTAGAGATCGGACCACATGCGAGCCTCCCCAGGCTCAACAGAACCAAAATCGCGAAAATGCGGATGTTTCTGCAGGATTCTTTCATGATCCCCCCTTCGATACAGAGTCACTGAGAACACAGAGGAAGCCCATAACTGTTCGCAAGGGTTACCGGTCTGAATAGATACGAAGGCCCTTTTGTTTGCGTGAGTTCTGAAATTGTACTCGCATTTCGCGATCCAGGCAACATCTGGGTCAAGCGCTTATTGCGCCTCAAGGCATAACGAAGTACAATAGATTTGGTCACATCCATTCCCTTTGAGAAGTTTCACGCACATTGCACTCGGCTAACGACGACTTGACTAAAGACTATCCGACTGAGGAGCTTATGACGACAAAAATACGTACCCTTCGCGTTGAGGAATTCGAAGACTTTATGCGCTATGTCGAGCGTGCGTTCGGCCATTCGGTGAATTTCTTCCGGGGCTTCGGCCCCCACATCTACGAACCCATCCCCGAGGTGTGCTCCTGGGGCTACGTCATGGAAGAAGACGGCAAAATCGTCTCCCACGTGGGCGTCTATCCCATCGAAGTGGTCACGGCGGGCGTCCCGCTGACGCTCGGTGGCATCGGCGCCGTCTCGACGGCGATGGAGGCCAGGGGGAGAGGCTATATGACCCAACTGCTGTATCACGCCATCGACGAGATGCGCGCCAAGGGGTATCCGGCGTCCTGGCTCGGCGGCGACCGGCAGCGCTACAACACTTTCGGGTGGGAAGTCGCCTCGCTGGTCTATCGCCTGAGCTTCTCGCGCCGGTCACTGGGACGCACTGAAGTTTCCCGTGTTCCGGTAGAAGAAGTAGTACCGTGGGACGCGAAAGATCACATCGCGGGATTGATGACATTGCCCGCTTGCCACGTGCGCCGCCCGCGCCTGGACGCGCTGCTGCACCGGCGAGATCTGCGCGTCTGGATCAACGAGGATGGGTACGCCATCGCCGACGGACAGGAGCGCGGTCACGTCAGGATCATCGAAATCGTATCGGCTTCGGGCGAAGAGGCGGAGATGATCCACGCCATCATTGCGTGGAATCACGGCGACCGGGCAACTGTGGATATGTCGCCCTGGGATGAAGATCGCCTGGCGCGCATGATGCCGTACACGCACTATTGGTCGACCGGTTACAGCGGGATGTACCGCATCAACGACCTGACAGCGCTGCTACAGGCCGCCCAACCCTTCATGCAACGTCGCGCCGCCAGCCTCCGCGATTTCGCCGTCGCCATTGGGATGCGCGAGCACGACCGCACGCCAGTCACCACCATCGCCGTACAAGATGGTGAGGTGACAATTCAGGCCGGTCAGAGTGCGGAATCCTACGTGGAACTCACCCCCATCACCGCGGCGCGGCTGTTTTTTGGCGGGCCAGCGGTTCCAGAGGCGAAGCGCTTGCCACAAGGCTTACTCACCCTGTTGCCGGTTCCGATTTACGTACCGCCGCTGGATCACGTGTAGGAGAATGGGAGAATCAGCGAATGAGCGAATAACGCTCGCAGATACAGAATCAAAAATCTACAATCAAACCAGGACAGACTATGACAAGAGAACACACTGAACTGACCGTTTATGGAACGCGCTGGTGCCCCGATGTGCGCCGGGCGCGGCGCTTCCTCGACCAACACGGCGTCGCCTACGCTTACATCGACATCGAGCAAGACGCCGATGCCTGCGCCTATTGCGATGAAGTCCACGATGGCTGTTGGATCGTGCCCACCATCGCCTTCCCCGATGGGACGATTCTCTTCGATCCCCGCGCCAGCGAACTTGCCGCCAAGCTGGGCATTGAGATATAGCCGTCAGCTTTCTGGCCGAAAGCTGATAGCTGATCGCTGATTGCTTATTTTCGGAGGTTACGATGAATCTTTTCGATGGTTGTCACGACAAAAAACTTACCAATGGATTGACGTGGTTTCAGGAACCGCCCGAATGGCGCTTCGACGCGAACGGGTTGACCATTACCCCGGCAGCCAAGACCGACTTCTTCCGCGGGTATCTGCGCGCACCGAGCGACAACGCGTGCCTGCTCTACGTCAACGTGACCGGGGACTTCACAGCAGTCACGCACACACGTGCCCATCTCATCGGCTTTGGTGACGCGGCAGCGATCACCGTGCGGGCCAGCGCGACGCAGTGGGCCAAGCTGTGCCTGGAGCGCAGCCCCATCGGCGACGTCGCGGCGGTGTCCGTCGTCACCAATCCGTGGTCCGACGATGCTAACAACGAGTTACTAGATAAGCCCGAGTGCTATCTGCGCCTGACGCGCGCCGGCGACGTCTTCGCCATGCACTACAGCGTGGACGGCGCAAAATGGCGCTTCGTGCGGACGTTCGGGCTGGTGCTGCCGCCCACGGTTATGGTGGGTATCCACGCGCAAGCGCCGTTCGTCGGCGGGTGCTCGGCGCGGTTCAGCAGCTTCACGCTCACCCACGAGGCCGTCAAGGATTTTCGCTCCGGCGAATAAGCTGTCAATGTCGACGACAAAGCTGCGCGGTCTCTTGCGCCTGTTCCGCTTCGAACTCCCGTTTTCCGCGGGAATATGCGTAATGATGGGGGCATTGTTAGCGTTGGGCCGGTTCCCCACGGTCGATCAACTCCTCCTGGGATTTCTGAGCGTCTTCTTCATCTCGGCAGCGACGCTCATCCTCAACGACTATTTCGACCTGGAAGTCGACCGGATCAACATGCCCAACAGGCCATTGCCGTCCGGGCAGGTTACCGCGCGGGATGTGATTGCGCTGTCAATGATCGTCACTTTGCTCGGACTTGCCATCAGCGCGCTGATCAGCCTGCAAGCGCTCCTGGTCGCCATACTGGTGTGGATCGTCGGCTTTCTCTACAACTGGCGCTTCAAGAGAACCGGCTTCCTGGGGAATCTCATGGTCAGCTTTTCCGTGGGGATGACCTTCATCTTCGGTGGCCTGGTCGTCGGGCTGCCGTTTTCGAAACCGGTCCTGGTTTTCGCCATCATCGCCGCGCTCATCGACCTGGGAGAAGAGATCGCAGGCGACGCGCTGGATGCGCAAGGCGACAAGCACATCGGCTCGCGCTCTCTGGCCTTGACGTGGGGGACGGAAAACGCACTGAAGCTGAGCGGCGCGTTGTTCCTGCTGATGGTGATCGTGAGCAGCGTGCCCTTCTGGCTTGGCTGGTTGGGATGGCTGTATGGGGTCCCCATCGTCATTATGGACGCGTTGATCTTGTACGCGACCGCACACCTACTGAACCCGCGTAAAGCGGAAAGCCGGCGGCGCACTATGCGTTGGATCTATATGAGCGGTCTGTCAGGAATGGTGCTGTTTTTGCTTGTGCGTTTAGCCGATGGCGGAAACTGAAACTTTGCGCAGATTCGCAACCCGCGTATACTCGAAAGTAGCAGTAATCACAAAGGAAGCATTGATGCCAACCCTTTTAACACCTGAACAACAAGCCCGCGAAGCCATCGACCGGATGCTCGAAGCATCCGGCTGGCAGGTACAGACGCGCCAGCAGATGAACCGCACCGCAGCGCCCGGTGTGGCGGTGTGCGAGTTCCCGCTGACGACCGGCGAAGTCGACTACATGCTCTTCGCCCAGGGACGGCCCATCGGAGTCGTGGAGGCCAAGCCCGCCGGGACGCCGCTGAGCGGCGTCGAGCCGCAGGCGATGAAGTACTGCGAGGGCCTGCCGGATATGCTCCGCCCGCTGGCCTGGCACGATCCGCTGCCCTTCCGCTACGAGTCCACCGGCGTCGAAACCTATTTCGCCGACGACCGCGATCCCGATGCCCGCAGCCGCCGCGTGTTCACGTTCCACCGCCCGGAGACGTTGGTGGAATGGGTGTCAACCGTAGGGGCGAGGCATTCCCCAAACGGTCAGACAATAGAAGGTATGGTGGAATTCCCACAACCATCGCTACCCACGGCCGTACGAGGAATGCCTCGCCCCTACACGAACGCGAACGTTGTCGCCGACCCACGCGCGCCCTATTCCGCGCACGTGCAAACGCTGCGTTCCCGCCTGCGGACGATGCCGCCATTGATCACGACGGGGCTGTGGCCCGCGCAGATCAGGGCCATCCACAACCTGGAAGCCTCGCTGGCCCAGGATCGACCGCGCGCCCTCATCCAGATGGCGACGGGCAGCGGCAAGACCTACACTGCCGTCAGCTTTGTCTACCGCCTGATCAAGCACGCGGGCGCGAATCGCGTGCTCTTTATGGTGGATCGCAACAATCTGGGCAAGCAGGCGTTCAACGAGTTCGCCAAGTTCACCACGCCCGACGACGGGCGCAAGTTCACCGAACTCTACAACGTGCAGCATATGCAGTCCAACGTCCTCGATCCGGTGAGCAAGGTCTGCATCACTACGGTGCAGCGCCTCTTTTCGATGCTCAGTGACGAGCCGGAGTTGCCGCCGGAACTGGAGGACCGCCCGCTACACGAAGTCCAGGCCATCCTGGGCGACCAGCCGCGCGAGGTGGTCTACAATCCCAACTTCCCCATCGAATACTTCGACTTCATCGTCATCGACGAGTGCCACCGCTCCATCTACAACGTCTGGCGTCAAGTGTTGGAGTACTTCGACGCCTACCTCATCGGCCTGACGGCGACGCCTGCCAAGCAGACGTTCGGCTTCTTCAACCAGAACCTGGTGATGGAATACACCGACGCGCAGGCGGTGATCGACGGCGTGAACGTCGATGGCTGGGTCTACCGCATCCGCACGCAGATCACCGAGGCGGGCAGCACGGTGGAGGCGGGCGAGTGGGTGGGCAAGCGCGACCGCAAAACGCGCGAGGAACGCTGGGAGCAGCTCGACGAAGACCTGGACTACGCCGGGAACGACCTCGACCGGCAGGTGCAGACGCCCGACCAGATCCGCACCGTGCTGCAAACCTACCGCGACCGGCTGCCGGTGGACATCTTCCCCGGGCGCGACGAGGTCCCCAAGACGCTGATCTTCGCCAAGGACGACAACCACGCCGAGGAAATCACGCGCATCGCCCGCGAGGTGTTCGGCAAGGGCGACGCCTTCTGCCAGAAGATCACCTACAAGGTCACCGGGCGCAAGCCCAGCGACCTCATCAACGACTTCCGCAACAGCTACAACCCGCGCATCGCCGTCACCGTGGATATGATCGCCACGGGTACGGACGTGCGCCCGCTGGAAGTCCTGCTCTTTATGCGTAACGTCAATTCGGCCAACTTCTTCCGGCAGATGCGGGGACGCGGCACGCGGGTGGTCAGCGAGACCGAGTTGCAGAGCGTGACGCCCAGCGCGCAGCGCAAGACGCACTTCGTCCTCGTCGATGCCGTCGGCGTCGTCGAGCATCCCAAAATCGATGCGGGCGGCGTGGATCGCAAGAGATCGCTCTCTTTGGCGAATCTGCTGGAGCGCTTTGCCTTTGGCATCTACAACGAGGACGACTTCGAGTCGCTGGCGGTGCGCCTTTCCCGTCTGGATCCTTTGCTCACGGATGACGAACGGATGGCGGTCAAATCACTCGCGGGCGGCAAATCCCCACGCGCGCTGGCAGCGAGCCTGCTCGACGCCATCAATCCCGACGTGGTACGCGAACGGGCCGAGGCGCTCGCCGGGCCGGGCGTCGAGCCGACGCCGGAACACCGCGCGCGGGCACAGGCTGAGGCGATGTGGATGGCCGCCGAGCCGTTCAACGATCCCGACCTGCGCCAGCAACTGCAGAACATCCAGCAGCGCACCGAGATGACGATCGACACGGTCAGCGTGGACACCCTCATCGACGCGGGCTACAGCGAAGCCGACACCGAGCGCGCGCGGGAAATGACGGCCTCGTTCCGCGCGTTCCTCGAAGCGAACTGCGACGAAATCACCGCGCTGCAACTGCTCTTCGACCAGCCCTACCGGCGGCGCGAGCTGACGCTGCGCGAGATCGAAGACCTCAAAGCGCGCATCGAACAGCCCCCGCACGTCTGGACGACGGAATCGCTCTGGCGGGCGTACGCCCAACTGGAGAAGGACAAAGTGCGCGGCGTGCGGACCGAACGCGTCCTCACCGACCTGGTCTCCCTGGTGCGCCACGCCGTCCAACTGGACGATGAACTGATCCCCTACCCGGAGCGGGTGCAGCAGCGCTACGCCGACTGGCTGGCGGCGCAGGAGGCAAGCGGCAAGGTATTCACCGAGGGCCAACGCTGGTGGCTGGACCGCATCGCCGAGGCCATCGGCGTGAACCTGACCGTGACCGCGCGCGATTTCCAATACGGCGAACTGTTCCAGCGCGGCGGGTGGCGCGCCGCCCAACGCGCCTTCGGCGACGCATTGCCCGCCCTGCTGGACGCATTGAACCACGCATTGCTGTAGGGGCGACGCATTTCCCGCACGATGACACTGGACAAATCATCTATGAAAACCAAACGATCCAATCCATCCCAGATGACACTAGAAATGCGTCGCCCTGACGACGACCGCCCGCCCCTGCCGGAGGGGTGGGTGTGGACGACGATTGGGGATGCCTATGAGGTAATTCTCGGCCAATCACCGCCTTCCAGCACATACAATGCAGAAGGTATCGGACTTCCCTTCTATCAGGGCAAAGCCGAATTTGGTGGTATTTTTCCTGTTCCTGTGAAATGGTGTTCTCAGCCCAACAAGATTGCTGAGGCGGGAGACGTGCTGATTTCGGTGCGCGCTCCTGTAGGACCGACTAACCTTTGCCGTGAAAGGTCCTGTATTGGTCGTGGTCTATCTGCTATACGGCCCAGGGATGAGATGCCCAATCTGTATCTATTCTATTACCTGAGGTCTATCGAGCAAGATTGGGAAAGCAAAGCTACTGGCACTACATTTTCTGCCATAAACGGCAAGGTTCTGCGAGAACAGGGAATCCCCCTCGCCCCCCTCCCCGAACAACACCGCATCGTCGAAGCCGTCGAAACCCAATTCACCCGCCTGGACGCCGCCGTCGCCGCCCTGCATCGGGTCGAGGCCAACCTGGCGCGGTACAAGGCGTCCGTATTGAAGGCCGCCTGCGAGGGCCGGTTGGTCCCCACCGAGGCGGCATTGTATCGTGCCGACCGTAGGGGCGGGGCATCCCCGGAATCACCATTGACTGCGAACGACATTGCGAACGCGCGGACACCTGATCGTACACGACCTAGGCAGGGATGCCTCGCCCTGCTGCCCCAACAACCACGGCCTGCCGGGGAGGGCGAGGCATTCCCACAGCGGTCTGATGTTACGGCGAGGGTTGAGGATACCCAGGTCAGGTCAAGACAGGGATCCGACGCGGAATGCCCCGCCCCTACGATACACGATGTGGATGGGGAATCCCCCGCCGCCTACGAACCCGCCGACGCATTGTTGCGCCGCATCCTGGCGGAACGTCGCGCCCGGTGGGAGGAAGATCGCTGGCAATACGAAATCGAACGCGCCAAGAAAAAGGTGGCCCAAGCGGAACGCAAAGCCAAGGGCTTGCCCTATTACATCCGTGACCTCGAACCTGAGGACTGGGAGCATGTGACCGAGGAAGCCTACGCCAAATACCTCCCCAAGAACGACAAGTGGAAGCGGAAATACAAGGAACCGGAAGGGCCAGATACGTCGGAGCTACCGGAGTTGCCAGCGGGGTGGTGTTGG
>JBNGDO010000051.1:0-7993 GCA_049975385.1 Anaerolineae bacterium | reverse complement strand
GAAGTCGAACGCCGTCTGTCCGTCGTCGCGGAGGTGGAGGCCGCCGTGGATGCCAACCTGGCCCGCGCCGAACGTCTGCGCCAGGCCATCCTCAAACGCGCGTTCGAAGGCCGGTTGGTCCCGCAGGACCCGGACGACGAACCGGCGTCCGCGTTGTTGGAACGAATCAAGGCACAATCGCATGACCGGTAGGGGCGGGGCATTCCACGAATGGTTCGTCGTTGTCCCATGTGCCACGAACCCCGCCATACCTAACGTATACACACATCCCATTGGGAATGCCTCGCCCCGCTGCCCGTGGGGAACAATACGGCACGGGGCATGGGCGAGGCATTCCTACAATCACATAGCATTACGGCGGGGGTTGGCAATGCCAGGATCAGGCCAGGACAAGGCACCGATGGGGAATGCCCCGCCCTGGCCACGATGCCGCATATCGACGGTAAGGGCGAGGCATCCCCACCATCACCCACAACCGCGATGGGGTACGGGGATGCAAAGGCCCCGGGTCAAGAAGACCTTGGTGGAGGATGCCCCGCCCCTACAGGAACGATGATATGAACAAATACAATCCGCAAATCCATCACCGGCGATCGATCCGCCTGAAAGGGTACGATTACGCCCAATCCGGCGCGTATTTCGTCACGATCTGCACGCAGGGACGCGTGTGTTTGTTCGGGGATGTGGTGGATGGGGAAATGGTGTTGAATCCGTTTGGACAGGTTGTGGCGACGTATTGGGAACGCATCCCGCGTCATTTTCCGAACGTCCAATTGGGCGCATGGGTGGTGATGCCCAATCACATCCATGGGATTATCATCATTACGGATGACGGCGACGCCGACGGTAGGGGCGGGGCATCCCCGGAATCAACCACGCGCACGACAACAATTGCGAACGCGCACATACCACAATCACAAATCACCAGCACGGGATGCCTTGCCCTTCCCCTGCAACAAACGCCTGGCGAGGAGGGCGAGGCATTCCTACCATCGCCTGGATATGCAGCGATTGTAGAGAATGCCGAGGCACCTTCCCCAGCAGACCAGCACGGGGAATGCCCCGCCCCTACGACGGTTGCCAATGCATCGTCGGGGTCATTGGGCGCCATCATCGGCAATGTCAAATCCATCACCACACGGCGCATCAACAAAATGCGGCATATGCCAGGCGCGCGCATCTGGCAACGCAATTATTGGGAACACATCATCCGCACGCCGGAATCGCACGCGCGGATCGAGGATTACATCCGTCTCAACCCGGCGCGCTGGCAGGCCGATCAATTACACCCCGAAGCATTGCCGAACCCATTCAATCAGGAGCGATAATTATGTCCACCGAATCCGCCACCATCGTCCAGCGTCTCTGGAATTATTGCAACGTCCTGCGCGACGACGGCGTCTCGTATGGCGATTACGTCGAGCAACTGACCTATCTGCTCTTCCTCAAAATGGACCAGGAGCAGGTCGAGCTATGGGGTCAGCCCAGTGCCATCCCTGCCGCGTACAACTGGGCCAGCCTGCGCATCCTGGAAGGTACGGAACTGGAGCGGCACTATCTCACCATCCTCACCGAACTCGGCAAAGGCTCCGGCCTGATCCCCGTCATCTTCCGCAAAGCGCAGAACCGCATCCAGGACCCGGCCAAGCTGCGCCGCCTGATCACGCTCATCGACGACGAGACGTGGACTGGGCTGGATATCGACGTCAAGGGCGAGATTTACGAGGGGTTGTTGGAGAAAAATGCCATTGATACGAAGAGCGGCGCAGGTCAATACTTCACACCGCGCCCGTTGATCCAGGCCATCGTGGACGTGATGGCACCCGAACCGGGGATCACGATTTGCGATCCGGCAGCAGGTACGGGCGGTTTTCTTATCGCCACACACGAGTTCATCGCCAAGCATCACCAGCTCAACCGCAACCAGTACGAACATCTCAACCACGAGGCGCTGCACGGTTGGGAGATCGTCGACAACACGGCCCGGCTGTGCGTGATGAACCTCTACTTGCACGGTATCGGCGCGAATAGCGGCCCCGGCGAAACCGGGCGTTCCCCGATCCGCGTGGACGACTCGCTGGCAACGCACCCCGGCGAGTACTTCGATATGGTGCTGACCAACCCGCCATTCGGCAAAAAGAGCAGCGTCACCTTCATCACCGACGAGGGCGAAATCCGCCGCGAGGCGCAGACCATCGTGCGCCAGGATTTCTGGACCTCGACCAGCAACAAGCAACTCAACTTTGTGCAGCACGTGCGCAACATCCTGGAGATCAACGGGCGGGCCGCCATGGTCGTGCCCGATAACGTCCTCTTCGAGGGTGGCGCGGGCGAGACGGTGCGCCGAAAGCTGCTCCACGAGTGCGACGTCCACACGCTGCTGCGCCTGCCCACGGGCATCTTCTACGCCCAGGGCGTCAAGGCGAATGTCCTCTTCTTCGACCGGCGCGCGGGCGGTGAGACGGCATCCACGGATACGCTGTGGATCTACGATCTGCGCACGAATATGCACTTCACGCTCAAGCAGAATCCCCTCACCCGTGCCGACCTGGACGACTTCGTCGCGTGCTACCATCCCGAGAACCGCCACGACCGCACGGCCACGTGGTCGGAATCAGACCCCGACGGGCGCTGGCGGGCGTACACTTACGATGAGTTACTGGCGAGAGACAAGGTCAACCTCGACATCTTCTGGCTGCGCGATGAATCGTTGGAAGAGACGGCGAATCTGCCCGAACCCGATGTGCTGGCAGAGGAGATCGTGGACGATTTGGAGTCGGCGCTGGAACAGTTCCGCGCGATTGCGGAAGATTTGGGGAGTTAAGATTATCTCCTGTTGAACCTAGGGGAAAAATGAAAGCCACATCAACCATCACGACACTCGAAGGGCAGATCCCCGGCTGGATGGAAGCATCCGCCATCGTCGGACTATCCGTCGCCCTGATCGCGGACGCGCGCGTTGTGTGGAGCCGGGGCTTTGGCTACCAGGACAAAGCCGCCGAGCAATCGGTGACGCCCGCAACGATTTTCCTATTCCGGTGAGGGCTACGTGTATTTGCAGAAAGTCATCTTTATACCACAGAGACACAGAGCTCACAGAACTTTTGTGCGTTGCTAGCAACGCCATTTTCTCTGTGTCCTCGGTGTCTCTGTGGTTAGGTAAAGGATCAATACGGTGAATACTAAACGAAAACCCACCGCGCGGCTGTCGCGTAGACAGTTCCTGCACCTTGCAGGTAGCGCGGTGGGCGCGATGGCCGTGGGCTGCACGCCGAAAACGCCGGCATCCGAGGGAACGGCTCTGCCGGACTACGTCGACGGCGGTATCGGCATCCCGGTGTTCCGCGGCCCCTATCTCCAGCGGGATGCGCACATCGCGGCGTTCCTGCTCCCGGCGCGCATCGAAGCGTTGCGCACGCTGTGTTTCACGTACTTTGGCACGCCATCCGGCGGAGCGGTGAAGGTTAAGCCACTTGGACCGTATGTGCTGCTCCTGTACGCCGAGATGCAGATCCAATCGCTGGACGAGCGCGACGAGGCCATCGGGTGGATGCACGAGACGGAGGTGAGTTTCTGGATACCGGTGACGAGCGAGACAGGTCGTGCCGCCTGGTTCCTGCCCTATCTTTTTGTGGACAACCCCTACGCTGTCGCCTCGGGTCGCGAAGTGTACGGATTCCCGAAGACGTGGGGACAATTCGAGAAACCCGCCAGCATCCAAAATCCCGAGTTCGCCGTCGATGTGTGGGGCTTCACGGACTTCGATCCACAGGCCGAAGGTAAGGTGCAACCGCTGCTCGAGGTTCGGAGAAGCGATGAGGGTGCACAGGATGTGCCACCTGAATCCTGGTCGAGTTGGGATGCCGCGCGCAGCGCTCTCATCCGGCAAGTGTTTAAGGATTGGAAGCCTCAGGCGGGCGACGACGGCGGCACGCAGTGGTTTGAGATGCCGGAGAAAATGCCACTTATGTTCCTCAAGCAATTCCGTGACGCGGCGGATTCGCGAAAGGCGTGCTATCAGGCGATTGTCGAAGCGCCGGTGCAGCTTACGACCTTCCACGGCGGCGGCTTCATCGATGCAGCCTACACGCTGACCTGCCAATCACTGGCGAGCCATCCACTGCCCGAAACGCTAGGACTGGATGTGGATAGCTCCGGCGCGACGCAGGCGCTGGCGACGTTTTGGTTGCACGTGGATTTTACGCTCGGTGCCGGCGTCGAGGTGTGGCACGCAATGTAGGGGTGAGGCATTCCTCGCAAGTGTCGTGTCAAAACAGTTTCTTTGTATTCCCAAGCACTTGCGTATTCACAGGTTTTTTTAGGAATGCCTCGCCCCTACTAAATTATCGCCAATTCCGGCACAATCTCGTGTTGCCCCTTGAACTGGCTCATATACAGCTTGTAGTAGAATCCCCGCTGCGCCAGCAACACGTCGTGCATGCCGCGCTCGATGATCTCGCCGTTGTTGATGACGAGGATCGCGTTCGCATCTCGAATCGTGCTGAGGCGGTGCGCGATAACGAAGCTGGTGCGTCCTTCCATCAAGCGCAGCATCGCCTCCTGGATGTGCTTCTCCGTACGCGTGTCCACGCTACTCGTCGCCTCATCGAGGATGAGGATGCTCGGATCGGCCAGAATGGCGCGGGCGATGGCGAGCAACTGGCGCTGCCCCTGGCTGATGTTGCCCGCGCGCTCCGAAAGCTCCGTGTGGTAGCCGTCCGGCAGGCGGTGGATAAATTGATCGGCGTTGGCGAGCTTCGCCGCTGCGATCACCTCTTCATCGGTCGCATCCAACCGCCCGTAACGGATGTTCTCCATTACCGTATCCGCAAATAGATAGGTATCTTGCAATACAATGCCCAACTCCCGGCGCAGGTCGGCCATCTTGAGCTGACGGATGTCCGTCCCATCCACGGTGATGCTACCGCTGTCGATGTCGTAGAAGCGGGTGAGCAAGTTGACGATCGTCGTCTTACCCGCGCCCGTCGGGCCGACCAGGGCAACGGTCTGCCCGCGGCGGGCGTGCATGCTGACCTGCTTGAGCACCGGCGTCTCCGGCTCATAACTGAAGCACACATCGCTGAAGACAACGTCCCCGCGAATATTCTTGAGCGGGATCGCGTCGGGCGCGTCGATCAGTTCCGGCGTCTCGTCGAGGATGGCGAAGACGCGCTCGGCTCCAGCGATGGCCGACTGGATGGTGTTGTACAAGTTGGCAATCTGGTTCAACGGCATCGAAAACCGTCGCGCGTAGTTGATGAAGGCGGCGATAGTGCCAACCGTCGCCAGGCCCTGTACCGCCATCCAGCCGCCTGCTCCGGCGACGATGGCAAAGCCCGTGTTGTTGACGAAGTTGCCGATCGGGCCAAGCGTCCCGGCGAGGATTTGTGCGCGGGTGGCCGCCTTGCGCAGCTTGACATTGACCTCGCCGAACTCCTCGATGACGGCCTGCTCGCGCACGTACGCTTTGACCACATGCTGCCCGGTGATCGTCTCCTCGATGATGCCGTTCAGATCGCCGAGATACTCCTGCTGCTCGCGAAACCCCTGGCGGGTGTGCTTGCCAATCAGTCTGCTCAAGAACATCATCAACGGCAGTGTAATCATCGTCACAATCGCCAGCCGCACATTAATCACGAACATCATCACCGAAACGCCCACCAGACTCAACACGCTGGAGATCAACTGCGTGATGCTGCCGTTGAGCACATTGCTGACGTTTTCCACGTCGTTCGCCAGACGGCTCATCAATTCGCCGTGCGAGCGTTGATCGAAGAATCGCAACGAGAGGGTTTGCAGTTTAGCGAAAAGATCGTTGCGGAGATCGCGCACCGTTTGTTGCGCCACGGCAGACATAAGGTAGGCTTCCACCCAATGGATACTCGCTGCAACGACATAAACGGCGAGCATGAGCAGGAGCAGGCGTCCCAGACCGGGAATATCGTTCGTGAGGATGTAATCGTCGATAGCTTTACCCATCAAGTATGGACCGAGCAATCCCAGACTAGAGGAGATCGTCACCATGATAACGATAGTGACCAATCCCCACCCCTGTCTTTTGAGATAATCCCATAGACGCATCAGCGTCCCGCGGATGTCCTTGGCGCGCTCTTTGGGGCGCGCGAAGCGCCCGCCCGGGCCGTGGCCAGGACCACGTCTGGGCCGCCGAGTTTCGGAAGATCTTTCCGTTCGATCTGATTTACGTTCAGCCATGGCTCACCACCCCACTCCCCAGTTGGGAATCATAAATTTCACGGTAGACGGGACTGGATGCGAGCAACTCGCGGTGTGTCCCCTCGGCAACTACGTCCCCGTCGTCCAGCACAAGGATTTTGTCCGCATTCAACACTGTGCTAATGCGTTGCGCGATGACAAAGCTGGTGCGATCCTCCATAATGCTCTCCAACGCGTCCTGTATTTTTGTCTCGGTTTCCACGTCCACCGAACTGGTACTATCGTCCAGGATGAGCACGGCCGGCTTCACCACCAGCGCACGGGCAATGGCGATCCGCTGTTTCTGCCCGCCAGAGAGATTGACGCCGCGCTGCCCGACCACCGTGTCGTACCCATCGGGGAACTCGGTGATGAAGTCGTGCGCCTGGGCAGCTTTGGCGGCGGCGAGCACCTCTTCATCGGTCGCGTCGGGCCTCCCATAGCGGATGTTGTCACGGATGGTGCCGCTAAACAACACCGACTCTTGCAGGGCAATGCCAATGTTGTGGCGCAGCGCCGCTTCATCGATATCGCGAACGTCCACGCCATCGATGGTCACGCGACCGTCACTTACGTCATAGAAACGCGGAATCAGATGCACCAGACTGGACTTACCCGCGCCTGTCGCACCGAGCACGGCCACTGTCTGGCCTGGCTCGGCCACAAAACTGATGCCGGGCGGCCTGCCGTTATCTCCCATACCGCCGCCAAGTACCAGGTCGCGCCCCTCACTGTCGTAGCTAAAAGTCACGTTCTCGAAGGCCACCCGTCCGCGCGGGGCGAAATCGGTCAGCGCATCAGGCTTGGTCTGCACCGTTGGCACGCTCAACAGAACCTCCTGGATGCGATCCGCCGACGCCTGCGCCCGCGCCCAGTTGATAATCAGCATACTGACAAACATCAGCGATATCAACGTGCGCATCAAGTAGTTGTAGAACGCGATGAGCTGCCCGACCTGCATATCACCGGTCGTGACCATACCGCCGCCGAACCAGAGTGCGCCGATCACGCCGAGGTTGACGGCGATCATCATAAAGGGCCAGGCAATCGCCACCGTCCGCGACGCGCGGATCGTTTGATCCATCAAGGCATCGTTGACGCGGCCAAAGCGCTTGATTTCGTGACTGGCACGCACAAAAGCCTTGACCACGCGCACACCAGCCAGGTTCTCCTGCATCACCGTGTTCAGAGCATCGAGCCGGCGCTGCACTTCGCCAAACATTGGATAGGCTTTCCTGATGACGAAGTATAACATCACCCCCACCACCGGCCCCAAGGCAACGACTAACAACGCCAAGCGCGGGCTGGTGATGATGACCATCACCAAACTGCCGATAAGGAGTAAGGGCGCGCGCACCATAATTCGCAACATCATCGAAACCAACCCTTCGACTTGCACCACATCGTTGGTCAGGCGGGTGACCAGTTGCCCGGTCTCCAGTTCGTCAATATTGCTGAACGAAAGTGTTTGCACCTTTCTGAACAACACATCGCGCAGGTCCGCGCTGAAATTCAACGAGGCCAGTACGGTGAAAAAGGTACAGCCGACGCCGCCTATCGCGCCGATGAAGGCGAAGCCGATCATCCACAGTCCCGTGGTGATGACGATGTGCATATCGAGCTGCGCCAATCCCTCATCCACGATGCGCTGGATCATGCGCGGCTGCATCAAATCCATCACCACTTCCAGCACCATCAACAGTGGAGCCAGCGTCGCCCATAGCCAATATGGCTTAAGAAATTTAAGCAAAGATTTCATTGATTTCATAAATGTAATTCT
>JBNGDO010000050.1:0-30277 GCA_049975385.1 Anaerolineae bacterium | reverse complement strand
TGCGCAGGCTGCCCGCGACATCGCGCAGGCACGGGCGCTGGTCGAGCAATTGATCGCTGCGGAGTTCATCGCGCAGCCGCCGCAGACGATGTTGCAAGAGGCGCTGGACTGGGCCATCGGACAAGTCTAGCCGCACATCTTCACGAATATACGCGAAATTAACATTTCATCAGCAGATTTGGCTGACTAAGGGGTTTTGCGGCTGAGTAGATGGGGGGAACAATGACGGAGACACATCGCATCGGCAAGTACGAAATTCTCGAAGAACTCGGACGCGGTGGATTTGCTACGGTCTACAAAGCCTGAGATACTGCCCTGGATCGTGTCGTCGCGCTTAAAGTGCTGCATCCCTATTGGACGCAGGATCCCAACTTCGCGGCGCGCTTTCGCCAGGAGGCGCGGGCAGCGGCGAACTTGCGTCACGCCAACATCGTCACGGTGTACGAGGCGGGTGAAGTCGAAGGCCAGCTCTACATCGCGATGGAATACCTGCCGGGACGCACCTTGCACGATTTGTTGGAAGCGGAGGGAGCGCTGTCGCTGGAAGGCGCGCTTCCCATTCTCGAACAGATCGCCGCTGCGCTGGACCACGCTCACGGACAGGGTGTGATCCACCGCGACATCAAACCGCTCAATGTGATGGTGGAGGACACGACCTCCGGCCCGCAGGTGACCTTGATGGACTTCGGGCTGGTGAAGGCGATGGAAGGTAGTTCCGCGTTGACCTCGCAGGGCACGCTCCTGGGATCGCCGGAGTACATGGCCCCGGAGCAGGCTGACTTCGAGCGCGCCGCTGAGATTGGCCCGGCGACTGACCGTTACGCGCTGGGCATTGTGGCCTACCGGATGCTCGTGGGGCGTGTGCCTTTCCCTGGGAATACGCCCGTAACGCTTCACGCGCATTTATTCAACCCACCACCTGACCCGCGTATGCTCCTCAAAGATTTGCATCCTGGATCCGACTTACCATCGGAAGTTGCCGACGTGTTGCTGACGATGCTGGCAAAAGCCCCCGATGACCGGTTTCCGACAGCGGCTGCGTTTGTGGCGCGGCTGCGCAAAACACAGGATGCCGAACGGCAGCGGCAAGCGCGCGAACAACAAGGAGCGCGGCTGACACCCTTGCGCGCACAGTTGCAGGCCGCTGTTGATCAGCGGGACTGGCCTGAAGTGTTGCATATCGGCAGGCAAATCCAGGTACTCCAACCGGATGACCCGACCGCAGCGCAATGGATTGCTCATGCACTGAAAAATATACGACCTCCCGTTCAAATGCTTGTCTGGCTCAGATCGGTGGGCATCATCCTGGCAGTGGGAATTGTGTTGGGGGTTTTGATTGCCATTACCCCACTGTTGTGGGATATCTTCTTTGCTACATCGACGCCAGTTTTTTCTTTGCTGCCTTGTGAAACCGTAGGTGTAACCTGGATCCGTCCTACAGACGGGATGACGTTGGTATGCGTACCCGGTGGTTCGTTTCTGATGGGCAGTGGGGCTGGTGAAAACGATGAAAAGCCAGTCCATCGGGTAACATTGAGCACGTTCTGGATTGACAAGACCGAGATTACTAACGCGCAGTACGCTAAATGTGTGGCTGATGGTGCATGTACAGTTCCAGCCTATGTTGATGATACTAGACTTAACGGGGATCAGCAACCTGTAGTTGGTGTGGATTGGTATGATGCCGCAGCTTATTGTAGCTGGTCAGGAGCTCAATTGCCAACTGAGGCGCAGTGGGAATATGCGGCGCGGGGAGGAGAGAGATATATTTATCCCTGGGGTAATGATTGGCGCGAGAAAGTTGCCAATTGTATGGAATCGGTCTGTCAGGATGGTTATGAATTTACCGCGCCGGTGGGTAGTTTCCCAGAGGGTAAAAGCTGGGTTGGCGCGTTGGATATGGCAGGGAATGTGTGGGAATGGACGGCGGATTGGTATAGTGCGTATTCTTCTGAGGCGCAAACAAATCCTACAACATCGGCGAATGGCTATTACCGTGTGATGCGTGGGGGCTCCTGGCCTGAGTCTGAGTTCGTCGTGCGTTCTTCGCACCGGCACTGGCTCGCACCAACATTCGCGTATTACGACCTGGGATTTCGGTGTATGGTGCTCGCCCAGGATTAACCACGGATGAGAACACGGATGACAGAAATGAACGATAGATTGCTGTTGCGGTGGGGAGAGCACCACGGATGACAGAAATGAACGATAACCCCTCCGATATTCAGGCACATTCCTATCGTAGATTTCCTTTATCCGTGGTGCCTATCGTGTATTTCTATCATCCGTGGTCGTCTCCTGCGAGATAAACCATGCCAGACGATAAACTCCTCCACGCCGATCTGACCTACGCCATCCGGGGTGTGCTCTACGATGTCGGCAACCATTTGGAACCGAAGCTGCCGGAGAAATACTACCAGGAAGCGGTGAGCATCGGGCTGGAAAAACGCAACCTGCCGCACATCTGTGAAGCCGAGTTTCACGTGATGTATTGCGATATCGAAGTCGGGCGATACTATTGTGATCTTTTGGTCGCCGAAAAAGTGGTGGTGGAACTCAAGGTGCTACCGACATTGACCGCTCTTAACCGCGCGCAATTGCTCTCCTACCTGCGCGTCACCGGCGTTGATGTGGGGTTGTTAGTGAATTTCGGAACGCCGCGTGTGGAGATCGAACGCTATGCCGGCTTTTATGCTCGTGACCGCGCGGATTTTGCCTGGCAATCTTGTGATCCAGATGATCCGGACTTGCTCTATCCCGAACTGGTCGGGCGTATTTATGAGTGTCTATACCGGGTGCACTACGAACTGGGACCAGGCTTTTTCCATCACGTTTACCGTCGTGCAGCGCAGGTGGAATTCAGCGAGCAGGACATCCCCTATGTCTTTGTCCGTGAGATCCCCGTGATGTACGAAGGGGAACACATCGGCACCAACTCTTGTCGCTTGCTCATCGTGGATGAGAAAGTGATCGTGGCGGCCTTTGCTGTGCGTGAGATGTCGGATGCTTTTGACGTCAAGATGCGGCGGTATCTGGATCACTTTGGATTGCAGTTAGGACTACTGGCAAATTTCCACGGGGAACAATTGGGAATCAGGCTGGTTCGTATACCGGCACGGGTGAGCACCACTGATATTGGAAATACACGATAGACTACGGATAATGGAAATGCACGATAAACATAGATAACGGAAATACACGATGGAGACCCCAGGTAATGGAAATACATTCACCTATCGTAAATTTCTCTTATCCGTGGTCACCCCCCCCGACAGCGAATAACCCTGATGACGCAAACTATAGGCAATAGAAAGTGAACACTCCAAACACATTCTGGCACATCACTCTAGCAGGTGCACCCTCGCCCGCGCTGCTCCTGTGGGGCAACCGCGTCGTGTGTCCTGTCCGGTCAATGACGCAAACGGAATCGGAAAGTCATCTCGTGGTGCTCGATCTGGTCGACGGTCGTTGTGTCTGGCAGCACACCTTCCACCACGCGCTGGTCAGCGGCCTCACCATCTCCGGTGACCAACTCCTCGTCAGCCTCACGAGTACTGATCTCTTGCGCGGAGAAGGCGCGTTGGTTGCGTTGAGCGTGCAAGGCGACGTCGTCTGGCGCTGGGCGCCGGGCGTGCAGCAGGTTTCCGCGCCTGCCGTGCGTGAGGATACGGCATTTGTCACAGTGGACGCCACGTCTCTGGTCGCTGTCGATGTTCGCACGGGCCAGGAACAGCGCCGCTGGTCACTGCCCGTTTCTGCTTCTCGTTCAGCCCCTGCAATCGCGGATGATCTACTGTTGATCCCTTGCCGTGCTCTACACCTGCTGGCGTTGGCATTGAATGGCACGCCGCGCTGGCGCTTCGACGCGCCGGGTACGGCCTGGCTGGATCAGACGCCCGTCATTGTTGGCAATCGCATTTTCGCAGTGCTCAGCGCAGGGAAAGTCGTTGCCCTGGCGAAGGCGGATGGCGCACCGGTATGGCAGACCGACATTGGCCCGGCCGGCAAACCGCTCACCGCGCCGGTTGCAGATGGCGAACGGCTCTACGTCGGTGCGCGGGATGGATTGTACGTGCTCGATCTGGATGGGCACATTGTCTGGCACCTCGCCACCGAACGTCGTATCACGGCTGCACCGGTCGTCGTTGGGGGCGTGGTCTATGCTACATGCCACGATCATCACCTCTACGCGCTGGATGCTGCCACGGGCAAGGAACTATGGCGTTACGCGATGGAGCGCCGCATCGAAGTCTCCCCACTCGTCCTCTCAACGGATACAACGGAGGCGGTATTTTCCGCTCAATCCGGTGAGACTGTTGAGGCTTTGGCGCTTGTCGCCGACGCGGAAGGAAACATCGCGGCGCTCGCGCGCCCCCTTAGCGCCGTTGAACACGAGGTCGCCGGGCATTGGCGCGAGGCGGCATCCGCCTACGCCGAACTGGGCCAGTTCGCGCGCAGGGCTGCACTGCTGGAGGGCCACGGTCAACCCGGCGAGGCTGCGCGCTTGTGGGAAGCAGCCGGTGACGCCGCACGAGCCGCGGCACAGTACGAGGTCGCCGGGCAATGGGAGCGGGCCGCCGACTTGTGGGCTGCGCAGGGCCAACCTTTGCGCCAGGCGGAGGCTTTGCAACAGCACGCCCGTTCCCAAGAAGCAGTGGGTGCAGCTTTGGAACCGCTGGCTGATGTGTGGCGAGCAATCGCAAATCTATACGAAACTGAACGGGAACACGCACTCGCCGCACACTGTCGTCGCGAGGTCGCTCGTTGTTTGCGCCAGCCGGACCTGGCATTGGAGATCGAGCACGATGGGTTGGTCCACAATGCGTGGACGATGGTGAACTTCATCGTGCGCAACGTTGGCTTCGGCCCGGCGCGGAACCTGTTCATTCGCACGAGTGGTCGGCAGTTTGATGGGCAGGTAATGCGCACGCAGCGCCTGAGCAGCCTGGATGCCGGGGAGCGCGCTGTCGAACATCTGGACATCAAGCCTTTGGAGTATGGTTCGAGTGTTCCGTTGCAGGTCGAGATGGAGTTTGTGGATGACGTTGACCACCTCTACACCTGCACCCAAACATTGCACCTGCCGGTGTCCCAAACCGCACCTCAGGAACGCAAGACGCTGCACTCGCGGGTTATCACCGCCGTGCCGGACTTCGTGGATATGGAAGTGCGTGTCTTTCCGCTTGAGCCGGGCGGCTATCCGGTGGAAATCACCCTGGGCGATGAGCAGAACTTCCCGCGTGGTTATCTCGATGCTGGTCTTGCTGATTGGATATCTTCTGGCAACCTTGCTACTGATGGGCAGCAATTGTTCGCCGCGTTGACCGCCGACGCGAACCTGCACAATGCCTGGGCGCGTGCACGGGGGCAGGCTCCGCGTCGCCGCATCCGCCTTCGTATTGATCTCGCTGCACCCGAACTCCACGTGTTACCGTGGGAACTGTTGCAAGAAGATGATCTCTGGTTGTCTGCGAATGCGTCTACACCTTTATCCCGCTACATACCGGTCGCGGAGCCGTGGGGAGAGGGTGTAGAGGAGCGTCCGTTGCGTGTCCTGTCGGCGGTCGTCAATCCCACCGACCTGAGTGAGTACGGCCTGCCCGCACTTGATGTGGTGCAAGAGAAGGCTGCGCTGGAAGAGGCCTTCGTAGAAGTACCGGATACGACGTTGCATCTGGATTTTCTCGATGCGCCGATCACACTGCTGCGTTTGGAGTGCGCTCTGCAGGAAGGTTATCACATCTTGCACATCGTGGGGCATGGGACGTTCAACGCGCGCAAGGGGAAGGGCGCGCTTTGCCTCCAGGATGATGGTGGGCTGACCGTTCTCGCAGACGATGAAGCGTTGGTCGCTATGTTGGCGCGTCAGGGTGCGCGCCCACGTTTGGTATTGCTGGCGGCGTGTCAGAGTGCGACCCGGTCGACGTCCGATGCCTTCGTGGGTATGGCTTCCCGTTTGATCGCGTCCGGCGTCCCAGCCGTCATTGCGATGCAGGCGAGTGTGTCGCTGACCACCACGCAACAAATGAGCGAGATCTTCTATCGCCGTCTGGTGGAGCATGGTGCTGTCGATCTTGCGTTGAACGAAGCGCGCAGTGCGCTGTTGACAGCCAACCGTCCCGATGCTGCCGTGCCCGTGCTCTACATGCGGCTCCAAGATGGGCAACTTTTTCGTCGTTGACCATTGACAACCGCTATTTCTGGGATTAAAATGTAATAAAGATATAACAATCTCCTGCTATTCTTTCCTGCGCTTGCCATGTTTTGCCTGATAAGGAGGTCGGATGCACATCGCCTTTCTGAACCCTCAGGGGAACTTTGATCCCGCAGACCGCTATTGGACCGAACATCCCGACTTCGGCGGGCAGTTGGTCTACGTCAAACAGGTAGCCTTGGCGATGGCCGATCTGGGTCACAGAGTGGACATTCTCACGCGCCAGATCGTGGATCCGGCCTGGCCGGAGTTTGCCGGAACCTTCGATGCCTATCCTGGCGCGCCTAACGTGCGCATCGTGCGCTTGCCTGCTGGCCCATCGGAGTTTTTGCGCAAAGAACTGCTCTGGCCTCATCTCGTGCGGGATTGGGTTCCCAATATCCTCGCGCACTACCGCACCGAAGGTGCTCTGCCCGATGCCTTCACCGCGCATTATGGCGATGGTGGTCTGGCAGGCGTCTTATTGTCTGCCAAAACTGGGCGCGAAAATTCGCGTATCCCTTTTACCTTCACTGCCCATTCCCTAGGCGCGCAGAAACTGGACAAAATGCATCCGACGCCGGAGAATCTGCCTGCTCTCAACGAACAGTACCACTTTGCCGAACGCCTCTTCGCCGAGCGCCTGAGCATGAACCGCTCGGCAGTCAACATCACCAGCACGGTGCAGGAGCGGATGGAGCAGTACGCGCATCATGCCTACCGCGGCGCGGTGGACGTCCATGACGCCCGTCGCTTTGTTGTTATCCCCCCGGGCGTGAATCCGGCGATTTTCGGTGTGGACGTGCGTGCGGAGAACGAGGCGGCGACGCAGGCCCACGTCCGCGCGATGCTGGCACGCGACATCGCCGAGGGGCGGCGCGAACTTCCTGCAATCATCGCCTCCAGCCGCCTGGATCCGAAGAAGAATCACCTTGGCCTTCTGCAGGCCTTTGCGCAGTCGCCGGAATTGCAGGCTAAAGCCAACCTTGTGGTTTTTACCGGCGCGTTGGACGATCCATTGCGCGATGATGGTACCGCCAGAGATGCCGAACGCGAGGTGCTTGCCGATTTGCGCGCTGTGGTGGAAAAGGCCAACCTCTGGGGCAAAGTGAGCGCTTTCGCCGTGGGCGGGCAGGCGGCGTTAGCAGCAGCCTACCGCTTCCTGGCGCAACGTGGTTCGGTGTTCGCGCTCACCGCGCTCTACGAACCTTTCGGTTTGGCGCCGCTCGAAGCCGCCGCTGCTGGCCTGGCCCTGGTGGTGACGCAGAACGGCGGCCCGAGTGAGAGCCTGCGCGATGGACAAACCGAGTATGCCGTGCTGGTAGATCCTGCCGATCCCGCGGATATCGCGCGCGGGCTGACGCGGATCTTTGCCTCGCCGGAGACTGCGGCGGAATTCGCTAGGCGTGGACGGCAGCGCGTGCTGGATCGCTACACCTGGGAGCGCACGGCGCAAGGCTACCTCGCGCAGATCGAGCGCGTATTGCGCGATCCTCTGCACGGGCGTGCCGGCGTCAGTGAACTGCCGCTGCATCCCTATTTCCAGAGTGGGCGATCTGAGGACGCTGTCTCAGTCGACGAGTTGGCAGCGTTGTACTTCCAAACCTGACAGGTCTTCTGAGACCTGTCAGGTTTGGTGACAGATGTTCCTTTTCATCCGTTGACCGTTTGAGGAGGCCGTAAGTGCATATCCCCGCAGACGACATTGACCTCGTGGCATTGGGCGAGGCGCTGATCGACTTCATCTCTGTGGAGCCGGCGGATTCGCTACGCGATGCGCGCGTCTTCGAGAAGCATCAGGGCGGCTCACCGGCGAACCTCTGCGTCAATCTAGCGAAACTCGGCGGGCGCGCAGCCTTCATCGGCAAGACGGGCACGGGGGCGTTTGGCGCGTTCATCGAGGCAGAACTGCGTGCCGCAGGCGTTATCACCGATTTTATGATATGTGATCCGGCTGTGCACACGAGCGTCATTTTCGTGACCAAGACCACCGGTACGCCGGATTTCGAGGCGTTCCGCGACGGCGATTTCCGGCTTGCTCCGGATGAGATCGATGCGGACGTGATTCGCCGCGCAGGGGTCATCCATGCATCTATGTGGCCGATCTCGCGCGAGCCGTCGCGGTCCGCGGTGGAGCGTGCTTTCGCGATTGCCCACGAAGCAGGTCGCATCATCTCCTTCGATCCCAACTACAGCCGCCGCATCTGGCCCGATTACGATGAGGCTCGCGTGGTGCTTCCGCGTCTGCTGCGCCGGGCTACAATCGTCAAGCCTTCGCTGGATGACGCGCATCGTTTCTTCGGAGACGACGTGGCGCCGGAAGCCTATATCGCGCGCTATCACGAACTCGGCCCGCAAATTGTGGTGTTCACGCTGGGCCGCGAAGGGATTTTGCTCTCCGAAGCAGGGAAGATCACCGCCATCCCGGCGCATAAGGTTGCGGTGAAGGATGCTACCGGGGCCGGCGATGCCTTTTGGGCCGGATTCCTCGCCGCCCTGCTCGACGGTCATCCGCTGGAACGCTGCGCCCGCTTTGCCCGCGAGGTCGTGGAGATGAAGCTCACGCGCGTTGGCCCGCTCCCCTCTGGTCTGGACCGCGCCGCCATCCACGCGCGCCTGACTAAAGACTGGAGACGAGTCGACTAGCGACTACTCGACTAGAGACTACCGGAGGTTATCATGCTGGATTGGTACAAAGACGCCATTTTCTACGAAGTTTCGGTGAAGGCCTTCGCCGACAGCAACGGCGACGGTATCGGCGACTTGCGCGGCTTGATCGGCAAGCTGGATTATCTGCGCGACTTAGGTGTAGACGCGATCTGGATGCTGCCGATTTTCCCCTCTCCGCTGCGCGATGACGGCTACGACGTGGCCGATTACACGAGTATCCACCCCGATTTCGGGACGCTGGATGATTTCAAGGCATTACTCGTTGAGGCGCACAAGCGCGACCTGCGGATTATCGTCGAGTTGGTGGTCAATCACACCTCCGACCAGCATCCATGGTTCCAGGCTTCGCGCGATCCGCAACATCCCGATCACGCGCGCTACCGCGACTGGTACGTGTGGAGCGACACTGACCAGCGTTATGCCGAAACGCGCATTATCTTCCTCGATACCGAGCCGTCCAACTGGACGTTTGATCCCGTGCGTGGACAGTACTTCTGGCATCGCTTCTTCAGCCACCAGCCGGATCTGAACTACGACAATCCCGAAGTGCAGCGCGCGATGTTGCGCGTGGTGCAGTATTGGATCGATCTGGGCGCGGACGGTTTTCGCATCGATGCACCGCCTTACCTGTACGAGCGTGAGGGCACGAACTGCGAGAATCTGCCGGAGACGCACGCGTACCTCAAGCGCCTGCGCGCTTTTGTGGACGCCTACGCACCGGGCACGTTCCTGCTCTCGGAGGCCAATATGTGGCCCGAAGAGGTCATCCAGTATTTCGGCGACGGCGACGAGATGCACATGAACTATCACTTTCCGCTGATGCCGCGCATCTTTATGGCGCTGGCTAAGGCCAACCGCGCGCCGATCCTGGCGATTATGGCGCGCACGCCGGATCTGCCTGAGCCGTGCCAGTGGGGGACGTTCCTGCGCTGTCACGACGAGTTGACGTTGGAGATGGTTACGCCGGAGGAGCGCGCGTTTATGTGGGAGTTCTACGCGCCGGAGCCGCGTATGCGGCTGAATCTGGGCATCCGGCGGCGTCTCGCGCCCCTGCTGGACAACGACCGCCGCCGCATTGAAGTCGCCAATTCGATCCTGCTCACACTGATCGGCTCGCCCTTTATCTACTACGGGGACGAGATTGGGACGGGCGACAATATCTGGCTGGACGACCGCGACGGCGTACGCACACCGATGCAGTGGGACGCCGGGCCGAACGCCGGTTTCTCTGATGCGCCCACCGAGCGGCTCTATGCACCGATCATCGACGATGCGGTCTATGGGTACCAGCGGGTCAACGTTGCGGCGCAGCGGGCGGATAGCGGTTCGCTGTGGCACTGGATGCAGCGTGTGCTGCGCATCCGCAAGCAACAGCCGGTTTTCGGACGGGGGACATTGCGCTTCCTGACGCCTGATAATGCCGCGATCCTGGCTTATCTCCGCAGCGACGATGCGCAGACGATCTTCGTCCTCAATAATCTTTCAGCCGAACCGCAACAGGTCGCTGTCGATCTAAGCGCCTATGCGGGCAAGGTCCCACACGATGTGTTGGGGGATGTCACGTGGGATGCTATTGGTGTATCCCCATATACTTTGACGCTGGCGCCTTACGGCTATCACTGGCTGGCGCTGGAATGATGCCTTTTTGTTGACAGTTAATCAGCCCAAGAACACAGCATTTTCGTTTTCTTCTGCGAACTTAGTGTCCTCAACGGCCGTTTTTGGGGGATGAGGAGGGAGGTGTGCAGATGGTTGATTCGCAATCCCTAGCCGAGGACCAGTTTGTCGATCTTGAAATTCGTATCTTTGCGCGTGAGGAAAATGGCTATCCAGTAGAAGTCACGTTGGGCGGGCAGCAGGAATTCTCGCGTGGTTATCTACCGGAGACCATTCTGCCGTGGGCTAGCTCCGGTGATCTCATGGCCGATGGGGAGCGGCTCTTCGCAAACCTATTCGCTGACCCCGTACTTCGTGAAGCGTGGGCTGAGTGTCGCGGGCGTGCTTCAAGGCGCCGGGTACGGCTGCGGGTGGACACGCTGGCACCGGAACTGCACATGCTGCCGTGGGAACTGCTCCAGGAGGACGGCGTGCTGTTGACCGCCGGCGCCGACACTCCCTTTTCGCGCTATCTGCCAGTCGCCCTGCCATGGGGAAGTCTGGTGGAAGAACGTCCCATCCGCGTGCTGGCAGTGCTTTCCAATCCCGCCGACCTGGAGATTTACAACCTCACCGCGGTGGATGTGGCGGCAGAGCTAGCTGCTCTCACTGAGGCATTCCAGGAAGCCGGAGATGCGATCCAGGTTGATTTCCTCGACCCGCCGGTTACACTCGAACGCCTCGAAGAAGCTTTACGCCAAGGTGAAGGTTATCACATCCTGCATTATGTGGGCCATGGCGCTTTCGGCGTCCGGCGTGGTTTGGCGGTGCTCTATCTCCAGGACGAGAGTGGTAACACGCAGATCGTCCCCGACAATGCACTGATCGGTATGTTGGTGCGCTTGGCGGTACGGCCACGGTTGGTCTTCCTCGCGGCGTGCCAAAGTGCCACGCGCGCTACAGGTGACGCCTTCCGCGGTTTAGGCCCAAAACTGGTTGCCGCGGGGGCGCCTGCCGTTGTGGCGATGCAGGATAGCGTCTCTTTGACGACGGCACGCCAGGTCGGCGCCGTGTTCTATCGTCGTTTAATCGAGTCGGGTGCGGTCGATTGTGCCTTGAACGCAGCTCGCAGCGCGTTGCTGACGGCGGGACGTCCTGACGCCGCCGTTCCTGTGCTGTTTATGCGATTAAAATCGGGGCAACTGTGGAGCGCAGAGGCGGATGCCAGGGGTTCGATTTTGGGACGGACGCCGCCGCGGGATTTCTGGCCGGCGCTGATTCGCAGGATCGAGAACGGCGAATGTATTCCTATTATCGGCTCCCGCGTACACGGTCGCTGGCTGCCGTCTCCCCAGGAAATTGTACAGCGTTGGGTGAAGACGTACGGCTATCTCTTCACTGACGTCGATAGTCTGGCGGCGGTCGGGCAGTATTTGGCCACGACGCAGGGTGAGGATTACCCACGCCAGGAACTGTTGGAGGCGTTGAGGGCAGGATTTGTCGAACGTTTGCCGGCTGTACTGCGCCCCGATGACTGGTCCACCAGCGCATCATCAAAGGAACAACTCCGGGTGCTGCGGCGCCGTTACCCGACGTTGAAAGCGTTGATCCAGGCGGTTGGATGGTCTAATCTTGTCTCTGCCAATCCCAACGAAATTCACACTGTTCTGGCCGATCTGGATCTGCCGTTATACTTGACGACGAACTGCGATAGCTTTATGGTCGAAGCACTCGCGGCGCGCGGACATCCTCCGGTTCGCGAGATTTGCCGGTGGGACAAAGCGCTGCTACAGCGCACGCCTTCGCATTTTGAAGCCGACGCGTTCTACGAGCCGACGTCCGATGCTCCAATGGTCTATCATCTCTTTGGCTACGATGAGGATCTGAGGTCGCTCGTTCTGACCGAGAATGACTACCTGGACTTCCTCGTTCGGATATCGGATATGAACATCCCTCAATACATCCTCGGCGCGTTGGCGAGTAGCTCGTTGCTTTTCCTGGGTTACAACTTGCACGATTGGGAATTCAAGGTCATTATGCGCGGACTTTTGGAGCCGTTGACGCAACGCCTGCGACTGAATCACGTGGCCGTCCAACTGGAAAATACCGGTGATACCGATACCGCCGCTGTGCAGAATTTCCTGGAACGCTATTTCCAGGATGCTGACATCAACGTCTACTGGGGCAGTCCGGCACAGTTTGTGGCCGAATTGCGGGAGCATTGGGAAGGAGACGGGCGATGAAGAACAATCCTTATGTTGGACCGCGGCCTTACGAACGTGGCGAGCGACGCAACTTCTACGGCAGGGACCGGGATGCACGGGATTTGATCGGCATCATTCTGTCGGAGCAGGTCACACTTTTTTATGCGCAATCCGGTGCCGGCAAAACGTCCCTGCTCAATGCGCAGGTGATCCCGATGCTGGAGGAGCGCGGGCTCCACGTCTTTCCGGTCGCGCGCGTGAGCAGTGACCTGCCATCGACCATTCCTGCTCAGGCTGTCGCCAACATATTTGTTTTTAGCGTGCTACTGGGATTGGCCGGGCCGGATGTGGCTCCGGAGTCGCTACAGGATCACACGTTATTGTCGTTCATGCAGCAGGCCGTGCATGACCCTGAGCTTCACCCGCCCGTAATCATTCTGGATCAGTTCGAAGAGCTTTTCGCAACCCATCGTGATCGCTGGCAAGAGGCCGGTGCGTTTCTGGAACAGGTGCGGGAGTTGGCGGATGCAATGCCGCGTTTGGGCGTTGTCCTGGCGATGCGCGAGGATCATGTCGCCGAACTGGATGCCTACGCGCGCGTGTTGCCGGTACAATTACGCGCACGCCTGCGCATGGAGCGACTCGGACCGGAAGCGGCTCTGGAGGCAGTGACAAAGCCGGCGCTCGCTGCGGGGTGTCCCTTTGCGCCGGGGGTGGCCGAGCGTCTAGTGGATGATCTACGGCGGATCAAAGTCCAACAAGCCGGACAAGATACGCCTGTCCTGGGGCCATTTGTGGAGCCGGTGCAGTTGCAAGTTGTGTGCCAGAGGCTGTGGGCTGCGCTGCCCGATCAAGAGGATTACGCGATTCAGTGGGAAGACGTCGAACGTCACGGCGATATCGACCGCGCGTTGATCGGTTTTTACGAGGATGTCGTCGAAACGACGATCCGCGAAACCGGGGTCAGCGACCGGCAGTTGCGGCGCTGGGTTGGAACGCAGTTGATCACCCCTGTGCCGACGCGTGGATTGGTCCTGCGCACCGAGGTTGATACAGCCGGACTGCCCAATGCCGCTGTTGACGTGCTAGAAGGCAAACACCTGATCCGGGCAGAGATGCGGGCGGGCGCGCGCTGGTACGAGTTGGTGCATGACCGGCTCGTGGATCCGATCTTGCAATCCAATGCGGCGTGGGATGTGGCGCGTGAGACGCCCCTGCGGATCACCGCGCGCCGCTGGAAAGAAACCGGGGCCGACGCTTTGCTCTACCGCGACATGGTGTTAGCCGAGGCTCAGGCGTGGTTGGCAGTGCATGCTGAGATTGCCGAGCCTTATGAAGCGGAATTCCTCGCCGCCAGCCAGGCTGTCCAGGACGCGCGATTGGCTGCAAGACGCCGCAGGCAGCGCGTGTTGGTGGGCCTGTCGGTGTTCCTGGTGCTGCTTGCCGTCGTCACGTTGTGGGCATTGCGACAGCGCCAAATCGCTGTCGCGCGCCAATTGGCGGCGCAGGCGCAGATTACTCTGGATAACACAAAAGAGGGCATCGTGCGCAGTGTGTTGCTGGCGACCGAATCCTTGCGAAGGATGCCGTCTGTGGAGGCTGATCACGTGCTCCACAGGGGGTTGGAACGCTTGCCCGCCTCATCCGCCAGTGTGCAGCACAGCAGTGGTGTTGTGTGGGCCGTTGCCATCAGCCCTGATGGGCAGTGGGTCGCTACTGCCGGAAGTGACCGTTACGTGCGTATATGGGATGCGGCGGGCGAAGAGGCTGCGGATCCATTATGGCATTTCGGTGATGCGTTGGCGCTCGCATTCAGCCCCGATGGCCGTTGGCTGGCTACGGGAAGCGGGGATGGCAGCGCGCGTTTATGGAGTACAGCGACATGGCAGGAGGCAGCGCGCTTTTACCTTGACGCAGCCGTGCACACGGTCGCATTCAATGAGACGGATGAGGGGCTGGTGTTGGCTGCCGGCGGCACTGATGGTGTGGTGCTCGTATGGGATGTCGCAACGCAGCAGCTTGTCCTGGAGGTGCAATCTGGACCACCGGTTTCCAGTGAGGTCGAGATGATGCCGCTGCGTCCGGCCTGTGATCTCGTCGCCACGGATTTGTTCTCGTACACTTTCCAGGCTAACTTTGAGGATCGTTTAGCGCATAACCTGGCCTTCAGTCCTGAAGGGAATTGGTTGGTGACTATCGGGCGCGATAATGTCCTCCAGGTGTGGGATACGGTCTTATGGGCGGTGATCGCCAGACTGCCGCAGGAGGATAGCGTATCCGCGCTTGCATTTAGCCCGGATGGCCGGTGGCTGGCGACGGGAAGTCGCGATCACTTTGCACGCGTGTGGCGCACCGGTGATTGGGAGCTAGCCGCACAGTTAGAGCACGAATGTCCTCTGCGCGCTGTGGTTTTCGGTCCTGATGGACAACAGTTGGCGACAGCGAGCGACGACAAGACGGCGCGGCTTTGGGATACCGCAACGTGGGACAGCGTCGCTCAATTCGCACACAGCGGTGCTGTATGGACTGTGGCCTTTAGCCCCGATGGCAAATGGCTGGCAACGGGAGGTCTGGACGCCACGGCACGCCTCTGGAATCTGCAAACCCGGCTCGAAATCACGCGGATGGGGCATAGCCAAGCTGTCTGGGCCGTGGCCTTTGCTCCTGGAGGTGACTGGTTGGTCACGGCTGGGTGGGATACGGGCGCGTGGTTTTGGAAGGTGTCACAACGTCAGTCGACGCCCGTTATCCGGCATGGGGGTGTGGTAGTCGACGTCGCGTTTAGTCCGAACGGGCAGTGGTTTGCATCGGCGGGTTGGGATGGCGTCATCAATGTGTGGCAGACGACGGCAGGGTTGGCTGTGAATTCGCTCCATTATGGCGATCCTGCCAATCCCTACATTCCTCAGCAGGTGTGGGATATCGCTTTTAGCCCCGATGGGCGCCGGTTGGCAGGGGGCTGCGGCGATGGGCATGTGCGTGTGTGGGATGTGGTGCTGGGCGATATTCTGCTTGAGATGCAACAAGGCGAGGACTTTGACACAATTCTCACCGTTGCTTACAGTGCTGATGGGCAGTGGATCGCTTCCGGCAGCCGCCTCACGGCCCGGATATGGGATGCCGAAACTGGACGCGAAGTGGCGCGTTTTCGGCAAGGTGCCCAGGTGCAGGACGTGGCTTTCAGTCCAGATGGTCAATGGTTAGCCACGGCCGGCATCGACGGCACGGCCCGAGTGTGGGAGATCGCGACGGGCCAGGAAATCGCTCGTTTTGACCATGCTGGCGCCGTGTGGGCGGTGAAATTCAGCCCCGATGGAAAATGGATCGCTACCGCCAGCGAAGATTGGACCGCTCGATTGTGGGATGTGGAGAACAAGAGCGAGTTGATCTGGTGGGGGCACGAAGCGTATGTTCACGATGTGGCGTTTAGTCCCGACGGGCATCGATTGGCGGCGGCGAGTCTGGATGGAACGGCGACCGTATGGAATACACTGCTGCTCAGAACCAGGAGACCGGTAGCCCGGTTAGATCATGAGAAGGATGGCGTGTGGATGGTTGTCTTCAGTCCTGACGGCAAATGGCTGGCCACAGCGACCACGTCCGGGACAGCACGCGTATGGGATGTCAGCTCCGGTGAAGAAGTCGCCCGTGTTGCTCACGGGAATTTGGTCAACACCATTACCTTTGGCCCAGATGGACGCTGGTTGGCAACCGGGAGTTCGGACGCGACCGCGCGGGTATGGAATTGGCGCTCCGCCGATGTCGTTGACGAAGCGTGTAATCGTTTGCCACGCAATCTGACCCGTGAGGAATGGAAGCGCTATCTGCCCGGCAGTTTATACCGTCGCACGTGCTCGAATTTGCCAGTGCCCGAAGAGTAACTACCTCGTGTTTGGAAAATCGGCTTGAATAGGGGATTCTCGCAAATCTTTTGCCAACGCATTATAAAACCGTGGGATGGCTCCCATCCCACGGTTTTATAAACATCGGCTTTCAGTTACTTGACCTGAATCTCGATAACGCCTTTGACTTGAACTTTGTTGCTAAAATCGGGCATCACCATCAGGAATCCGCCTTCGTCGCGGAAGCCTACAATGCAGTTCGCGCAGGCTTCGACTTCGTCCAGCGTAACCTCGGCAGTGTAGCCGTCATCGGCAACAAAGACGAGGGCGGTTGCATCGCTCTTCACGCCCGCGTTGTCGAGCAGGTCGTTGAGGGGGACACCCGTGTAGGTGTTGGTTTCACCGTCTTTGTTGATGAAATCGGCCTGCGCGGTGTCCATCGCGCGCACATCCTCCTCACTCCAGCCGATTTCGCTGTTTACATTGCCTGTGATCTTTAACGCTGCGTCCGCAGGAACACCGCCGGTCGTGCCACTGCCGCCACACGCTGCCAAAACCACCACCAACACCAATGCTAGTACTGCAATGCTCTGCTTAACCATGTCTTTCCCTCCTGAGTTTTGAATTGCGAAATGCGAATTACGAATTACGAACGACGAATCGTGAAATGGAAATCCCCAATCACCAGATTTCCAATCAACAAATCTTCAATCAGGGATTGACCTGAATCTCCTGAATCTGAAACACCCACCGGTTAGCCGGGGTCTCCGGACAGACGAGGCGGATCGGCCCTTTGTCCGGTTCGGCTTTGGTGATCCACGTGCCGTCTCTCTTGAGCGCAATAATCGCGCCTTGCAGTTCATCGCGGCTGATCTCGACCGCGTAGCCATCGGCTGCCGTTGCCGTCACCGTCGAGTAGTCGCCGACCCCGGCCTTTTCGAAAATTCCATCGAGTGCCGGGCCACTCCACGAGGCGACTTCGTCTTCGCCCAGCGACTTCTGCATCAGCACATCCGTCAGATCGACCTGGGGCAACGAGACGAGTGTGCCGTAGTCCAGCGCCAACGGGGTATTATCCACCGCCCCGCTGATCTCCAACATCCAGTCCACATTCGGTGCGCCGCCGCAGGCCGTCAGGCCAAGCAGTAGCCCCAGGCCCAATACCAAAATCCAATACCAGTTTCGTTTTCTTTGCATAATTTCCTCCTGTTGTGAATTGCGAATAGTGAATGAGTGAATGAGCGAATCAGTGAATCAGTGAATCAGCGAATCATCCAATCCCCCACACCCCCACACCCCCAAACACATAACTACCTGACTACTATCCACACCGGCACCAGCATATCCCGGGCGATGAGATTGCCATGGTTGCCGAGACGGCCTTCTTCCTGCACGGCGTGCATCCCGTGGTCGGCGAAGATGAGCGCGAGCGTGTCCGGTGGCAATGCGGCGAGGATGTCGCCTACGGCAGCGTCCACGTAGGCGATGGTGGCGTCCTCTTCGGGTGTATTTGGGCCGTAGGTGTGCCCGGCGTCATCGATGCCGTGGAAGTGTACCCACAGCACGTCGGGCATACCGGCTTCCAACACTGTCAGCGCGTTGGCGTGGACGTTGTCGTCGGTGCTGCCGTTGCCGTCGCGGTCGCCGGAGAGGGCGATTTCCGCGTTACGCAGGTTGAAGGAAAGCGCGTTGCCTTCCACCGCGACGACGTGTAACCCGGCTTGCGTCGCAACGTCGAAGAGTGTCTCCACCTCGGTGGTGCGCGTGCCGCGAATCACCGATCCGTTGACAGCAGGCGGCGCGCCGGTGAGCATTACCGCTGTCGCAATCGCCGTGCTCGGTGGGTACTCGCTCAGGCCGACCATCGGCTCGCTTAACGCGCTCAGCGTGGGGATGAGGCCAGCCTGGCGTGCTTCCATGTAACGCACGTAGCCAAACCCATCGAGAAAGAGTAGCAGCACGTGGCTGGCCTGCGTATCGGTGAGTGCGCGCCCGGTCGCCTGGGACGGCGCAGGTAGTCCCAGGGCCACCGCCGCCGTTGGCGCGATGTCCGCCAGGCTGGCGGTTACCGCGTCTGCGAGCGCCGGTGGGCTGCCGTCGATCCGGCTGGCGTGCAATGTCTCCCCATCGACGATGAGCGTGCCGTTTTTCTGCCATGTAGCCCCGGTGGCGACGGCGGCCCAGTCAAACGCGCGCGAAGCGCCATCAGTATCGGTGAGCGTCAGCGTTTCGATCAGGTGATGGCCGTGCTGGTACAGCACCCGTTCCAGCAGCAAGTCCTCATCTTTGGCGTCATCGCTGTCTTCTCCGGCAAATTCTTCTAAATCGCGCCATGTTGCCCGGCTGACGATTGTCTCCGCTCCATCTGGCCCGACCACCGTCGTTTGCCAGCCCCCGCCACATCCTGCCAGGAAAAGGCACGCGACAAGTACAATCCAGGTGAGTAGACGGTAGACAGTAGACGGTAGACGGGGGTAGATCGCTTGACAAGTCATATCGCATTGACTCCTAATTGCTGGTCGTCGGTCCTCATTACTCCATCCGCAGTTCCACCACATCTGTGATCCACTGTGAGCGCCCGCGCGAAGGCAGTACGAGCGTCACATGATCGCGCAATTGAACCAATAGCGCCCCGCGCGCGTCTTCGCCGGAAAGCGTGGTCTCCTTGCCAGAAGCGTCACGCGCGATCAATTCGGTGAAGGCGGGATTGGTGACGATGCTGACTACCGGCACGCCCTCGACGCGCGAGCCGGTCGAGGCTTTGCGAACTTCGCCATCTTGTTCGCTTTTGAACATCACATCGGTCTGTTCCACCGTGACCAATTGCGTCGGTCCGACCAGCAGTCGCCCTATCGAGGTTGGTTGCCCGTCGATGGTCAATGGTGTCTCTTTTCCCACGACGATGATCTGCCGGATACCCTTGATCCACGAAGAAACGTGCAGGTTCTCGTCGGCAAAGCGGATGCCATCTTCGTAGGGCATCAGTAACGCGCCAGGCGCGAGGTTTTCCTTTGTGATGGTGACAAAGCCACCGTCCAAAGAAGTTAGTGTGACGCTTTCAAAGTCGGTTACCTCCTGTTGTGCCAGGAAATCTAGCAACGGAAGGTGGGTGTACGGTTGGTCGCGGTAGGGCAGCACGTCATCGATGAGGACGTAGCCCGGATCGGATACATCGCCCGCGAGGGTGATCCCGGCATAGAAGGGCACGTTCTCCATCTCAATCGCGCCGTGATCGTCATGACAGGTTGTACACGTGTGGAAGTCAGCCGCTTTGTGACATTCGACGCAGTCGTTCATCGTCTGCGCTTCTTCCGCCAGCATATCGAGCGGATAATGTGTCACCAGTTGCCAGGGAACCGGCTTCTGGGCGCCGCCGCTCACGCCAACAGCACCAATGCCAAGAACAAGTAGAACAGCGATCAGAATCCATAACCAACGACGTTTTTTCATCATTCGACCTCAATCAACCACGAATCTTCACTAATATTCACGAATAAGAAACCATTGGTGCAGATTCGTGAAGATTAGTGGTAAAAAACCTCTTGCTTTCAGTGCTATGTTCAACCACCTAACCACCGAACGGCGACGACGCCTGCTATTGAGAGCACCAGCACGCCGAGCGCGACAACATCCCGCCGCGTGAAAGCGACTTCCCGCAGGAAGGTGCGACGCGGGTATTTGCTGAAGCAACGGCCTTCCATCGAGACCGCCAGCGCGTCCACTTTGCTCATCGCCGAGACGAGCAGCGGTAGGAAGAACTGCCGGGCAAGGGTGAAGAAACGCTTAAATCCACCCCGGTCGTAGGCGATGCCGCGCGCCAATTGCGCCTGGTAGACAATTTGTGCCTCTTGTTCGAACAGCGGCACAAGGCGCAAGGCCGTGATCAGCATAAAACCGTAGCGATAGGGCAGCCCCGCGCGCATCAGCGCGTATCCCAAATCGTTCGGCTCGGTGGTCAACACAAAAAGATAGCTGAGCAGCACCACACTCAACAGCCGTCCCGCCACGTAAATGCCTCTGGTGATGCCTTCTTCCGTCACGCGCAGCGGGCCAAGTTGCAGCAGGGGGGCGTCCGTGCTGGCAAAAAATAGTTGTGTGAGGAAGAGCAGCAGCGCGGTGAAGGCAAAGAATCGCAAGCCGCGCACCTTGTGAATCTTCAGGCCGTTGAGGGGAAAGGCGATCGCTGCCAACGCAAGCAGACCCAGTACGCCTACCGGTTGTTGGATGATAAAGAGCACGGCTGTGCTGCCTGCTAGCCACGCGAGCTTCACCAACGGGTGCAAGCGGTGGAGAAGGGACACGCCTGGCTGATAGGTGATGCGCTGCAAGCGGCCTGATGCCTTACGCGAAATACGCTGCTTAATGCGTGATGCGTGATGCGTGATACGTGATGTGTCAGACATTGCTAGTGTTCCATGAGTAGGGGAGGTAGGGTGTGTGCCCCATATTCGCCAATTGTGCGAAACCTTCATCTATCGGTGCATCTATGGCCAATCGCCCGGCCTCAAAGAAGAGCAGGCGTGTCGCATAGCGTCGCGCGATGTCCGGTGCGTGGTTGATGAGGACTACGGCGCTGCCCGCAGCGACGCGCATCTGCAACCAATCAAGCAGCCGCGTTGCGTTGTCTGGGTCCTGTCCGATAAGGATTTCGTCCAGGAGGAGCAGGGTGGGGGCGTAAGTCAATACCGCGGCTAGATTGAGTCGCCGTTTTTCGCCATAGCTTAGCCGGTACGGGTGGTCGTTGCGTCGATCGATCAGGCCCGCTTCATCGAGTAACGTCATCGTCAGCGCTGCCGTGTCGTCGTTCCACGCACCGAAGTTGCGCGGAGCCAGTGTCGCCTCCTGCCAGACGGTCTCGGCGAACAGTTGATGGTCCGGATTTTGGAAGACGTAGGCTGCGCGTTGGGCTAGCTTCGAGACCGGCGTCGTGCGAGTGTCCTGCCCTGCTATCTCGACGTGGCCTTCCGCCGGTTCGAGTAGGCCGAGTAGACATTGCAGAAACGTCGTTTTGCCGGAGCCATTGTCGCCCATCACTGCGACGAACTCGCCCGGCCCGATCTCCACCGAAATGTCGTGCAGCACGTGATGCCCGTTGTAGCCGGCGTGCAGGCGTTCTGTTTTGATCAGTAGTGGTGGGTGATTGGTGATTGGGGACTGGTAATTAGTAACTGGGGATTGGTAACTGGTGACTGGTGATTGGTGATTGGTAATTGAGGATTGGTAACTGGTAACTGGGGGCAAGGATCTGCTTCCTAATCCCTGCTCACTAATCCCTAGTCCCTGATTACTAATCCCTAATCCCTGATTACTGATTACCGATAACTGCCCGCTCTCCATCCGTAGCCAACGGGGGGCGAAGCGGTCCAGATACGCAACTTTGTGCTCGATGACAATGACGGTGATGTTCTCCATCTCGCGGATGCGGGCGATCACGTCGAATATATGCGCTGTTGCAGTCGGATCCATGTTCGACGTGGGCTCGTCGAAAATCAATACCTGCGGGCGTGCTGCAAGCATTGCGGCGACGGCAATGCGCTGCTTCTCTCCGCCGGAGAGCCTGGCGAGTTCGCAGTCTTTGAGATGCTGTGCTTCCACCACGTTCAGCGCCCATTCCATACGCTCCAGGATTTCCGCACGCGGCAGACGGCGATTTTCCAGGCCGAAAGCGATTTCATCCTGCACGGTGAGCGTGCAAAACTGCGCCTCCGGGTTCTGCTGCACCAGCCCGACGACTTCGGCGATGTCGTAAACGGGCGATTGGCGCACGTCCATCCCGGCGACGGCGATTTCTCCCGTAGCTTCTCCGTCATATTGGTTGAACAAAAATCCGCCCAACGCCAGCGCCAGCGTCGACTTCCCACAGCCCGACGGCCCCGTCAGCACGATGAACTCGCCCGGCGCGATATCGAGATCGATGTCGCGCAAGGCATAACGCTCGCTCCCACTAAAGCGATAAGAAAATTCCTCAACCCTAATCATCATTTATCCCCAGGACGTGACACCCCCGTCTACTGTCTACCGTCTACCTCAACCCGCGTCACCTGCGGCGCAATCACTGTCCCGTTCGTCCGGGCGATGGCAAACGTGATGCGTTCCGCGCCGACAACGGTGTAGATGCTTACCTCATCGTTACTCAATACCTCGTTCAACGGTAACGTGACAGGATCGCCAGGGGTGTGGAGGATCACACTTGTCGCGTTCGCTGCCGGTTCGAGCGTTTGCAGAACCTTCGCTAATGACATGCCCTGGAGTCTGCGGGGGCCGTCTCCCAGATTGAGCATGATGCTCTCCATTTGGAACTGCCAGGCATCGGGATCGAAAGGCGCGGGATTTTCGAGTGCCCCCGTGATTTCGAGCGTCGTCGTCGCGATGATGGTGAGCCCGCTTACCCCACGTACCTGCGCTTTGGTGTTCGCCGCGCCGACGATGTCATACGAAGCTTCGTCGCCTCTGCCCTGGGCGGCGAGCAACAGGTTGTCGTTCTCCTGTACCTCTTTCAGGCTGATGAAAAAAGCGTACCCGTCCGTTGCCTGGACGAGGAGCATCCCGGCACCGGCTTGCGGCTGCGCCCGCTCAATCAATTCGCGCACAGGGACGCCGGTATAGCGCACACTATCGCCGGCGGTTATGGTGGGCAGGTCGCCGTGTTCCTGAGGATAGGTGTAGGGTGCGTTTACGGCTCCGGCAATGGGGATTTCCACCGCGCCGCGCAGCGAGCCGCGCAGGTAGACGAACAATGCCCCGGCCAATAACGCTGCGCTGAGCAATAAAATAGGGTGGACGCGGTTGCGAGTCGGGAGGACAGGGTGATCTTTGACGACGCCGGTACGGCGCAAGGTGCGCGTCAACGTGTAGCCTAGGAATCCGGCGAAGACGACGCCCGACAGCCCGGCCACGACACTCAGCAACAGAATTGCGCCATAGGAGAGCAAGTCGGCGGGGAGTACGGCGAACAGTTGAAAGATGATGACGTTCGAGAGCGAGGCCAATCCTCCGGCGAGTAGATAACCGGGTAGGCGGTCCCGGTCTCGGAAGGGTAGGAAGCCCGCGTCCACCAAAATGCCCGCGACGATGTCCACCAATACGACGAGCAGCCCGTGGGGATTGCCGGTGAGCAATTCCACGAAACCTTTGAGAATGCCGGTCACGGTTCCCGCGCCCGGTTTGCCGGTCAACCCTACCGCCAACGTCAGCCAGAGGACGTGCAGCCCAGCGGCCCACTGCATCGAGCCGGGAATCCCGACGAGGGCGTTGACAACGCGCCCGGCAGCGCTGATGTACGTTCCCGCTACACCGCCCAACGCGGCCAGCGCGGCCATCATCAGCAGGTCGCGGGTGGAAAAGTAGTAACGATTCTTTTGCATAGTGTGTTCCTGTTAGAGAAGTGATTAGTGATTGGGGATTGGGAAATAAGTACTCTCAATCCCCAATCCCCAGTTCCCAGTTACCAATCCCTAGTTACCCAAACAAAAAAACGGCATCCTCAGAAAGGACGCCGTCTTGTGCTGCGTGATTGCACGCAATTTGACCTATGGCGCATCTCCTTTCCAAGACTGGGAGGCATAGCCGTTTCCCGCTATACCCTACCGGTCGTAACCCATAAGCATTGCTTTTAGGGCCTAACCCCGGAAATTCTTGCACAATGAGCAAGAAGACGAGTGTCGAAGGTTCTCTTCGTTCCGGTTTATACGGGTTAGATAATACGACTCGGAGATGTCATTTGACTGTTTCAGTATGATGTTAGCACAGTTTTGGAATTGCGCAAATATCCATGGATTGGAAGTGATCGCAAGTTGACTAATTCGTCGAATCGATAGAAAATTCAATCGGTTCTTTACAAAGCCGTAGCTCTTAGAGCATCACAAAACGATAAGAATGGGAGGTTGGATATGTCGAAGATGACGATCGTGCCGGCACCCTCACACGTTGTGCTGGGTGAGGGAAAATTTGCATTGACGGCGGATACGGTGCTGGTCGCTGCCGGGCCTGCTGCCGAGGTGGCAAAGCTATTCGCCGAACAGGTCGCACCTGCGACCGGGTTTGCGCTACCGCTGGTGGATGCACCGGACGATGCTCACCCTGCGATTGCTTTTATGCTGGATGAAGCCGCCGTGGACTTGGGTGTGGAAAGCTATCGTCTGATGGTGACGCCCTCCCGGGTGACGGCGCGCGCGGCGCAACCAGCGGGCTTGTTCTACGCGGCGCAATCGCTGCGTCAACTGCTGCCGCCAGAAGTGTTCCGCCCGGCACGGGTGAAAGATGTCGCCTGGACGATGCCGTGTGTGGAGATTGAAGACGTTCCGCGCTTCGGTTGGCGCGGCGCGATGTTGGATGTGTGCCGTCACTTTATGCCCAAGGACTTCGTCCTGCGCTTCATCGATCTGCTGGCGTTGCACAAACTCAACATCTTCCACTGGCATCTCACCGACGATCAGGGTTGGCGCATCGAAATCAAGAAATATCCCCGGCTGACCGAGGTGGGGGCATGGCGCAAGGAAACGCTGGTCGGGCGGATGCAGCGCGACACCGAGATGGTTTTCGATGGCGTCCCGCATGGCGGCTTCTATACCCAGGACGACATTCGCGAGGTCGTGGCCTATGCGCAAGCGCGCCACGTCACCGTCGTGCCGGAGATCGAGATGCCCGGTCACGCGCAGGCGGCGATTGCGGCCTACCCGGAGCTGGGCAATGACGTTCTCGGTGAACCGCTTGACGTGCGCACGTACTGGGGTATCAGCGAAAACGTATTCAATGTCGAGGAGAGCACGCTCGCCTTCCTGCAGGACGTGTTAACCGAAGTCCTGGATTTGTTCCCCAGCGAGTTTATCCACGTCGGCGGCGACGAAGCGCCTAAAGCACAGTGGAAGGCCAGCCCGGCGGCGCAGGCGCGGATGCAAGCGTTGGGTCTGCACGACGAAGAAGAATTGCAAAGCTACTTCATCCGCCGGATGGATGCCTTCCTCACGTCTCACGGCCGGCGTTTGGTCGGCTGGGACGAAATCCTGGAGGGTGGCCTGGCCGAAAACGCCACGGTGATGTCCTGGCGTGGCGTCCAGGGCGGGGTGGCGGCGGCAACCTCGGGCCACGACGTTGTGATGGCACCCAACACGTTCACTTACTTCGATTATTCTCAATCGGAGGATCGCGACCAGGAACCATTGGCAATTGGCGGTTATATTCCATTAGAAGGCGCTTATGCCTTTGAGCCGGTGTGTGAGGGGATCGACGAAGCCCACGCGCATCATGTCCTGGGCGGGCAGGGGCAGTTGTGGACGGAGTACATACCGACGCCGGAGCACGTGGAGTACATGGCCTTCCCGCGTTTGTGTGCCCTTGCCGAAGCTGTGTGGACGCCCGCCGAGAACAGGGATTATGCGGATTTCCTCGCTCGGCTGGAGGAGCATTTGCACCGGCTGGATGGGATGAATGTACATTACCGCCGGTTGGATTGACAAACAGATTCCGGGAGACTTGTTGATCTAGCAGCAAGGTTATATAATCTGTGTGATCGATGGTGCTGGCGTCGTTAACGCACCAACATGCTGCGGCGCGAACGTTATAACCCTCGACTGCAAGTCCGAATGAAATTTCTCTATCTGCTAAAATCTGTCGGCAAAGAAACCTATACCCTATACAAAATAAGGAGTCAACGATGAAATACGGCATGAACCTGAAACCACCCGCTGAGGGCGAATTGCAAGACCGGGTCCTGGACCTGGTATCGCTGGGCGGACTGATCCACCGGCTGGACCCGGGGGTCATCCCCTTCCGCAAGGCGACCCATTGCGACATTCACGTGAGTGGCGGCGAGTTCAACGTGGCCGCAAATCTGGCAGATTGTTTCCGCTTGCGTACGGGTATCGTTTCGGCGATGGTGGACTATCCCATCGGCGATTTGATCGCGGAGCGCGTGCGCGCGATGGGCGTCATTCCTTTCTACAAGCGCTTCGAGCATAACGGCGTGACCGGTCCGAACATGGCGACGGTCTACAGCGACCGCGGGCAGGGCGTGCGCGCGCCCGTGGTGTTCTACAACCGCTGCAACGAAGCCGCGGCGCAGCTCAAACCGGGGGACTTCGATTGGGCCAAGATCTTTGGGGATCGCACGCGCTGGTTCCACAGCGGCGGCATCTTCGCCGCGCTGTCCGAAACCACAGGCGAGTTGATCATCGAGGGTATGAAGGCCGCTAAGGCCGCCGGTGCCATCACCTCCATCGATCTCAACTACCGCGCCAAGCTATGGAATCGCTGGGGCGGGCATGAGGTTGCCCTGAAGGTGCTCAGGGGCATCGTAGAAAACGTCGATGTGATCGTCGGCAACGAAGAGGATCTGCAGATGGGCCTCGGTATCCCCGGCCCCAAGGTCGCGGCCAAGTCCAAGCTCGATCCGAGCGTCTTCTTTGGGATGATCGACAAAGTGACCGACCTGTATCCAAACGTCAAGGTGGTGGCAACCACATTGCGTGAGGTACACTCGACGAATCACCATAGCTGGGGTGCTGTTGCCTGGATCAATGGCAAGACCTACCAGTCGCCTACCTGCGAGCTGGACGTGCTGGATCGTGTCGGCGGCGGGGATGGCTACGCGGCCGGATTCTTCTACGGGTTGTTGACCGGCGCCTCCGAGCAGGAAGCGGTCAATCTGGGGTGGGCGCACGGCGCGCTGCTGACCACCTTCCCCGGCGACACGACGATGGCGACCCTCGAACAGGTTCGCGCATTCGCCCAGGGCGGCTCAGCGCGCATCCAACGCTGAGAGGGACCTATGCACACACTACAACAATTACACGCAGCCGGACAGTCGGTCTGGTACGACAACATCCAGCGCGGCCTGCTGGTCAACGGTGAGCTGGCTAGGATGATCGAGCGTGGCGAAATTCGCGGCGTCACCTCCAACCCATCGATCTTCATGAAGGCCATCACCCAATCGCACGACTATGATGCCGGCCTGGTGCCGCTGGCGAAGGCCGGCCGGAGCGCAAAAGAGATCTTCTGGCAGCTTGCGGTCGAGGACATCCAGGCAGCGGCGGATTTATTTCGCACGCTATACGAGGAAACGGATGGTGGCGATGGCTATGTCAGCCTGGAAGTCGATCCTTACCTGGCGAACGACACCGGGGGCACGCTCGCCGAGGCGCAGCAGCTCTGGCAACGCGTGGATCGCCCCAATCTGCTGATCAAAATCCCCGCCACCGTGGCCGGCCTGCCGGCGATCACCGGGGCGATTGCCGAGGGCATCAACGTCAACGTCACGCTGATCTTCGCGCTGGATCGCTACCGGGCCGTGATGGATGCCTACCTGGCCGGCCTGGAGCAGCGCGTGGCGGCGGGGCTGCCGGTGGCCCGCGTCGCGTCGGTGGCCTCCTTCTTCGTGTCGCGCGTCGACACCAAGGTGGATGGTCGCCTTTCGGAGATAATCGATCGCGGCGATGCGCACGCAGAAAATGCGCAGAGTTTGCTAGGGAAGGCTGCCATCGCCAATGCCCGTCTGGCCTACGCCAAGTACCAGGAAGTATTCGGTTCGCTGCGATTCCAGGCGCTCAAAGTGCAGGGCGCGCGGATACAGCGCCCCCTGTGGGCTTCGACCAGCACCAAGAATCCGGCGTATCGCGATGTCCGCTATGTGGAGGAACTGGTTGGACCGAACACAGTCAACACCATGCCACCGCACACCTTGAAAGCCTTTCTGGATCATGGGGAGGTGCGCCCTGGCAGTCTGCTAGAGAATGTGCCGGGATCCGGCCAGACCCTTGCAAGTCTGGAGACGCTGGGAATCTCGATGAAAACTGTGACAGATGAGCTTGAGGTGGCGGGCGTCAAATCCTTCGCCGATGCGTACACCGCGCTTCTAGATGCCGTGGAGGCGAGCCGCAAGGCCGCGGTTGATGCATCTTAAAGTCACGTCATTAACGCAAGGTGAAAATCTCACCACTAATCTTCACGAATCTGAACTAATTTTTTGCTCTTCGTGAAGATTAGTGTAGATTCGTGGTTTACTTCTCAAGGAGGGAACTATGCCAGGACCTGTTGATTTGCCTGCATGGCAAGCGCTCCTAGCGCACCAACGCGAGATGGCTGATGTGCACATGCGTGACCTCTTCGCCCGTGACCCGCAGCGTTTTGAGAAGTTTTCGCTGCGCGTGCCTGCGGGGCTGTCGGGCGGCGAGATTCTGTTCGACTATTCCAAGAATCGCGTGACGCAGGAAACGATGCGGTTGTTGTGCGATCTTGCGCGCCAGGCCGGTCTGCAAGCGAAGATCGAAGCCATGTTCACCGGCCAGAAGATCAACAACACGGAGGATCGCGCCGTCTTGCACGTCGCGCTGCGCAATCGCTCGAACCGCCCGATTTTGGTCGATGGCGAGGACGTGATGCCGAAGGTCAATGCCGTTTTGGCCAGAATGAGGACGTTTAGCGAAGCCGTCCGCTCCGGCGCCTGGAAGGGCTACACCGGCAAGCCGATCACCGATGTCGTCAATATCGGCATCGGCGGGTCTGACCTTGGCCCCAAGATGGTGTGCGAGGCGTTGAAACCCTACGGCAAGCCCGGCCTGCGGATGCGCTTCGTCTCAAATGTGGACAGCACCGACCTGGTCGAGACGCTGAAAGCCGTCAACCCGGAAACCGTGTTGTTCCTGGTGGCTTCCAAAACCTTCACTACCCAGGAGACGATGGCCAATGCGCATTCTGCCCGCGCGTGGTTCCTGGAAGCGGCGAAAAATGAAGCCGCCATCGCTAAACACTTCGTGGCGATGTCCACGAATACCGAAGGTGTGGCGCGTTTCGGCATCGACACCGCCAACATGTTCGAGTTCTGGGATTGGGTCGGCGGGCGCTATTCGTTGTGGTCTGCCATCGGCCTGTCCATCGTGCTTTCCATCGGCATGGACAACTTCGAGGCGCTGCTCGCGGGCGCGCACCGGATCGACCGGCACTTCCGCACGGCGCCGTTCGAGGAGAACGTGCCGGTCATTATGGCCTTGCTGGGCATTTGGTACAACAACTTCTTCGATGCGCGCTCGCACGCGGTTCTTCCTTACGACCAGTACTTGATCCACTTTCCGGCCTACCTGCAACAGGGCGACATGGAGAGCAACGGCAAGGGTGTCACGCGCGCGGGTGAACCGGTGGACTACCAGACCGGCCCGATCATCTGGGGCCAGCCGGGGACGAACGGCCAGCACGCCTTTTACCAACTGATCCACCAGGGCACGAAGCTCGTCCCCTGTGACTTCCTGGCCGCGGCGCAGAGCCAGAATCCGCTTGGCGAGCACCACACGCTGCTGCTCTCGAACTTCTTCGCGCAGACCGAGGCGCTGATGAAAGGCCGCACGCCCGACGAAGCGCGCGCCGAGTTACTCGCAGCGGGGTATACCGGCAACGATCTGGAAATGCTGGTCGCTGCCAAGACCTTCCCGGGGAACCGGCCCACCAACTCCTTCCTTTTTCCACGGCTTATGCCCGAAACGCTCGGTGCGCTCATCGCGCTCTACGAGCACAAAATCTTCACGCAGGGGGCGATCTGGGACATCAACTCCTTCGATCAGTGGGGCGTCGAACTCGGCAAGCAGCTCGCCAAGGCGATCCTGCCCGAACTGCGCGGGGAAGAACTTATCGCATCCCATGATTCATCGACCAACGGGCTGATCAATACCTACAAACGGATGCTGTAAATTCTAACCGCGAATCACGCGAATCGTCGCTAATGGGCGCGTACCCTTGTGAAGGGTATCTTTTCAAAAATCTGGGGGTGGGGGTTTGGGGGCGGGCAC
>JBNGDO010000049.1:0-30797 GCA_049975385.1 Anaerolineae bacterium | reverse complement strand
CCCGGCATCGCCGTGCCGGTGGGCAACGTGGATGCGCACGTCGCCGTCCCGGCCGCCACCGTCGTCAAGCCTGGACAAATGGTGGCCATCATGGGGACATCAACTTGCCTTATGGCGCTCGGCAAGCAAGAGCGCATCATCGAGGGGATGTGCGGCGTCGTGGAAGATGGCATCATCCCCGGTTTCTATGGCTTCGAGGCCGGGCAATCGTGCGTGGGCGATCACTTCGCCTGGTTCGTCGAGAACGGCGTACCGCCGGCCTATCACGAGGAAGCCGCGCGGCGCGGGTTAACCATCCACCAATGGTTTGAAACGTTGACAGCGCGACAGAAGCCCGGCGAACACGGGCTGCTGGCGCTGGACTGGTGGAACGGCAATCGGTCCATCCTGGTGGACGTAGATTTGACAGGGCTGCTCCTGGGCGCGACACTGGCGACCCGTCCCGAGGATATCTACCGGGCATTGATCGAGGCCACCGCCTATGGCGCGCGCATCATCGTTGAGGCCTTCCGCGCGGGCGGCGTTCCCGTGAACGAGATTGTCGCCTGCGGTGGTTTGCCAGGGCGCAATCATCTGCTTATGCAAATCTATGCCGACGTGACGGGTCTGGAGATCAAAGTCGCCGGCACCGATCAAGCCGGCGCGCTGGGTTCGGCGATGTTTGCCGCGGTGGCGGCAGGCAAAACGGCCGGCGGACACCAGAGCATCTTCGACGCGGCGCAGGCAATGGCGCACCTGCAAGATGTTACCTACAAGCCCATCCCGGCTCACAAGGCGGTCTACGATCAGCTTTACGCCGAGTACGTCCGGTTACACAATCACTTTGGCCGTGGCGCCAACAATGTGATGAAGCGCTTGAAGTCGCTGCGCCAGCAGGTAATGGCAAACGGTTAGGTCTTCTATAAATGGCGCACAAGCAATTGAAAACTTTTCAAAAAATACCCCGAGAATGCAACAGGATCAACATAACGTTGGCAAAGAGGCTAAAGTAATATAGAGGGGGTAAAAGGAGGTGGATGGCAAAACAATATTCGAGATCGGAAACAGAAGTGCCTGCGCAGTGATTGGCGTTTCTAAGCAGACACTTCCAGTCAAGCGACATAGCCCTGATATTGGGCTCTATCGCATAACAATTATTTCTCACACATCTCCGCAAGGAGAACCTAACAAATTTAAGGAGAGAGGATCATGTTTCGCTTCAAAAATTACATTTTACTGCTCGTCGTGACTGCCATGATTCTGGCAGGCTGTGGTGGCGGCTCTACATCAGAACAGGCCAGTTGCGCTCCAAATTGCCAGTATACGGATATGACATTCTGCTATCCTCAGCTTGGCGCCGAGAGCGACTGGCGCACAGCTAACACCGCTTCTTTCAAAGAGACCGCTGGCGAATTGGGCGTCCGCTTGATTTTCTCTGATGCTCAGCAGAAGCAAGAGAACCAGATTTCTGCCATGCGCTCATGCATCCAGCAAGAAGTCGATGTGATCGGCCTTCCACCAGTGGTTGAAGATGGTTTTGAAGCTGTTCTGACGGAAGCCAAGAATGCCGGTATCCCCGTCATTATCGTGGACCGCAGCGTCAGCGCCAGTGAGGACCTGTACGCCTCTCATATCGGTTCTGACATGGTCTTGGAAGGCGAACGAGCTGCTGAAGAGTTCAACAAAGCGATGCCCGATGGTGGAGCTATCCTTGAGTTGTCTGGAACGACAGGCTCTGGTGCGGCAGTTGGACGCGCGGAGGGTTTCCGCAACAAACTCAACGACAACATTGAGATCATCGACTCTCAGACCGGCAACTTCACCCGCGCTGAGGCCCTCCCCGTGATGCAGGCTTTCCTGCAGAAATACACACCGGGCGAGGATTTCCAGGGGATCTTCATCCACAATGACGATATGGGCATTGGTGCTATCGAAGCGCTCAAGGCCGCTGGCGTCGAACCCGGCGATCTCTTCATTGTCTCCGTGGACGGCACGCGCGGTGGCTTCCAGGCCATGGTCGACGGATGGTTCCAGGCTGATGTCGAGTGCAATCCTCTGCTTGGGCCGCAGGTCTATGAAATGGCTCTAAAACTCATGAACGGCGAACCGGTTGATCGGGAAGTACTCACCAACGAGACGGTCTATTACCCGGAGAATGCAGCTGAGTTACTTCCGACTCGCAAGTATTAGACAGTGAGGTCGCGTTAAACGCGCGAAGACAAACCCAATAGGATAGAGAAGCGGCGCGATAAAACGTCGCTTCTCTATCCTAAACATACTTTAATTTCGGGCAGGTTGCTACTATGAACGATCCAATAAATGTCGTAAAGATGTTAGGAATCACGAAATTCTTTCCGGGTGTGATAGCCCTCGAGGATGTCGACTTTGTATTAAGGAAGGGAGAAATCCATGCCCTGGTAGGAGAAAATGGGGCTGGGAAATCCACGCTTATCAAGGTCTTGACGGGCGTGGAACAGCCGGATACAGGCACTATTGAGCTTGATGGTAAGTTTGTACATGCGAGATCGCCCCAACATTCTCAGGAACTTGGCATTAGCACGGTCTATCAAGAGGTCAACCTCTGTACCAATATCTCTGTTGCCGAAAACATTATGCTAGGACGTGAGCCGCGCCGCTTCGGCAGCATTCACTGGCAAAAGATGAATGAAATGGCGCAACATGCGATCGACCGCTTGAGCATTGACGTCGACGTGACTCAGCCGCTCGGCAATTACTCTATTGCTATCCAGCAGATGGTTGCCATTACACGCGCGCTGGAAGTCTCGTCTGCTAAGGTTCTAATTTTAGACGAACCCACCTCCAGCCTGGATATCCACGAAACAAATCTACTCTTCGATGTTATGCGCAGACTGAAGAACGAAGGCATTGGCATCATATTCATCACGCATTTTTTAGATCAGGTTTATCAGATAGCGGACCGGATTACAGTCCTGCGGAACGGAAAACTGGTAGGGACCTACGAGGCTTCTGTTCTGCCCCGTGTCGAACTGGTCGCTAAAATGCTGGGACGCAGTCTGACCGAATTAGACGCCCTGGCAAGAGTGAAATCCCAGGAAGAAGAGAAGAGGGAAAAGCAATATGTGGTCGAAGCAAAAGGACTGGGGCTGTCGGGATCGCTAGAGCCCGTGGATCTGGAATTGAGTGCAAGTGAAGTGTTGGGGGTTGCCGGATTGTTAGGTTCTGGACGCACAGAGATGGCTGACTTGATTTTTGGGATCGATGTTCCAGATAAGGGGTCTCTCATTGTTGATGGCGAGCAGGTAGACAAATTCTCCCCCCTCGAATCTTTGAAGCGTGGAATCGCCCTATGTCCCGAAGATCGCAAGGCAGAGGGGGTGGTGGGAGACCTGACCATCCGCGAAAACATCATCCTGGCATTGCAAGCGCGTTACGGCTGGTTCAAATTTATACCCGCGCAAAGACAAAATGAAATTGCCGACAAATATATCCAGTTGTTGGGAATTGTTACACCCTCTGCTGAGCAGTTGGTCAAAAATTTGAGCGGCGGCAATCAACAGAAAGTCATCCTTGCGCGTTGGCTCGCCACAAATCCCAAGGTTCTCATTTTGGACGAGCCGACCCGAGGCATCGACGTGGGAGCCAAAACAGAAATCCAAAAACTGGTGATGCAATTAGCAGAGGAAGGTAAATCCTGCGTGTTTATCTCCTCTGAATTGGAAGAGGTTGTGCGTGTCAGCGACCGCGTGGCTGTACTACGTGATCGTAGCAAAGTTGCGGAATACGCCGGTGACGTGGACGAAAAGACCCTTATTCAAGCCATGGCAGGAGAAGCATGAAACAGACATCGTTTTTTAGAAAATTCCGTGAAAGCCAGTTGTTCTGGCCGCTTGTGGCCTGGGTGCTTATTCTGATTTTTAATGCCATTGTTGAGCCCGAGTTCTTTAAACTTGGCATCATAGAAGACCCCGTATACGGAAAACGCTTGTACGGCAATCTTATTGACATCTTCAACAATGGGGCGCCACTCATGTTGGTGGCAATCGGGATGACCCTGGTAATTGCTACAGGCGGCGTTGACCTTTCTGTGGGCGCTGTCATTGCCATTTCCGCAGCGATGGGAGCTGTTTTGATCAATCCAGCGCTGGGGAATGAATTGATCGCAAACGAAATCTTGACCAGGAACGCAACCAATACCCCCTTACCCCTCATCATCCTCGCCGACCTTGCCGCTGGCACATTATGCGGTTTATGGAACGGGTTATTAGTTTCCAGAGCGAAAATCCAACCGATGGTTGCTACATTGATCTTGATGGTTGCAGGTCGTGGCATCGCCCAGCTTATTACGAATGGGCAAATCATGACGATTTACTACACGCCTTATTTCTGGTTTGGCAATGGCTTCATCCTGGGTTTGCCCGTCTCGATTTATATTGTCGCGCTGGTACTGCTCCTGGCTTGGATATTGGTGCGCAAGACAGCCATCGGTTTGTTTATCGAGTCAGTCGGGATCAATGCTAAATCGACCTTTTATAGTGGCATTAATGAACAAAACGTCAAATTATTAGCCTATGCCTTCTGCGGGCTTTGTGGCGCGGTCGCCGGCCTAATCCTCAGTTCCTATGTCCACAGCGCCGACGGCAATAACAATGGTTTGAACTATGAGTTGGATGCCATTCTTGCGGTCGTTATGGGCGGGACCTTGATGACAGGCGGACGGTTCTCCATGCTTGCCAGCGTGATCGGTGCGGTCGTTATCTGGACCTTCACGGTTACAGTCTATAGCTTGGGCGTACCGGCCAATGCTTTGTTAGCCGCCAAAGCCGTATTGGTCTTGCTGGTTATCCTGCTCTACTCCGATTACTCCAGCCGTTTGATGAATCGATTATTCGAGCGAAGAGGTTCTCAACATGATACAGCGAGCTAAATCTTTTGTTTTGCGACATGGTTCACTGCTATTAACCCTCGTGGTTTTTCTCTTGGTTTACTTTATAGGCAGCCAGCTGTATCCAGTTATGCAGAAGCCACAGGTGTTTTTCAACCTGTTCATTAACGACAGCAGCCTGCTCCTTGTCTCGATTGGAATGACGATGGTGATCCTGAGTGGCGGGGGCGGGATCGATCTTTCGGTAGGCGGGGTGATTGCTTTAGTCAGCACCGCTTCTGCTGCATTGCTTCGGGGTGGAGCAAGTCCGTACCTCGTTATCCCGCTGATGATCGTCTTGGGTGTCACATTAGGCGGACTGATGGGCTGGATTATTCAATATCTCAAAGTCCAGCCTTTTATTGCAACCCTGATGGGCCTTTTCTTCACTCGCGGTATGGCTTACATCATCAGTCTGACTTCTGTGACCATTACGAATGAGGTCTACAAGACCTTTGCCCTGACACCGATCCATATTCCGTTTATACCGAAAGCCTACATCTACCCGACAACCCTGGTTGGCCCCATCATGCTATTGGTGGCGATTTACTTGAGCTTTTTCACCCGCTTTGGTCGCACGATCTATGCGATGGGCAACAACGAGCAATCTGCGCTCCTGATGGGTCTGCCGGTTGCGCGTACCAAGATTACCGTTTATGCGTTCAGTGGCTTCTGTTCAGCGCTGGCAGGCATTGTCTTCAGCATGTCATTGCTGGCAGGTTACGGACAGTTTGCGACCAGCATGGAACTTGACGCCATTGCCGCGGTAGTGATAGGAGGAACTTCATTAACCGGCGGCATCGGTAATGTCATCGGCACCTTGTTTGGTGTCCTGATCCACGGCACGATTGTGTCCATTCTGCAGTTTAATGGCACATTGAGTTCATGGTGGACCAGAATTGGTGTTGGCGTGTTGACTTTGATCGCGATCGGAATTCAAAGCATATTCTCAATCAGGACGAAGCACTCATAAGAAAATCCGCAGTGCCGACTCAACTTATCCACAAGCACAAAAGGGAGCCGCAATGAAGCGGCTCCCTTTTGTGTATTGCTTTTGTAGAAAGTGCGTGCAGTCTAGTGGTTTCGCACCACGATTGGCAAGTAGATGTATACCTCAGTCACCATAGCCGTCACCTCTTGCATTGCTGTGCCCACACTAGGACAGGCATTGGTCGCCGTCATCCATACCGTAAAGGTATCACTGGTCGTGAAAGTGTGCGTGATGGGATTACCTATCTCTACGCCGCTTCCATCACCGAAATTCCACGTATATGTGATGGGTAACTGACCTGCGGTCACAATGCCAGTGAAGACCGTTGGTTTATCAACTGCGGCCGGTGAAGGCACAAAGGTGAAGTCTGCGCCGGAAATGGGCTGGCAGATCACGGTTGTTGTATCCGTCACTTGAGCGGATAAGGTTGGATCCCCTTCCAGGAACGCCGTGATTACCGCCTCATCCACGGTCCCGATTGAAGCATTGGACGGTACATGGACTGAAACTTCGACCGATACAGATTGTCCGCTACCCAAGGTTACAGACGATGGGAGCGTGAGCGCCCAGCCATGGGCGGATAGCCCATCAAACGCGAATGTGGCGGTTGTAAGGCTGGTGTTGGTCAATGTGTGACTGTAGAGGGCTTCGTGTCCGATGTAACCATCTCCGACACGGTCGGGGGCGAAGATCACACTGTAGGGATATTCGTATGCCCCCATATCGTAAGCGGTTGCGACTGGACGTGGTACATTGTCCAGGTCAGGCGTGAGGCCGGTAGGACAGGCGTTAATGGCGGGGGAACTACCCAGAACGTGATAATCCTCACCAGCGCCAGGGCCCACGAACATCGGGTCCGCTGCAAGACCGGCATTGTTGCTTTGATCCAGACTGCATGTTCCAGCCAGCGACCCGCTGGTGACCCAGAATCCACCCTGCGTGTTGCCCCAGGCGATACTGTTGATAGCATAGCCGTCGGTATTGGATTGCGAATAGCCCGCGCCATCTTCATTGTGAGCCAGTGTCGTGTGGGTCACCGTAAACGTGCCATTCTCGGTCCGGATGCCGGCTCCAAACCCGGTGGTGGAAGTATTGCTGTAGACGAGTGTGTTGTCGATCTCTGCGACGGCATTGGCGCCGGTCTGGTAGATTGCACCGCCGCGCGCGGCAGTGTTGTGGTGGAAATGGGTGTGCGACACGTTCAAAGTGCCGTCGTTGACATAGAGACTGCCGCCATGACCGGTATCGTTGGTGTCACTGTCGGCTACATTGCCATAGAACGCGCTGCACGGTCCGAGACTTGGATCGCAAGCCGTTGCCGCCGGTGCAACCGGGGCAAGTCCATCACGTTGTTCGGGTTCGCTGGCCGCTGCACTTGCCGAGGCGACGAAGTTCGCGTGCAGGTCCAGCGTAGAGGTGTATGCCGCGACGGCACCGCCGTTGACCGCCGCCTCGTTGTCGATGAAGAGGCAGTTATCGGCGTCGAGCGTACTCCCACTCAGGTAGAGCGCGCCGCCGTCTACAGCCGCGTGATTACCGTCGTCTATCCTACCCAGCGTCGCGCCATCACACTGCACGCTCGGGCTGTTCGAGGCGTAGATCGCACCGCCATTGCCGTTGTAGGCTCGGTTATCCCATAATTCTGGTCTAACTGCGCCATAGTCATCCAGCCACACTCTCGACCCGTTGCTCAAGTAGATCGCACCACCGTGACCGCTGGTGGCCCAGTTGTGATCGAGACTGACTTGCCCGTAGATGTCAAAGTACCCTCCATTGTCCGCGTAGAGTGCGCCACCGTTCGTACTGGCGGCGTTTGCGTAGATGTAGAGTTGAGCGCCACTGGTGGCGTAGAGCCGTACCGTGTCGTTGTTGGTGAGGTAGATGGCGCCGCCATTCCCACCATGAGCAACGTTATCATAGATGAGGCTGTAAGCTCCCGCATTGAAATCCGCATCCGCTGTACCGACCACGGCGACCGCGCCGCCATTGCCATCCGCGTCGTTGCTGCGCAGCGTCCAGCCGCCGGTGAAGTCCAGCGTTCCGGCGTTTAGGTAAATAGCGCCGCCATCCGTACCCGCGCGATTTTCTTGCAGCGTGCTATCCACAATGTTGATGTCCGGCGTACCACCGGCAGCGATGCCACCACCTTCGTAATTGAGGCTTTCGTTGTTGCGAATAAGGCTGCCGTTGGTCACACTCAGCGTGCTGGTGCCCAACATCCGCACACCACCCCCAACGGCTCCCGCCGTGTTGCTGATAATCGTACTGTTATCCAGGGTCGCGGTACTGTCGTAGATGTAAAGTCCTGCACCACGCCCGTCACCTTCCGAAGGCGCCAGGTGACGCTCGATGGTGCTGTTTGTCAGCGTCAGCACGCTGCCGTTAGTCAGATAAGCGCCGCCGCCGTAAGTCCAGCCGGCAGTCTGGAAGGTATTACTGGCCACGACGGTATTGGATAGCACGGCGTGTGTGTTATTCAGATACAAACCAGCACCATAGTGACCATTCGGTCCAAGTTGGTTCGCTTCACCGGTGCCGGTGCCGCCCACCGTCGTATCCTCAAGCCAGAGCTGGCTGTTGACGGCCAAAATGCCACCTCCATCACCAGCGGCGATGTTGTTTTGGATGCGCCCACTGAAATCGACGGTACTGGTAATCACGTACAGGCCGGCACCGTATACCGCCTCATTGGCGATGGTTGCGGTGCCAACTTGGCCGATGCGCGCTCCGTCTGAACGGAGGGTACTGTTATTGCCCAGGTACACCCCGCCGCCGTAGTTTGCAGCAACGTTGTCTCTCACTGTCGTGGTAGTACCTTGCATATACACACTCGCATCATCGGCGTAGATGCCGCCACCGTCGAAGGCCCGGTTGAGGTAGTAAACGTACGCGGCGTTGGTCATCGTCACAGAGCCACCATCCGTGACGTAGATGCCACCTCCCTTCCCATCGGCAGCCGCAGCATCATTCAGATACACGTCGGCGTCGTGGAGATACAGCGCGCCTTGCGGCACTGAGAATCCCCCGCCAGAAGGGGCGCAGTTGTCGTGAATGTCGGAGTCATTGCCGTAGGCGAAGAACGTCCCCCACACCCGTCCACCGCCCCCGTAGTTGGTTGCCGTGTTGTGATGAATTTCTGAGCCATTCGTAGTGGTCAACACACTATTGGAGGCAACGTAGATACCGCCACCGAACGTGCCGTGGTTGTTGAGCACGTCGACGTTATCCAGCGTAACTTGTGAGCCAGGCGCATTTTGCAGACCACCACCGACGCCGCCCCCCCAGGCAAGCCGAAGATTGTGAAGCGAGACATTGACATCGCTCGTAACCTCGAACGCGCTGGCCGAACCGAGGCTACCCTCAACGCGAGTTTCGGCTCCGGTAAAGGTTGTACAAGCACTATCGTAACCACCCTCGATGGTGAGGGCTTTGTCGATGTCGACGTTCTCGAAGTAAACGCCTTCGGCCACCTGGAGCGTGTCGCCGTCACTGGCCGCGTTGACCGCCTGCTGAATGGTAGCGTAGGCACATCCCCCGCCGTTGATGCCCACGCGCTCCACCCCGGCGACTTCATCGGCGCCCATATCGTAGGGTGTGGCCGCCGTGATGCGCACAACCGGGCGGGAGTCATTGTCGAAGTCAGTGCTCATCCCGGAGAAGTACGCGCAGCGGTCGATGACCGGGCTGGTATTTTGCAAGTGGTAATCGAAACCGCCCGATGCCACGAACAGCGGGTTCACGTCCAGGTTGCCGGTGCCGGGATAACCGCCCTCAATGTCGGAGTAGGTCACGATCTGACCGGCTGTGTCGATGCTGTTGTTGTGCGCCCAGATGATGGAGCAGTCCAGCGAGAGGTTGGAGGTCCCCGACAGACCTATCGCCTGTCCGGCTGCTGCCCCTGCGAAGTCGTTGTAAGCCAGGGTGTTACCCGCGCCGATCATATCGGCATCGTTCAGCCGGATAGCATCGGCGGTATCGCTGGCGGCGACGTTGCGGGCGAAGAGACTGTTGTAAACGTATACTGTGGTGCCATCGTAGGCGTACACACCACCCCCATAGTTGGCAGCATTGTACTCGACAAAGGTATTGCGCAAATCAACGGTGCTAGCGCTGGCATAGATACCCCCGCCGTAGTAAGTTGAGGTGTTATTAGCGTATATGCGACTGCAATGCGTACCCAGGCACGTATAATTGCCAAGATCCATATCGACTATAGAACCGTTGATGGCATAAACGCCGGCACCAAACTGCGTGGCGTTGTTGTAGCGGATCGAAGCCTTGTCGCCGTACAGGTCGCTGTCGTCGAGATACGCTCCGCCGCCAGTTTCGGCATCGTTGTCGTACAATTCTGCCTCGTTGTCCAAGTTGATGGAACTGCCCTGGGCGTAGACACCGCCGCCATTTCCGGTCGCTGCGTTGGAGTAAATCCACGACGACGCGCCATCAATGGTTAATGTGCTGGTGACCAGATACGCCCCACCACCTTGTATGGCGTCGTTTGAGTAGATGTCCGAGTTATCCGCCATAGACAGCGTGCCTTCCTGCAGATATACGCCGCCGCCCAGGCCATCTCCACTCAGTGCCTGGTTATTGTACACGTCGGTCTGGGAAGGGAAGTTCAGTACAGGGAGATAGATATCGGATTTATTTCCATATACACCGCCACCGATAGGAGCGCTGTTATCGTGGATGCTGCTGCTGGTGAAGATGATGTGCCCACCACGCATTCGTATACCACCACCGTAACCGGAAGCGGTGTTGTTGTAGATGTCGACGTTCGTTCCCACAACCTCAGTGTTAGGACCGACCCAAAGTCCTCCGCCGAAAAGGCTGGTGTTGGCATAAATGTCTATGTTGGTCAGCGTAAGGTTACCCGAACCGGGTAATGGGGCAAACATAATCCCACCTCCGCTAGCACTGCCGCTATCACCGTTGGTGATATTCAAGTCCTCCAACATAACAGTCAGACCAGGATCGATGTAGATCACTGAGCCACTGGCATTGCCGTCGATCGTCGTGCGAGCTGACGAGCCACTGGCACATCCATCGTACCCTCCCTGCAGCGTCAGGCTGATCGGGATGGTAACGTTCTCGGTGAAGGTACGTCCACCTTCGATCAGCAGTGTGTCGCCGGGATCGGCTACCGCAACAGCCGCCCCAATTGTGGCATAGGTACAGCCGTTGCCCACCGTCAGGTCGGCTGCCGGGCCAGCAGGATAGGAGGGCGAGGAATGGCGGTAAAGCGTTAAGCCTTGTCCTTCGGCCGGGTCATCAAAATCGGCCAGGGCTTGGGCGCGATTGGCCGCTTCGATAGCTTCTTGCGCTTGCAGGATCGCCAGTTCCTCGGCTTCGCTCACCGGGCCTGTTTCCGGTGGAGGCAACGTGGCTTCGCCCAACTTCTCCCGTGCTTCGGCGATTTCGCCGATCACGATATCGAGGGCTTTTGCGTCCAGGGTATCCAAAAGCGCGACCACGGCCTCCGGGCCGCCCGCTTGTGCCGCCTCAAGGGCTGCCCAGGCGCGCTGTGTCTCCGCCTGGTGCATTAGTTCGCCGGTTGGATCCTCCGCAGCAGCTTCAAGAGCGCGCTGCCAGAGTTCGCCCGTGCTGGGCTGTTCAAGCTCTGTGGATGCCTCGATGTCGTCTTCGCCGAGGCCCGCGGACATAGGCGTAGCTGTCGTGGCATTGGCCGCTGCCGTCACCGTACCGCCGACTTCTCCCTGGCACACGCCGAGGTCGAGTGGCTGGCAACCTTCGCAGACCAGCGAGTAGTCCTGCGGGCCCTGCGGCACGGTCGTGCCTTTCACGCGCACCAACCATGTGCCAACGATAGCCTCATCAGTTGCGAATACCTGTATCTGCTCCTGGTTGTTGCGGTTATCCAGGCCACGCGTGGCGTTGCTGGCCGGACTAGCCGGATCGAGCACCCACGGTCGCCAGAGCGTGCCGTCGGGCGCGACCAACTCCAAATCCAGGTTGTTGATCAGGGTCGGGTTGGCGTTGAACGTGGCTTCGTAGTCGTCCCACGCCAGGCTGACCGTTGCCGGGGTTGCGTCGTCGGGAACGATGAAGTAGAAGACATCGACCTCGCCTTGCGCGATGCTCTCCTGCCGGAACGCCTTGCGTGAGATCAAGTCCACCGCCGCGTGGATGTCCACCTGACCGAAGCCCCACTGGTAATCCGGGCCGGGGTTGCCCAAGTCGTCCGCCGTCTGCATCAGAATCGCCTTCGCCGTGGAGGGCCAGAAATTGCCGGTAGTATTGTACACATCGCGGTAGTGTTGCAACATCAGAGCGATGCCACCGGCGACGGCAGGGGTTGCCATCGAGGTGCCGCACATAACGGTGTAAGCGTTTACGGGGTTATCATCCGTCGATTTAATGCCCCCATCACCGGTGGTCTGGCAGGCCCCGGCCGTCACGATTGGCTTGATACGCCCATCCTCAGTCGGCCCCCACGAGGTGTGCGCGTACTGGGTGTTGTTGTTGGTGTTCGAGCCGCCCACGTGAATGGGGTTTTTCGCACCAGCCGGTGGCGCCACAAGACCATAACCTCCTCCAGCGCCAGCGCATGATGAGCCCCACCCCCGCTCGTTCCCGGCAGCCCACGTCGCGATGTACTTATCGCCGACCCCCACAACACTGTTACCACCACGCACGATCTGGTCGAGTAGGACCGAGGCTGCACCATACTTCCCGATGATAGAACAGCCGGTGGGATAGTAATTGTCGTATACATTGGATCCCAGGCTGGCGCTACCCAAATCGGCCCCATGCGAGTTCTGGGCCTGCGCCCAGTCGTGCTCAATATCGGGGACGTCTTGGTAAAAGATGTATCCACTGCCGGAATAGCCTTCGGTGCCATAAGAGATCAAGTCGACGTTGGTCGCCATCCCTCGCCACTGGAGGGCCGAGCCGCCCTGAGCGACGCTGTTCGTCCCATCGCCGCCGAGTGTCCCGGCGACGTGGGTCGAGTGGGTACTGACGACATCAGTATCGCCGTGAGTCAAGCGACTGCCGAAATCGACGTGGTCGCCGGCTTGACCGCTGTCGTAGACCAGCGCGTCGATCCCGGTGCCGTCCAGGTTATACGGCGATGCCTGTAACACATCCACGCCGATTTGGGGACGGATGCCGTCGTTTGCTCCGGCCAACGCTGGCGCAGCCGGTTCAATCCACTGGACGATGTCCTCCGAAGCCAGCGCCTGGATGTTCTCGCGCGGCATTTCGACCATAAGCATATTGATGCCAATCACTTCGCCGGTGATTTTCCCGCCATAACCGGCGACGACAGTGTGGCCGGCATCCAGGCTGACGTCAGCGTGGAATGCGACGTACACCGCTGCCACGCCGTCGGGTGTGAGGTTATATGTCCCCCACTGGTCGGCAACAATCGCCGGATCGAGCTTGTCGTTCACCTGCAACTGTCCAATCCACGTCACACCGGGACGGTCCACCACATCCGCCACACGATTGGTTGGCACCGACGCGATCCAAGCATAATCCGGGACATACGCCAGCAGCTCAATACCCTCCGCTGCCAGCGCATCTTTGGCCGCCTCGCGTGGGACAAAGTCGAATTGCACCAGCACATGCATCCGCGTCTCTGTTATCGCAGACGCAATCTGCTGCAGTGCGGTCACTTCCGAAGTCGTTGGCGTAAACTGCCGCGACTGAAGATAGATCGGGCGCGCCGGCCCAGCCTCGGTTTCGATGTCTGCTGGTGTTGGCGCAGAGGGCGGAGACGCTTCAGGTGGAGGATTTTCTGCCTGGGGAGCGTCATTCCGTACTGGCAATGCACCTAGCATCGGTTGTGGTGCAAGGGCCAGCATTATGCATACGATCGTAAGTCCTTGAAGGGCAATAAACCAACGTCGTTTACTAAACATCGCATTCTCCTTTTGCTAGAAACTGACTAAGGTGGAAATGGTTGGGGTGATGATCCGAAATGGCGTGACTTACTGCCTAGATAGTATAATCCCAAAAGCAGCAATTGTACAGAAAAAGAGCTGAGGCTTCGAAGCCCCAGCACTTAAGCGCTTATTATCCGCGCGCGATGCACATAGCGGGTGAAGCCGTTGGGCTTGACGAGGCGCAACACTTCGACATCGCCATACCCCGCAGCAGTAAGTTGCGCGACAATGTCTTCTCCAGCAACGTAGACAGCGAGTGGCGCCAGACGTGCACCCTGTGCAAGGATATCGGGGAGATCTTCTTCAACGGGTTCCAACTGCCGTCCGTAAGGCAAATCGGTGACGAGCGCACCGGCAGTCTGAGTCCACGTACGGGCGTCGGCACTGACAACCTGTGGCGGATAACCAAAATGCAGCAGGTTAAGCTGCGCCATATGGACCATTTTGGGATTGCGATCCGCACCATACGCCGGCAAGCCGAGTGCAGCGGCTTCCAGCAAAATCGAGCCAGTCCCGCAGCACGGATCGATGAGTGTCCCAGCGGGTGGCACAACAAGGTTGACCAGCGCGCGGGCGACACGCGCCTCCAGCGAGCTGGAGACGTGGCAGGGCTTTCTCAGATGTGGCGCATAGCTCTGCGTCGCTTCTGCCTGAATTTCGCCGATCCAGAACGTCTCGCGCTGCGCCACGAGCAACAGCCGGTGACGCGGCGCGGCGAGATTGGCGCGGCAGTGGATAGCATCGGCAGCGGCAATGATGGCCTCCTGTTGTGACACCGGGAACCGCCCGGAAAGGTACAACGCGTCCACGCGGAAGTCGTCCAGGTCGAGCGGCGTCCGCCGGAGCACATCGAGCAAATCCGCAAACGTCGGGGCTTGCGCGATGCGGCGCAGTCCCGTCCGCACGTAGGCTGCGCGATGGATATGCTCCACCGTCTGGCACACCGCCACACCCTCCGCATCCGGCCGTCCACCCGTCAGATGCTCGCATTCCGCTGCGATCAGGTCATTGATTTCGTTACTACGCGTGCGCACGCAGATGGCGACGAGGCAAGAAGCAGGATGCGAGTTGCGAGTTGCGGGTTGCTGGCTACTCGTTGTCGAAGACTCACTACACATTCACTGATTCTCGATTCGCTGATTCTTGTTTCGCTGATTCAGTCGGTTACTTCAGGTATTCCACGAACGTCGCCAGGGCCTCATCCAGCGTGGGAAACGGCGACGTATCCTCCGGGGTGCGGTCGGCGAGGGGCGTGCTGCCGATGAGGGCGTAGACCTTAGCCGCACCGGCGAGCATATTGGGCGAGAGGCCGAGCGCGTCATACATCTTCGCCATCTCCTCCATCTCGCCGACGAAGCGCCGCGCCTTGACCGGCACGCGCGGCAGGCTGCGCTCGATACCGACGAAGCGGTCGGCCTGGCTCTGCTTGAACTCCGCGATGAGCGTCTCTTCCACGCCCAGCGCCTTCGCCGCGATCATCAATTCGGCGTAGAGCGCCGCCGAGCCTTTGGTCAGGGAAGCGTAGCACATCTTGAGCGCCGAGGCGTGCCCCACAACATCGTCCATCACGATGATGTCCAGACCATACCGCGCCAGTTCCGCGAAGTCCGCCACGTCCGGCCCAGAGGCGTAGATGCGCGGGTTGTAGTCGTCGCGCGGCGGCCCGCCGATGATAGACGCATCCACAAAGCGCCCACCGGCCCGCGTGATCACATCGCCCACGGCCCGCGCGGTCTGTGGCGCAATCGCGTTGCAATCGACGTAGAGAACACGCGCACCCATCTCCCGCAACGCCTGCGATACCAGTTCTGCCGCCGCCAGCGCCTGCGCCGGGACGAGGATCGAGAGAATCGCGTCCGCCTCTTGCACGAGCGCCTGATACGAGGGCACTGCTTCGATCTGCGCCTCACGCGCCAGCGCCTTCGTGCGGTCGCTGCGGTCGCCCAGGTAGGCAATGACGCGCAGTCCATGCTCGCGCAGCACGTTGCCGACGCTATGCCCCATATCGCCGGGGCTGAGGATACCGATGGTGTTTAGCATAGTCGTTTTCCTTTGGGTAGAGATTGGGAGTAGGGAGTAGGGAGTAGGGATTGGGGAGTAGTAACTGGTAATCAGGGGACGTATCCGCTAATCCCCAATCCCCAGTTACCATTCCCCGATTACCAGTCCCTAATCACCAATCCCCTATCACAATCCCATCATGAACTGAAAGATGAGGTCATTGCTACCCGGCAGTCCTTCATGACCAAAGTCGGGATAGATGACCATTTTCTTTTCCGAGGCGATCTTGTTGTAAGCGGCAAACTGTGTGGAAGGCGGGCAGATCGTATCACGCAAGCCGGTGTACCATTGCACATTGGTGCGGATGCGCGGTGCGAGGTATTGGATATCTACATAACCGAGTTTTTCAAAGACCATATCTTCTTGCTCGTGACGTGGGTCGAAGTGACGGAAGTACTCACGGAGTTCGGAGTAAGCATTTATATCCTGATCCATATCCCATACGCGTTTGTAATCACTGAGGAAGGGGAAAACGGGTGCAGCCCGCTTGATGCGCGGTTCGAGCGCGATGCAGGCCACCGTGAGCGCCCCACCCTGGCTGCCGCCGGTCGCCCCAACGCGAGCCGGGTCCACATCCGGCATCTCCATCACGATGTTAGCAAGCTGCGCCGTATCGAGGAACATCTGGCGATAATACAGCTTCTCCGGCTCGCCATTGAGTGCTTCATCCAGCCCACGGATGATGTGCCCGTGCAGCGTGTTGCCGGTGACGCCGCCCTTGTCCTCCGAGCGCCCACCCTGTCCCCGGCAGTCGAGTGCGGCCACCGTATAGCCCGCCGCGACGTAGCCTAGCTTGTCGGCCCAGTCGCCGGAATCACCGGAATAGCCGTGGAACATCAGGATGGCGGGATGTGGCGCACTCGCGTTTTTCGGCTTGAGCAATTTGGCGTAGATGCGCGCGCCTCCAACGCCGGTGAAGGTCATATCGAAACACTCGGCATAAGACGTCTGGAACTCCGCCGGCTTCAGCGCCACCTGCGGGTCAAGCGCGCGCATGTCGTTCAGTGCCGCGTCCCAATAGGCGTCAAAGTCCGCCGGTCGGGGATTGATCCCCATATACGTTTGGAGTTTCTCTAGTGGAAAATCGAAAGTTAATGGCATAGGGTATGTCCTCCTGAAGAGAATTGGTGATACGTAACTGGTAATCGGTAATCGGTAACTGGTTCCCTTTACTCATGACCGATTATCTATTACCGATTACTCATTACTGATTACTAAATCCTCGCCTTCATCCACGGGTTGCTGTTGTGGAAGTCGGCGACGGCGTTGCCGGGATGCACGAGATCATCGAAAAGCGGGCGATCGGCGTCATCGAGTGTCATCTCCAGCACAGGGAGTGCGTCTTCGAGGTGGCCCATCGTGCGCGGGCCAATGATCGGCGCAGTGACGCCAGGCTGATCCTTGCACCACAGCAGCGCGAGCTGCGTGATGGTCATTCCGCGCTCTTCCGCCATCGTCTTGAGCCGCATGGCCACTTTGACGGCTTCACGGGTCACCCGGTCGCGGAACATCGCCCCTGAGCGCCCGGCGCGCGAGTCTTCGGGGTACGATTCTTCGTCGAGCATCTCCAGCGTGTATTTCCCCGCGAGGATGCCACCCGCCAGCGGCGACCACGGCAGCAGCGCCAGACCATACTTCTGGCACAGTGGAACGAGTTCGTTCTCGATGCGACGATCCAGCAGGTTGTAGGGTGGCTGCTCGCTGATATAACGAGCGATGCCCATCTCCTCGCTGATCGCCAGTGCCTCCATCACCATCCAGGCGGGATGGGTGGAGCAACCGATGTAGCGGACTTTGCCCGCGCGCACCAGGTCGTCGAAGGCGCGCAAGGTCTCATCCTGCGGTACGACCAGGTCGGGACGGTGCAGTTGGTATAGATCGATATGATCGGTCTGCAAGCGGCGCAGCGAATCCTCGCACGCCTTGATGATGTGATAGCGCGAGTTGCCCCGGTCGTTGATGCCCGGCCCCATCCCGCCATGCACTTTCGTCGCCAGCACGATCTCGTCGCGCTTGCCGTTTTCCGCCAGCGTCTTGCCCACGATGCGCTCGCTCTCCCCCGCGTTGTAGACGTTGGCGGTGTCGATGAAGTTGATGCCAGCATCCAGCGCGCGGTTAATCATAGCGATGGAGTCGGTTTCGTTCGTCGGCCCGCCGAAGTTCATCGCTCCCAAACACAGTGGCGTCACCATAACGCCTGTACGTCCTAATGATCGGTATTCCATAGTCTAGCCTCCTTGATCTGTAATCCGAAATCCAATGTCGAAAGTTATACCTCTTCAAGTAGATCCAATTCCTAATCACCAATCCCCAATTCCAGGTTTTTGCGGATCAGTTCGATGCGCTGTGCGACGCACGCCGCCGAACGCATCCCGTCTTCGGGCGTATTGAAGACGTAATCCAGCAGCCGGTCCACGGTACTCGTCGCTACGTGCATGCGCGTATCGGACGAAGCGTAGTAGATAAAGACGTCGCCGTTTTGACGGGCCACCGCACCATTGCAGAACAGCACATTGGAGACATCGCCCACACGTTCCTCACCCTCTGGGGCCATCAGGTAACCGCCGGGACGGGCGATAACCCGGCTTGGATCCTCCAAATCGCAGAGGAAGGCATAGAGCACGTAGCGCAGGCCTGCCGCGCACCCACGCACGCCGTGAGCGATGTGAAGCCAACCCGCTGGAGTCTTGATGATGTCACCCGCACCGTTCTTCAGTTCCTTGATAGTGTGGTAGGCACGTGGATCGACGATGATTTCCTCTTTGATGTCGGCGTGCGCAATATCATCCGCCAGACCAAATCCAATGCCACCACCCTTCCCGGCCTCGATGAAACTATCCTGCGGGCGGGTGTAGAAGGCGTACTGACGTTTTCCGTCAGCCCCCTGGACGAACTCCGGCAGCAAAACCGCGTTGCGCTGCTGCGCCGACGTCGTTTTGAGATCGTCCAGCCTTTCCCAGGTGACGAGATCACGCGTGCGGGCGATACCGGCCTGCGCCACCGCGCTGCTCAGATCGCCGGGCGGCGCATCGGGATCCTTGCGCTCGGTGCAGAAGACGCCGTAGATCCAGCCATCCTCGTGCCGCACCACGCGCATATCATAGACATTGACATCGGGATCGTCCGTTTCCGGCATGACGATGGGGTAATCCCAAAAACGAAATCCGTCCACACCCGTTTCACTCTCAGCAACGGCGAAGAAGGATTTGCGGTCGTAGCCCTCAACCCGGCAAATGAGAAGGATTTTCCCGTCTAGTTCCATCGCCCCCGCATTGAATACACCATTAATACCCATGCGTTCCATCAAATAGGGATTGGCCTTGGGATTGAGGTCGTAGCGCCAGAACAGCGGCGTGTGCGCGGCAGTAAGAACGGGATACATCCAACGATCGAAGACGCCATTCGTCCACGCGGGGTTGATTGCATTTTTGCGCTCGATCAATGCGGCATGCTGCTCACGCAGGAACCGCAGCCGCGCTTCAAAAGAGGATACAGTGTCCATCGTTTGCGCTCCTTTGAGGATTGAATGATCACAAGCAGCACAAACTATACCACGTTTTGCAAAGGCGCACAATTCAACATTAAAGAAAACAAAGCAGACATTGGCGCACTTTCCAGCAATTTCGCCAATTGATCGACAAACCTATTGACACAGCGAAAAAACTATGTTATAGTTTATATACGCTCCGGTAACGATACCGGTATTGTTACCGGAGAGCAATTAACCACATTCGAGCTATTATGAGTCGCAAGAAAAATTCTCTCACCATCCGTGATGTCGCCGAAGCCTGTGGGGTCTCGGTCTCTACTGTGTCGCGCGTCCTCAACGATAAGGATGACGTCTCAGCAGAAACCTACGAGAAGGTACGGCATGTAATCGCAGAAATGGGATACACTTCGAGCCTCGCTGCAACCAGTATGCGCAGCCGGCGCACCAACGTCATCGGCGTTTTGGTCGTCGATATAGGCGATCCGTTTAGCCTCGAATTATTGAAAGGGATCGGCAAGGCTGTCCGCGGCACAGAGTATGATTTGATCGCGTACAGCAGCGGTCATATCGCTGCGACTATGCAACCCGGGTGGGAACGCCGGCACTTGTCTCGCTTGGACGGCAGTATTACCGACGGCGTGTTGGTCGTAACGCCTACAACAGAAGATCTGACCGCCATTTCGCCTCTGGTAGCCATCGACCCTCATGAACACAACATTTTTCCCGCTGTCATTTCGGCTAACCGCGAGGGAGCCATTGCGGTCATGGAGTATTTGATCGACCAGGGACATCGGCGCATCGGTTTTATCACTGGACGCCAAGGCTTGGTGAGTTCAAACCGCCGGCAACAAGGCTATATCGACGCACTTAAACAAGCCGGATTACCGGTTGACGAAACGCTAATCCACCCGGGCGATTATACCCGCAAGGCCGGCTTTGACGGCTTGCAGCATTTATTCGCCTTACCAGATCCACCGACAGCGATTTTTGCTGCAAACGACCAGTCCGCGCTCGGCGTTCTCGATGCAGCAAACGAAGCCGGCCTGCGCATCCCTGATGATTTATCGGTGGTCGGATTCGACAATATCCCGTTAGCGATGTGTTCGACGCCAGGATTAACCACGGTGGATCAATCGGTAAGTGAGATGGGGTACGTGGCCACAACGATGTTGATCAAATTAATACAGGGCGAAGACCTGGACGAAACACTCTGCAAAATCCCCACCCGGTTGGTCATCAGGGATTCATGCCGGTCCATTAAATAGCAGTTTGTCGCAAACCCTCTTTTTATCATTTCAGATAACGACATCGGCAACGATATAGCACAATACAAAGGAGGAGCATTATAAGCCATATATCAAAACCATTCACCCGACCCTAAGATTAACCAATATATTCAGTTTCAGTCAAAATATCTGGAGGCAGAAAAATGAAGGAGAGTAGAAAGAAACTAACGCGCAGAGAATTTCTGCGCAGCGCGGCCGTATTCGCGACCGCGATGGCAGCGAGTGCATGCAGCTCGCCAACGCCTCAGGCCGTCACAGAAAAAGAAGAAGTTCCGATCGAGGTCACGCGCATCGTCGAGGTTGAAGGCGAACCCGTCGTCGAACAAGTTGTCGTAACAGCTACACCTGAGCCCGTGGAAAAGGAAGATGCACCTGCTGTACTCGGCACCTTCCCCAGAAACGAGACACTGATCGCCAGGATCCTCACCGGGCGTGTCGGTACGCCCGACAACTTCAACTGGTGGGTTGGCTGGAAATGGAATGACCGCGGCCTGCAGAACGTGGCAACTGAGGCGCTCTGGACGGTCGATTTCGCCACGGGCGAGATTATCAACGGTCTTGCCAGCGGCGACCCAACGTACAATGCAGACTTCACGGAATGTACAATTCCTCTCCGTGAGGGCGTCGCCTGGTCGGACGGTGAACCTTTCACTGCTGCCGATGTCGTATACACGGTGGAGACGCTCCAAGCGTATTCAGAGTTCGGCGCCCACACCTATATGGTGGATAACGTCGCCTCTGTCACCGCCGAGGATGATTACACGGTCAAATTTGTGCTGAACCAGGCCAACTCCCGCTTCCACACCACCTTCCTCGATCGCTGGGGCTGCACTCGGATCATGCCCAAGCACATCTTCGAGAAGGAGGACGATCCGGTTCAGTTCACCTTCAATCCATTTGTGGGCGTTGGCCCTTACAAACTCCACAGCTTCGATCCCCAAGGGAGTTGGACGGCCTGGGAAAAGCGCGAAGATTGGGATAAAAGCCCGACTGGCATCATGTATGGCGAGCCTAAGCCCAAGTACGTCATTTACCAGTTCTTTGCCGATGAAGGCGCGCAAATCCTGGCGCAATTGACGCACCAATTGGATGTGGCGGAACTCTCGGCGGATGGTCTCAAGGCGCTGCTGGCGCAGTCGGATACCTCCCGCGCCTACCAGCCGACCTTCCCCTACGTGGTCAACAACGACCCCTGCATTACCGGCATCAACTTCAACACCGCCCGGCCACCGTTCGATCTTCTCGATGTCCGCTGGGCCTTGGTGTTGGCGATCGATATCGTCGAGTACACGAGCATCGCCGTCGATTCCTCCGGTACCTTGAGCCCAGTGCACGTCCCGCACTTGGGCCCATACCCCAGGGATTACATCCGGCCGATGCAAGACTGGTTGAAGGAATTCACCATCGACGTCGGCGATGGCGAAACCTTCGCGCCGTATGACCCCACTGCGTCGCAGCGCGTCGCAGACTACGCCAGAACTCGCGGTTACGTCTTCCCGGATACGCCGGAATTCATCGAACAGGCTTTCGGTCTGGGCTGGTACAAGTATGCCCCGGAGATCGCCGAAAAGCTGCTGGTGAAGAATGGCTTCTCGAAGGACGAGGACGGCAAATGGCTGCTGCCCGATGGTAAGCCCTGGAAGATCTCTTTCATGTGCGAGACGACGCTTTCCGGCATGGGTGCCCGCAATGCGGCGGCTGCCGTACAGCAGTGGAAAAAGTTCGGCATCGATGCCGAGATGTTCCCATCGGAAGCGCGTGCAGATTTGATCGCCGTCGGCGACTTCGATGTGAGCGGCGACTGGCCTGCGCAGGAGCCATGGGGTGCAGGCCCCGACCTGTATCGCGTGCTCGACCGATGGAACTCGGCCTACATCCGGCCGGTTGGCGAACGCACTCAGGGCCATTCCTGCCGCTGGACGAGCGAGGCGATGGACGCCATCATTGAGGAACTGCGCGAGACGGATCCCTTTGATACCGAAGCCGTCATCGCTGTAGGCATCGAGGGTCTCAAGGAAGCCGTCACGAATATGCCCGGTGTCCCGACCTACGGGTATATCGGCTTTGTCGGCTGGGACGAGTACTTCTGGACCAACTGGCCCGGTAGTGAAAATCCATACACCCAGCCGTATACGCACTGGCCCAACTTCAAGTACGCGACGCCATTCCTGGAACCTACTGGCAAGTAGACAGGTCGATGGTACAATAATCCTGGACGGGCGTCTTGCCCGTCCAGGATTCCTTTAGATAAGTGAGGTGATCACTGTGACATTCGTGAAACGATATCTCATCCCTCGCCTGATTCAATACGTTCTCGTGATCTGGCTGGGCATCACTATTGTTTTCTTCATTCCCAGACTCACCCCGAATGATCCGGTTATGAGGATGATCGATCAGATGCAGGCGCGCGGCTCAACATTGGAACCGGGCACGATGGATGACATTATCCTCGACCTGACCGAGATGTATGGCCTGGAAGGCTCCTGGCTCGATCAATACTGGGCTTTTTGGGGCAGGTTGTTCCGTGGTGACTTCGGCGTTTCCTTCTTCCAATTCCCCACCCGCGTCAACAAGCTCATTTTCACCGCGATGCCCTGGACTTTGGGGCTTCTGCTGACCACGACTGCCATCACATGGACATTGGGCAATATCATCGGCGGATTGGCGGGCTACTATTCGCGTAAGGGGTGGTCGCGGGTCCTGGATGCCGTCGCCATGGTCGTCCGCCCACTGCCCTATTACATCTTCGCCTTCATGCTACTCCTGATCTTTGCCTACGTCGTGCGGTGGTTTCCCATCACAGGCGGAGCGCCATTGGGAGCGATACCTACTTTCTCCTGGCCCTACATCAAAAGTGTTATCTGGCATTCAACTTTGCCTGCTGCTTCACTCATAGTCCTGGGAGGCGCGGTCACGTTCCAAACGATGAAACTACTGGTGCAGAACATCAATTCGGAAAGCTTCGTCCAGTACGCCAAGCTGGGCGGCGTGAAAGAAAGCCGCATCGTGGGCAAGTACGTCATTCGCAACGCTTTGCTGCCGCAAATCACCGGCCTGGCGCTTGGGCTTGGGCAAATCTTTAGCGGGGCGCTGATTACAGAGATCGTTTATGGGTATCCTGGCCTGGGGATGTTGCTCTATAGAGCCATCGTCAATGGAGACTATAACCTGATCATGGGGATCGTTATCTTTTCCATCGTCGGTATCACCACGGCAATTCTGCTTGTCGACTTGACCTACCCTCTGTTTGACCCACGGGTCAGATACGCATAAGGAGACCAGTCCCATGAGAATCCTTAAAGACCTTTTCAGAGATTATCGTTTCTGCGTCAGCTTTGGCGTTCTTATCGTTATCCTGACCATGGCGGTCCTGTCCAATTTCTCGCCTTATGACCCCACGTTGTGGCATGTCGTCCCGAGAGATACAAAGCCATCGGCCGAACACTGGCTCGGCACCGATTCGAACGGGCAGGATATCTTTTGGCAGGCGACGTTTGCGGTGCGCAATTCCCTGATCATCTCGCTCATCGCCTCATTGATTTCCCGGGTCATTGCCATCCTGGTTGGCATGGTTGCCGGATATCTAGGAGGCACAGCCGACCGGGTGTTAATGTTTATCGGCGACAGCCTGCTGGTCATCCCCATCTTTCTGATTATGGTCATGCTGGCCATGATGGTGCGGCAATTTATGAATCTGGTGGTTCTGGGATTGATGCTATCGTTTTTCGGCTGGGCATGGGATGCGCGCCTGATCCGCTCGGTCATCTTGAGCCTGCGTGAACGAGACTTTACCAAGACGGCCCTCCTTTCAGGTACAGGAACGCTCAAACTGGTCTTGAAAGAATATATGCCCTTTGCCATGCCGTTGATCTTTTCGACTTTGATCAACAACATCGCCTGGGCCATTGGGTTGGAGATGACGCTCGCCATCCTCGGGTTGGTCAACCTCAACATTCCCACCCTGGGTACGATGCTGAACTGGGCGCTTTTCTACCAGTCCATTCTGCTAGGGCGCTGGTGGTGGATCTTGACGCCGGTGGTCTTATCGCTCTTGTTGTTTATTGCGCTCTACTGGCTCTCCGTCAGCATCAGCGAATATCTGGATCCGAGAACTCGCATCCAACGCGTCGGGGTACAGTGAGGGAACAATGAACAAGACAATACTTAGAACTGAAGGGCTGAAAGCCTTCTACATACTCGACGTTTTCGGAACCCAGAAGGTCGTCAAAGCGGTCAACGACGTCAATCTCGAGATCCGGGAGAACGAAGTTTATGGCATCGCCGGCGAAAGCGGCTGTGGAAAGACGACGCTGCTGAAAGCCCTCGCGGCCTCGATCGAACCCCCGCTGCGCCTGGTCGACGGCTATATCTTCTATTACGTCGATGGGAAAGCGGTCGATGTCGCCACACTGAGTCCGGAAGCCAAGCGGAGATTGCGGCTGGACTACATCGCTTACGTGCCCCAAGGCTCGATGAGCGCGCTCAATCCTGTGATCAAGCTGAAAGAAACCTATCAGGATTTCATCAGCAGCCACGTGAGTGGAAAAAGTAAAGAAGAAACCATCCAGCTCGCCGAGCGACATATCGCAGAGTTAGGCCTGCCACCCAAGATTTTGGACTCATATCCACACCAGTTGTCCGGTGGGATGCGACAACGGGTGACAATCGCGCTGGCGGCGCTGCTGAAACCCAGCATCATCATCGCCGATGAACCGACCACAGCGCTCGACGTCGTTGTCCAGAGGGGGGTTGTGCAACTCTTGCAGGACATTCAGAAGAAACTGAAAAACACCATTATCCTGGTCACGCACGACATGGGCGTGCAGGCGAATATTGCCGATCGGGTTGGCATTATGTATGCCGGAAAAATCGTCGAAGAATCAACGACCGAGAAGATCTACGGCGATCCACAACACCCCTATACCCAATTCTTGATCAATTCGCTACCGAAGTTTGGCGATAAATCGAGGCGCGAAAGCGTACCCGGAAGCCCGCCGTCGCTCATCGATCTGCCTAGCGGATGCCCGTTCCATCCCCGCTGCCCCCACGCGATGAGAATTTGTATGGAACAGACACCAGAACTTGTTAAAATAGACACCGACCACAGAGTCGCCTGCTGGTTGGTTGGAGGACAGCATGGACAAGCTTCTTGAAGTCAAAAATCTGACCAAAGTATTCACCATGGGGAGTATACTCTCGAGAGTCAGATTGACAGCCACCGACAACGTGTCTTTTCACATCAAACCGGGCGAGATTTTCACCCTGGCGGGAGAAAGCGGCTGCGGCAAGACCACAACGGCGAAGATCATCCTGGGCTTCGAAGAGCCGACGTCAGGCACAATCATCCACAACGGCAAAGACCGCGCGGAATCCACGGGCAAGAAAGTTTGGCAGGAAGAAGGCATACAAGCCATCTTCCAAGACCCGTTTGGCACGTTCAACCCCCTGCGCGTCGTCGACCGCTATTTCTTCGAGACTGTCGAAAACTTCAAAATGGCGAAAACCAAGCAAGAAGCCATCGATCTGATCGACGATACGCTGCGTTTGGTGGGACTTACGTACGACGAATTCGCGGGGAAATACCCAAGCGAGTTCTCCGGCGGGCAACTGCAACGCGTCTCCGTTGCCAGAGCTTTGTTGACCAAGCCAGACTTGCTGATTGCCGATGAACCGGTCTCGATGGTCGATGCATCATTGAGAATGTCGATCGTCAACCTGTTCAGGCGGCTTAAGGAAGAGGGCGACCTGGGCGTGCTCTACATCACGCACGATCTGGCGACCGCCTACTACGTGAGTGAGCGCATCGCCATTATGTTCAGAGGCAATATCGTCGAAATGGGGCCGGTAGAAAAAGTCCTGATGGAACCCAAGCATCCCTACTCGCAACTGCTGCGGGAATCCATTCCCCAGGCTGATCCGACAAGGCGCTGGGATAAACGGATTAAGCTATCTGAGACCGAAGAAGAGGAATATATGCGAGTGGGTTGCAAGTTCGCGGGACGCTGCCCTCACGTTATGGAGATATGCAAAAATCAAGCGCCCAAAGACATCGACATCGACGGCGTGCTCGTCAAATGTCACCTGTATAACGAAAGCGCAGGAGCTTGAATCTAGATCAACACCAGAACGCACGAACACAAACTGCCTGAGAGCCACCAGCTTCTCAGGCAGTTTGTTTATGGTAAAATATACCAACTTTTGACTTTCTTTGAGGATTAAATTGGTGAAAACTAACCGTAACCGTATATCGTTGTGGAACAAGCTCACGCAACGCGTTCGCAGCCTGGACCTCTTCGCCATAAACAGCGTGCCACGCCGCCACCACAAAGGGATGAAGATGTTTTGGTGGGATGGTCTGCTAGCGACGATCTCTGCCGCTTTTGTAGATACCTACGTCTCTCTATATGCACTGGCGTTGGGCGCGACCAGCACCCAAATCGGGACGCTCGCGTCGGCATCCAGCTTCCTCGGCGCGCTGACGCCACTGCCCGGCGCGGCGTTGGTGCAAAAACTCGGACAGCGCAAGCCCCTTATCGTGTGGATCTCGGCGCTGGCACGCTCGCTGATCCTGCTGGCAGCACTCGTCCCCTTCTTCTTCACCGGATACACCGCCGTCTACGTCGTCATCGGTCTGTTCGCCTTGCGGACGGGACTGGGTAACCTGATCCACCCGGCCTGGGTGTCGATGACGGGTGAGGTTGTCCCCATACAACACCGCGGGCGCTATTTTTCGACGCGCAATATGTTTATGGCCCTGGCCTCAATGCTGCTGGTACCGCTGGCCGGGCAGTTGATCGACGGCGTGGGTGGCATCCCTGGGTATCAGATAAGCCTGGCGTTGGCCTTCGCCGTCGGGATAGCCTCCTCGTATACCTACTCACGCATTCCGGAGCAGCCGCTTGCGACAGATCCGCAGGCGCAGCGACCTTCGTTCTGGCAAGCGTTGCGCGAAGACCGTACGTTTTTGTATTTCACGTTGATTATGATGTGCTGGACCTTCGGTGTGCAGGTCGCCGGGACGTATTTCACCGTCTACCAAAAAGACGTCCTGCAATCGACCACGCGCTTCATCGGTCTTCTGGCAACCGTATCGTCGCTCACCAGCCTGATCGGCCAGCGCATCTGGGGACGGCTGATCGATCATCGCGGTTCGCGTTGGGTGATGACACTGTGCGGGCTGCTCGTGCCTGTGCTGCCGTTCATTTGGATCTTCGTCACCGAGCCTTGGCACGTCCTCTTCATTTCGACGCCGAGTGGCTTCCTGTGGGCCGGCTTCAACGTCGCCAGCTTCAACCTGCTGCTGGAACTGCCCGATCAAAAGCTGCGCACGCAAGCCTCGGCCAGCTATGCCACGCTCACCAACGTCGCCAGCATCTTGGCCCCGCTCGTCGGCAGTGTCGTCATCAACCAACTCGGTTATCGCTGGGATTTCGGCCTCTCCGCTTTCCTGCGTATGACGGCGGCGATAGGGTTTTTGATCTTGCTCAAGCCGTTTTGGAAGAAGAAAGAATCAGCGAATGAAGAATCAGTGAATGGGGAACTGGTAACGTCTGACGACGCGACTAACGACTACACGACTAAGGACGATAAAACTATGACAACTTTCTGGACTTTGAACGATCGGCAATATTTCGAAGCGCCCGGCCTGGCGGCGACGGTCTTCCACGACTTTTACCCCGAAGGTAAGCAGGGCGGGATCACGCTCATCCAGCACGGCGAGCGGGTCGCGGCCTGCGGCGACGTGCGCCTGGAGCCGACGCCCGGCCAATGGCGACCGCTACCCAAAGTCGGCGAGCGGCAGGCAGAAGGCGAGTGTGTCAGCATCCCGGCGCACTTCGAGGAGACAGACATTCGCTATACTGTGCGCATCTGGCCGGAAGGCGAGAGCCTTCGCGTCGCCGTCGATTTGGCCGAGCCGTTGCCGCCCGCCTGGGAAGGCAAAGTGGGCTTCAACCTGGAACTGTACCCTGGCGCGCTTTTCGGCAAGACATTCCACCTGGGCGAGACGGCGCGCGTCTTTCCCCAGCAAGCCAACGGCCCGATGCAGCGTACCGGCGACTGTGCGCAGTGCCCAGTGCCTCTGGCAAACGGCCCCACCCTCACCGTGGCACCAGAGGACCCGCTGCGCCATCTCGTTATTGATTCGCTAGGCGGCGAAATCCTCCTCTATGACGGGCGCGGTACCGCCGCCAATGGCTGGTTCGTCGTCCGTGAAGTCATCCGCTCCGGCGCGACCGCGAACGCGCTGCAATGGCGTATCACGCCCCACAGCATCCCGGAATGGCGGCGCGATCCCGTCATCTGCATCTCGCAGGTCGGCTACCATCCCGATCAGGTGAAGCAAGCCATCCTCGAACTCGACCCGCGCACCGAGACGCTCGATACCGCCGTCCTCAAACGCCTGGACGCCGGCGGCCTCACCACCACCTGGGCCGACCTGCCAACACGGTGGGGACGCTGGCTGGCCCACGCGTATGCAATCTTCGACTTCAGCGCCGTGCGCGAGCCGGGCATGTACGTCGTCCAGTACGGCGACCAGCGCACCCCACCCTTCGCCATCCACCCCGAAATCTACCAACGCGACGTCTGGCAACCGACGCTAGAAACCTACTTCCCGGTGCAAATGTGTCACGTCGAAGTGCGCGACGGGACGCGCGTCTGGCACGGCGCGTGCCACCTCGACGACGCGCTACAAGCACCAGCGCCACACGTCCACTTCGACGGCTACCGCCAGTACGACGCCACCGAGACGCCTTACGCGCCCGCCGAGCACATCCCCCACCTGGACGTGGGCGGCTGGCACGACGCGGGCGATTACGACCTGGCGGCAGGCTCGCAAGCACGCACGACGCACACGCTCTGCCTCATCCGCGAGCTGTTCGGCGTGGACACCGACCAGACCACGGTGAAGCAAAATGAGCGGCTGGTGCTGCTCCACACGCCCGACGGCATCCCCGACATCGTCGAGCAGGTGGCGCACGGCGCGCTGAACCTGCTCTCCGGATACCGCGCCACCGCCGGAACCGACCACCCGCACAGCTTCCACGGCATCATCGAAGCTACACTCACGCAATACGCCCACCTCGGCGACGCCGCCACGGTGACGGACGACCACATCCACGACCCAAGCCTCGCCCCCGGCCAGATCCGCTGCGACGCAGAGGGTCACATCTACACGAGCAAAAACGACGACCGTTGGGCCTTCACCAACCACGACAGCGCGCTCGAATACATGGTCGCGGCGGCGCTGGCGGCTTCCAGCCGCGTGCTGCGCGGCTACGCGGACGATCTCGCCGACGAGTGTTTGCGCACGGCGATTCAAGTGTGGGACTACGAACAGCCGCACGCGCCGGTCGAACAGCGTGCGGCCTACGTCCCGCGCGGCGTGGAAGCGCAGGAAATCGTCGCGGCGGTGGAACTGCTGCTCACGACCGGCGAGGAGCGCTACCGCACGCGCCTGCTGGAAATGCAGCCGCTTCTGGAAAAGGTTGGCCGGTGGGTCGGCGGCGCAATCGCCCGCGCGTTGCCCGCCATCGATGACGTCGATTTCACAGCGACGTTCCGGGCCGTGCTAGAAGCGGGTCAGGCCAAATTCGCGGCGGAACTGGCATCCAACCCGTTCGGCATCCACTGGCACCCGCGGGTCTGGGGTGTGGGCTGGCAAATCCAGCAGTATGCGGTCGAGTTATACCAGCTCTGGCTGGCCTTCCCCGACCTGATCGACCGGGAAATCATCCTGCGCGTGGTCAACTACGTCCTGGGCTGCCACCCGGCGTCGAACGCCTCACTCACGTCGGGCGTGGGGGCAAAGTCAATCCTGGCGGCCTACGGTGTCAACCGCGCCGAGTGGTCATACATCCCCGGCGGCATGGTCTCCGGCGTCGCCCTCATCCGCCCGGACTTCCCCGAACTGAAAGACCCGTGGCCCCACCTCTGGCAACAGACGGAGTACGTCATGCCTGGCGCGGCGAATTACATCTTCTGCGTGCTGGCGGCGGATCGGATGTTGAATCATGAATCCAGAATCAAGAATCAAGAATCATGATTCTTTTGATTCTGGCATCTCAGTACACGTCACACTCGTCCAGGCCGAGCGCAAAGTGTAACCCCTGTTTGACGAGCAGCATCTTCTCCTATTTTTAAGGGTGTTTTTGCGCTTGCGGGCGGCGCCCGCAAG
>JBNGDO010000048.1:0-30847 GCA_049975385.1 Anaerolineae bacterium | reverse complement strand
AAAACACACGTAACTGGTTGGCGTTTCGCCGACGATGAAGGCACTTTCGTGCTCCAAGACCCGCACAAGACAAATTACTTGTACTTCCCGCTGGTGAACGAAGCCGGGATGATGTCCGCAGTCACGCCACTGCTCCACGGCGACGTGAAGACCGGGCAGAACACCTTCGCCACCGCGCCGGTCTCCGTGGAAGACCTGCACAACACCCGTTCGGCGCGCAACTTCTGGGTCTACATCCACAATGTCGGGCCGTGGTCCGCCACCGGCAACAGCGCACCGCAGATCGCGCAGGCGTTTACGGATGACGTGGAATCGGTCACGCTCGAAGCCGGGTTCCTCTGGCAGCGCATCATCCGCGAGAACCCGCGCCTGGGACTGCGGGGCGAAATCACGACGCTGGTCCCACCATCCACCGACACCGTCGAACTGCTGCAGGTGACGCTCACCAACACCGGCGATACGCCGCTTAAGCTCGCGCCCACAGCGGCGATTCCCCTCTACGGGCGCTCCGCCGACAACTTACGCGACCACCGGCACGTCACCTCGCTGCTACACCGCATCCGCACAAACGCGCACGGCGTTCTAGTGCGCCCCACCCTCTCCTTCGACGAGCGCGGGCACCTTCCGAACACGGTCACCTACGGCGTCCTCGGCGTGGAAGACGACGGCGCGCCGCCGGAGTCCTTCTTCCCCGTCGTCGAGGACTTCATCGGCGAGGGCGGCAACTTCGCGTGGCCGCAGACTATCGTTGCGCCGGAGAAAGCGCCGGACGCGGTCCCCGCCGGCAGCACAATCAACGGCTATGAAGCCATCGGCGCGCTGCGTTTCCGGGACGTCGTACTGGAACCGGGGATGTCCAAATCCTACGTGCTCATCACTGCGGTGATGGATGAAGCGGCGGACCCTGCTGCCTTGATCGAGACTTACGGCAGCGCGCCGAAATTCGAAGCATGGCTCGAACGCACGGAGGCGTACTGGGGCGACAAACTGGCCCCACTGGCCTTTGCTACCGGCGATCCCACCTTTAACCACTGGATGAAATGGGTCGAAGTGCAGCCCATTCTGCGACGGCTGTTCGGCAACTCCTTTTTGCCCTATCACGACTACGGGCGCGGCGGGCGCGGGTGGCGCGATCTGTGGCAGGATTGCCTGGCGTTGTTGTTGATGGAACCAGCCGATGCCTCCGCAGACGGAGGTGTACGCGACCTGCTGTTCAGCAGCTACGCGGGCGTGCGCAGCGACGGCAGCAACGCCACCATCATCGGCACGAAGCCGGGCGAGTTTAAGGCCGACCGCAACAACATCCCCCGCGTGTGGATGGACCACGGGGCGTGGCCGCTGCTGACGACCCAACTCTACCTCGACGCGACCGGCGACCTGGACTTCCTGCTGCAAGAGCAAGTCTATTTCAAGGACCAATTCATCAGCCGTGCACAGCAACTCGATCTGGCGTGGCAGCCGGAAGACGGCACGCAATTGAAGACGGCGGACGGCGCGATTTACCGTGGCTCCATTCTCGAACACCTGCTTATCCAACACCTCACGGCATTCTTCAATGTCGGGGAGCACAACATCATCAAGCTGGAAGGCGCGGACTGGAACGACGGCATGGACATGGCGCGGCGGCGCGGCGAAAGCGTGGCTTTCACCGCGCTCTACGCGGGCAACCTGCGCACGTTGAGCGAATTGGCCCTGGCCCTTGATACACCGAGCGATGACGACCTCGCAGACGAGGGCAACGTTGAACTGGCCGCCGAACTGGTGCTACTGCTCGATTCGCTCAGCGACCCTGTGGACTACACCGACATCGACGCCAAACAGGCCCGCCTGAACGCCTACTTTGCGGCGGTGCAGCCCGTCGTCTCCGGCGAAAAGGCCAGCGTGAGCTTACAGTCTCTCGCGGACGATCTCGCCGCCAAAGCCGCCTGGCTGACGGCGCACCTGCAAAAGCAGGAATGGATCGAGAACGCCGAAGGCTACGGCTGGTTCAACGGCTACTACGACGATGACGGGCAGCGTGTTGAGGGTGATCATCCCCGCGGCGTGCGCATGACACTGACCGGGCAAACGTTCGCTCTGCTCGGCGACGTGGCGACGCCAGAACAGGCGCAGGCCATCGTCGCGGCGGCGGATCGCTACCTCTACGCGGAAACTATGGGCGGCTACCGGCTCAACACGGACTTCGGGGACGTGCTGCTAAACCTGGGGCGCTGCTTCGGCTACGCCTTCGGCCATAAGGAGAACGGCGCGATGTTCAGCCACATGGCCGTGATGTATGCCAACGCGCTTTACCGGCGCGGGTTAGTCCACGAGGGGCACAAGGTGCTGGATGACATCTACCGTCACTGTCGCGACTTCGCCGTCAGCCGGATGTATCCAGGCATCCCTGAATACGTCAATCCACGCGGGCGTGGGATGTACCCCTACCTGACCGGTTCCGCGAGCTGGTACCTACTCACGCTGGTCAATGAGGTTTTCGGCGTCAAGGGGAACCTCGGCGCGCTGTGGCTGGAACCCAAATTGGTCGCGGCGCAGTTTGACGAGAACGGCGACGCCGCCATCCACACGCTATTCGCCGACCGGCAGCTAGACATCACCTATCACAATCCGGCGCGATTGGACTATGGCGACTACGCTATTGAGGCCGTTACACTAAACGGCGAACCCGTCTCATTCGAGCAGCGAGGTCACGCCGCATTGCTGCCGCGTGCGGCGCTCCTGGCGTTAGCAGAGGGGCAAACGCATACACTGGACGTATATCTGGTCGCGCGTTGATATTAGACTTGCCAGACCTGACAGGTCTTCTAAGATCTGTCAGGTCTGGTAACGAAGAACCGGATAGGCGAACGCGCCCAGACACGCGGGATAAATTATTAACAAAAACAACCAATCCCACACACCGAGAGCCTTGAGTGCTTCAAGTACACCGATTTGCGGCATTGACCGCAGAAAGTCATACCATGTCGCCAAACTGATCCATCCGGCCAGCACGTTCAGCACAATCGCGCCCGCCAGAACGACCAGCCCCGCCAGGTAGATTTTGAGGATTTTCATAAGCGCCCCTTTTTTGTCAGCAGATTGAGCAGATTTAGCAGATGACGAAGACTACAAAAGTCTCAGCACGTATTGGGATATGAAGAACTGACGTTCAGCGCAGGTATTTGCTCAACCAGACGCCTCGTGAGACTTTTGTAGTCTGACTCCGGCTTACAGAGCGTGTTGCAACGCGGTCTCCACCGCATTATTGACCGAGCGGTACGTGGGGATGCCCTGCGCCGCCATCGCTTCGGCCTTCGCGCCGGTCGCCGGCGTGATGCCGTAAGGCTTCCAGCGGATGTCCACACCGGCCGCCTGCAACAACTCGACTGCGCCGCACACGCCGCCCATCCCGCCGACCGTATCCTCGAAGATATGCACCGTAGTTGCGCCCAAGTCCGATAGCGGCCCGCGCAATTCGCCCGTGGTGTGGAAATCCAACGCAGCCTCCAACGCAGTAACTTCCGGCCCCACCGCCGCGCCAATCGCCGCCAACGCCTGCACCGGCGACGGTTTCACCATCTGCGCAGTTTGCCCATTGCGATGCGCCGCCAACCACTGCAATCGCCCCAGGCCGATAAGGGGCCAGCCTTCCAATCCCACCAATGTCTGCGCCAGTTCCGCTTCCGGGGAATAGCCGTTTGCCGGTGCAGCGCTCCCGTTCGGCGGAAGACTGGGACGGGCAGTGTAAATCACCGGATAGATGCGCCCGGTAGATGCCGCATCCCGCACCCTTGCGGCGGTTTCCGGCGACAAGTCTGCCACGTCGTAGTCCAGCAGGTAAGGCTGCATCTCGAAGTATGGCGCGATGCCATAGGTCTGCTCCACACCCGCGCTGCCAATGGCAAGATGCTGAAAATACCGCGTGACTGGCGCGCGGTCAAAATTATGCGTATCGCCGAGCAACTCGTCGAGAATCGCACCCACGGCCTCGCGCTGCGCCTCGGGCAAAGACTGCGCGTCATCCCACAGCACCGACCGTACTGCATGGCTGGTCTCCTTGAAGTCGCGCTGGCGCGCCCCAACCCTGGCCACGAGTGGTAAATAATCAAGATGCGGCAACGAGAGCGGGTGCGCCGCCAGCATATCCAGCGCATCATCCCAACGTGCAGGCAACGCCAGCGACGGCGCGCAGCGCAGGCGCTCGATGAGCAATGTCAGGATATACGTTGGCGCGGAATCCCACTCGGAGGTGAGGCCGTGCGCTTCGCCAGCGCGGACTTCGTCTTCGGTGAGCGCCGGATCGCCCACACCCATCCGCCGGGCGAAGTGCGCCACCGTGTCCTGCAAGGCGCGCAGATAGCCGCGTGCGTCGACGAGTACACCGTCTACGTCGAAGAGAAATAGGTGTGGGGGTGTGTGGGTGTGTGGGTGTTTGAGTGCAATCACACTGCGCCTCACTTTCGGCGGCGGGCCAATTCGGAGCGCACGTCGTCCAGGGTCAGGCCACGAGCTGCCAGTGCCACCATCAAATGGTAGATCAGGTCGGCGGCTTCGGAGACCAGGCGTTCGTCGCTCTGACCCTTGCCCGCGAGCACGACTTCAATGGCCTCTTCCCCCACCTTTTTCAGCGCCTCATCCACGTCCGTAAGCAACGTCACGGTGTACGATCCCGGTGTCGGATTCGCTTTGCGATCCAAAATCACGGCAAAAAGTTCGTCGAAAATATCGGTCATTCCAATCTCCTGTAAAAACAACTTTGCGCTCCCGTATGGCACGCCGGCCCAGCCGGATCGACTTTGAGCAGTAGCACATCTGCGTCGCAATCCACCCAGATTTCACGCACGTACTGCACATTGCCCGATGTCGCACCCTTGTGCCACAGTTCCTGACGACTGCGACTCCAGAAATGCGCCTCACCTGTCTCTTGCGTCAACCGCAGCGCCTCGGCATTCATCCAGGCAACCATCAACACCTCGCCCGTCGTCACATCTTGCACGACGGCGGGAATCAGGCCACGCTCATCGAAAGTCAATTCAATTGTCATCGCACGCCTCCTTCACGTGACGCGTGATGCGTGATGAATTCTTAAGTCACGTATCACGCATCACGGATCACGTTACTGTCGCACCACAATCCCCTGCTCTACCAAATACGCCTTCAAATCCCGAATATCCAGCACCCTGTCGTGGAACAGTGAAGCCGCGAGCGCCGCGTCCGCTTTGCCTTCGGTAAGGACTTCGGCGAAGTGAGCCGGCATCCCTGCGCCACCGCTGGCGATGACGGGCACGGAAACCGCCTCGGCAACGGCGCGCGTGAGCGCCACATCGTAGCCTGCCAACGTGCCATCGCCGTCCATGCTGGTGAGCAGGATTTCACCCGCGCCCAATTCGACGCCGCGCGCGCACCACTCGACCGCGTCCAATCCGGTGGGAATCCGCCCGCCGTTGATGTAGACCTCCCATCCAGTCGCGTCGGCACGGCACTTTGCATCCACCGCCAGCACAATGCACTGGCTGCCGAACCGTTCAGCGCCTTGCGTGAGAATTTCTGGCTTGCGCGCTGCCGCCGAGTTAATACTCACCTTGTCCGCCCCGGCGAGCAGTAAATTGCGCACATCGTCGATCACGCGCACGCCGCCGCCGACGGTGAACGGCATAAAGACTTCCACGGCGACCTGACGAACGACCTGGATCATCGTCTGGCGGCCTTCGTGTGTGGCGGAGATGTCGAGGAAGACCAGTTCATCGGCTCCCTGCGCATCGTAGACCCGCGCCTGCTCTACCGGATCGCCCGCGTCACGCAGATTGACAAAATTCACACCCTTAACGACGCGCCCTTCCTTTACATCCAGACAAGGAATAATACGTTTGGCTAACATCAGGCCTCCTTGATCTCCAGAACCTCTTCGAGGATTTCGGCTGCGTCCCGCACCAAGTTCGCGCAGATGGTACTGTAAAGTTGTTGCTCGTGCGCCAGCGCGCGGCCTTCGGGCGTGCCGATGTGACATCCAAGAAGCCTCGGACAGGTCAACGCGCCGTGACGTTCCTCAAAGCGGCGGATGAACTCCGCCGCGAGCGCGTAACATTTTTCCCGCGTAGCGTCGTCCTCGGCCTGCGTCTTGCCGTGTTTTAGACCGATGACGATGATCGCACCTGTTACCGCACCGCACGTCTGCCCAGAGCGCCCCATACCGCCGCCAAATGCACCCGCCGCGCGTAACGCCATCTCGCGTTCCATCCCACAGAGCGGCGCGTAGGCCGCGCAAACCGATTGTGCGCAACTGAAACCCTCCGCGAAATACGCCGATGCTTCTTCTACCCTACTCATCATCCCCTCCTATTTTTGGTCAGCAGATTGAGTAGATGAAGCAGATTTTCTTAGCCATTCAAACAAATCTGCTCAATCCGCTTAATCTGCTGACTGGATAAAGAACGTTAGATTTTCAATGCCATTTCCAAATCGATTTGGCCCTCGTACAAGGCGCGCCCGATGATGACGCCGCGCAGACGCGGTCCGCCACTCAACCCATCATTCTTCACGCGCTGCACATCGTCCAACGTGGCAACGCCGCCGGACGCGATTACCGACAGGCCGGTTACTTGGGCCAGCGCTGCCGTCGCATCCACGTTGACGCCGCTGCCCATACCGTCGCGGGCAATGTCGGTGAAGATGAGCCAGCGCCCGCCCATATCTGCCCATTGCTGCGCCAGGTCTGCCGCCTTCAGCGGGGCGGCCTCGCGCCAGCCGCGCGTACGGACGTAGCCATCGCGCGCATCGATGCCCACCGCCAGACGTTCCGGGCCAAAGTCCGCCAATGCCAGCTCGACCACGGAGGGGTTCTCCACCGCGACTGTTCCCAGTACGACGCGCGCTACACCCATATCGAGCACGCGGCACACCGTCTTCAAATCGCGCACGCCACCGCCAAACTGCACTTGCATCCCCGTCGTGAGGATACGTGCCAGCGCCGTGACGTTCTTGCGTCCCCCTTCGCCGAATGCGCCGTCTAGGTTGACGACGTGCAGCCACTCCGCACCAGCAGCCTGCCAGCGCCGCGCCATAGCTAAAGGCTGATTCCCATAGGCCGTCTCGCGGTCGGGATCACCCTGCGCCAACCGCACCACGCGTCCCTCGCGCAGGTCAATGGCCGGGTAAATTGTAAAATCGTCCATAAATCCTCCTCATCTATATGCCACGTAAGGGCGAGGCATTTCCTTCCTTACCTCTGTTGACAATGTATTGTGGCACCCACAGATAACCCGTTAACCAATACCGTGAGAGAAATACCTCACCCCTACATCCCAACAAAATTTCGTAGAATTTGCAAACCGACATGCTGGCTCTTCTCCGGGTGAAATTGGATGCCAAATACGTTATCGCGCCCTACGACACACGGGAACGCGCCGCCGTAATCGGTGGTGGCCAGCGTGTGTGCCGGTTTGGCCTGACAATAATAACCGTGGTTGAAGTAGGTCCACGCACCATCCGGTAAATCGGCCAGCAAAGGCGTTGCGCTGACGGGCATAACCTGATTCCAACCCGTGTGCGGCACCTTGAGCACAGGATCAATGTCGAATTTGACAACGCGCCCCGGAAGCAGGCCCAAGCCAGCATGCCGTCCCATCTCCGTGCCCTCGTCGAAGAGCACCTGCATCCCCACGCAAATGCCGAGAAACGGCGTTCCCTGCGCGACAACCGCGCGAATCGACGCAATCAGATCAAGCCGTTCCAGACTTGCCATGCAATCACCAAACGCACCGACGCCGGGCAGCACGACTTTATCCGCTGCCATGACAACGGCCACCTCCTGTGTCATCTGCACATCAGCCCCCACCGCCGTCAGCGCCTTGTGGACCGAGCGGACGTTCCCTGCGCCGTAATCAATTAATGCGATCATCTCTCCTCCTGTAAGGGCCCCTACTATATCATTCCTTTCGTTGACGGTACGCGACCCGCACGGCGAGGATCGCGTTGTGTGGCGATGTCCAACGCGCGGGCCAGCGCCTTGAAGAGCGCCTCGGCCTTGTGGTGATCATCCCGCCCATAGAGCACGCGGGCGTGGACATTGGCGCGCGCGGTGACGGCGAACGATTCGAAGAAGTGCTCCCACAGTGTCACCGAGATGGTACCGACTTCAGACGCGGTCCAGGCCACATCTACCACCGCATACGGTCGCCCGGACAAATCCACGGCCACAAAGGCCAGCGTCTCATCCATCGGCACGTAAGCGTGTGCCATACGCGTAATGCCCTTGCGATCGCCAAGCGCCTGATCGAAGGCACTGCCCAAGACCAGCGCTACATCTTCGACGGTGTGATGCGCGTCTATGTGTAGATCACCTTCGGCGCGCACCGTCAAGTCGAACAGCCCGTGCGCCGCGATGTGCGCCAGCATGTGATCGAGAAAGCCCAAGCCGGTGGCGATGTCGTGTTGTCCGCTGCCGTCCAATGCCAATGTGACTTCAATATCTGTTTCGCTAGTTTTCCGTTTTATTCTGCTTGTTCGCATTTTGCCTCCTTCGTGATACATAATGCGTGATACGTGACTTCTGATTACGCATCAGATTTCCCGCAACACTTCGATCACTCGATCCACTTGTTCTGGACGGCCTACCGTGAAGCGCACATGGTCGCGCAGCCCGGCGGTGCTGTAATAGCGGATGAGAATGCCTTCAGTTTCCAACGCTAGCTTGAGCGCATGCGCATCCCGGCCCACGACCTTACAGAGAATGAAATTGGACTGCGATGGATAAGGGCGCAAATAGGGAATAATGGCAAGCAAATCAAAGAAACGCGCCCGTTCCGCGACGATGAGAGCTACCTTGTCAGTCAGCCAATCCAGATCATCCAGGGCCGCAATCGCCGCCGTCGACGCCGCAATGGACACATTATACGGCTGCTTGATCTTCCACAAGTGCGGCATCAGCGCAAGTGGAAATGCACCGTAGCCCACACGCAATCCTGCCAGCGCCGCCAGCTTGCTGAACGTGCGCAGTACAATCAGATTGTCGCGCTCTAGGACCTGGCGGATACGGCTCCGCGCCATCCCCGGCACGCCGTCGATCCCTGCAAATTCGACGTAGGCTTCATCCAGGATAACGACAGCAGGCAGCGCCAACAAACGCTCAAGATCGGCATCGGAGACCCAACCACCGTCGGGGTTATTGGGCGATGTGACGAACAGCAGCTTCGGGCGACGCGTGGAGACAGCCGCCTCGACAGCCTCCACATCCAGTGAAAAATCAGGACGGCGCGCTACCGCGACGACATCCGCACCGTGAAGCGCCGCATCGAAGGGATACATCCCAAACGTCGGCGGGCAGTTGATAATGGCATCGCCGGGATGCAAGAACAGGCGCATAATCAGATCGAGCAACTCATCCGCGCCAGCGCCCGCCAGCAAATACTCAGCAGGGACGCCGGTGAACTCGGCCAACCTGGCGCGCAATGCTTCGCTGCCGGGATCGGGATAGATGTTGATATCGCGCAACTCCGCCAGCGCCGCCTGCACCTTCGGCGAAGGCCCATACGGATTCTCGTTCGCATCCAGCTTGATGATATCCTCCGGCGCGCGTCCGAGGCGAGTAGCTAACACATCAAACGGGAAAATCGGCGTGTAGGCTTCCATTGTCGCAATATCGCTGCGGATTAAGTCTAGTGGGTTCATTGTTTTTTCCTGTCAGCAGATTAAGCAGATTGAGCAGATTTTTGTTTCTGCAACCAAGCGGGCTTCCATAAATTGCGACGTGCTTGATAAGCAGCATTATTCTGAATGGCTAAGGGCGGGACACAGCGTGAGTGATCCAAACTACCTTTGCCGAAATTGAGCAGCAATCCTATTTCACGCCCACTCGCAGCCAGGTACATAATGAGTTGCTGTTCGCAGTGTTTGGGCAAGCTCTCCAGAGCCTTCAATTCCAAGATGACAGCCTCATCGACTAAAACATCCACACGAAATTCGCCTACTACCTGTCCGTGAAACTCTACTGCAAACCCGACTTCTTTGATCGCTATGATACCACGTTCCTTTAGCGAAATAAGCAACGCTTCCTGATACACTTTTTCAGGAAACCCCGGTCCTAAATCCCGATGCACCTCCATTGCAGCACCGACAATGGTATAGGTGAGTCTATCATACAAACTGGTATCTATCATCATTCCTCCTCAACTGCTGACAGCCTGCACCAATCAAACAAATGATCCAGAAAAGCAAATAAAAAATCTGCTTAATCTGCTAAATCTGCTGACGAAACTTAGCCGCCACGCCGTGAGCGGTGAGTGATTCCGCATCAGCGATACGAGCAGCATCCGGCGCAAGATGCCGAGCCGTGTCCGCATCCAGCCCGATGATATTGATGACTTTCACGAAATCCAGCACGTTGACCGGCCCTTTGAAGCGCGCGGTGCCGCCCGTGGGCATGATGTGGCTCGGCCCGGCGACGTAATCGCCCAACACCTCGAAGGAGTGCTCGCCCACGAAGATGCCGCCCGCGTTGCGGATTTTGTCCACCCACACCTCCGGGTCTGCGACGGAAAGGCACAGGTGCTCCGGCGCGAATTGATCCGCGAGGCGCACCGCCGTCGCCAGGTCCGGCGTAAGAACGATGCCGCCCTGCCCCGCCAGCGATGCGCGGATAACCTCGGCGCGGCTGAGCGACGCGGTCTGCCGCTCGACCTCCGCCTGCACCGCTTCCGCCAGCGCTCGCGATGGCGTGAGCAGGATCGCCGTTGCCAGCACATCGTGCTCCGCCTGCGCCAGCAAATCGGCGGCGACCCACGCGGGGTTTGCCGAATCGTCGGCGACCACGACGGTCTCCGTCGGCCCGTACAACCCGTCGAGGCCCACGATGCCGTAAACCTGCCGCTTGGCAATCGTCGTGAAAAGGCCGCCCGCACCCACGACCTTGTCCACACCGGGAACGCTCTCGGTCCCGAAGGCCAGCGCCGCCACCGCGAGCGCCCCGCCAAGCGCGAACACCCGATCCACACCGGCGATGTGTGCCGCCGCCAGCGTCAACGGAGAAATACGCCCGGTCTGTTTGTCGGCAGGCGTACAGACGATGACCTCATCCACCCCAGCCACCCGCGCGGGGATCGTCGCCATCAACAGCGACGAGGGCAGTGGCGCCGTTCCCCCCGGTACGTAGACGCCAACGCGTTCCAGCGGTACGAGCCGTTGGCCCAGTATACCGCCCATCGCATCCGTCGTCCAGTTGGGGATGGGTTGCCGGGCGTGGAAATCACGAATGCGCCCGGCGGAGGTTTCTAGCGCGGCACGCAAATCGGCATCGAGCCCCCGATAAGCCGCCTCCCATTCGGTCTGAGGGATCTCCAGCGCATCCGACATCACTCCGTCGATGCGTGCCGTCCACTCACGCAGCGCCACATCGCCGCGAACGCGCACGTCCGCCAGCAGCCGCGCCACCGCCGCTTCCGGCGTCAGCGCTTCGCCGAACACGCGTTTAATGCCGTTCAGCACTGCGTCAGGGACATCATCTACGGTCAACATCTGCCTGCGGTTCAAAATTTCGCTTGCTTCGTCTGGGTTTTCATAAATGCGAATCATCGTGTCCTCCTGCAAAATTTGATCTACGGTCCGTGATACGTGATGCGTGACTCGTGAATTTCACGCATCACGCTTCACGCACTGCTTCCATCATCGCCTTATACCGTGCCGGCTCTTCCTCGAAGATGTACGTTACCGGCGTGACGACGACGCCGCTGCCGCCGATAGCGCGCAGTTCGGCGATGGCCTGGATGAGCTTGTCGCGCCGCACGACAACTTGTACAGCGTGCCAGCGGAGAGTTCCGCCCACCGACCCTGCAGCAAGGTCTTCACGCACCACCACAGGCGCTATCGTCGGCCCCTGCAAACCGCCGAGTACGTGCTGGGCGAAAATCTTCTGGGCGATGGCTTGCGGCGATTCCCCACGCATATTCGCAACGACAAGGTGATGCTCCTCGGCACGCAGGTGAGCCTCGGTGAACTCCAGCAGCGTGCGGGCCACGGTGAGCACCTCGGGACGGTCGCGCAGGGCGGCGCGGTTGGCAATGAGCGCGGCTTGCGAACGCATCACCACGCCATCCGTGAGCGCGCGGAGCCGGTTGTCGATCAATGTTTGACCGGACGCGACAAGATCCACGATACAATCCGCGTAGCCAATCGCCGGGGCGATTTCAAGCGTGCCTTCGGATTTGACGAGTGCAACCGGGGCGACGCCATTCCGTGTGAGGAACTCCTCGGCGAGATTGGGGAACTGCGTAGCAACGCGCAGTGGTTTATCCAGGCTGCGGGTGTGCGCTGCCAGGTCGGCCACAGTGGCAACGTCAGTCCATACCTCCGGAACCGCCACCGCCAGACGGCAGCCGCCAAATCCCAGCGCCTCATGCAACACGAGCACTGCCCCGTTCCCGCCGCCGTGTTCGGCGGTCACATCCTGCCCGGTGATGCCGAAATCCACGCTCCCATCGCGCACGCTGACGACGATGTCCGTCGGGCGCTGAAACAACACGGTGACGTTCGGCAGCGCCGGGATCGTCGCCGCATACTGGCGCGGATTCGGTTTGTAGATGTGCAAGCCGCACGCTTCAAGAAAACTCACCGCATCCTCGGCCAGGCGACCTTTACTGGGCAATGACAGTCGAATTTCCGTTCGTTCGGGCATAAGTACCTCCTGATGGTCTGGTAGTTGTTAGTCGGATAGTCAGATAGTCGGGAATCTTAATCCGTTGACACAAAAAAAGCCCCCCGGTTGATCCGGGGGGCTTGAATTGACCCTAACAGCGCGTTCGCACTCTGCTAATCCACACGCGCAAACGAACCTCCCGAATCGGGTGGTGTCAGCGTATGGTGATGGTGCTTGGCTGTACGTGTATTCATAGGATGCATTTTAGCAGCAATGGCGAAAGTGTCAAACAGAATCAGCGACTACAGTTGAATGCCCAACCGCGCCAGTTCTTCCTCAATCACACTGTCGTCCAACTTCTTGAACAGCGGGCTGGGTTTGCTCAATGCGCGACCGGCGGGCAACGGCTCGAACGCCCACGTTCCGCGCGCAGGAGCAGGATCATAGCGTAAGACGGAATAGCGCTGGTCCTCAGCTTCGACCTCGTCGATGTACTGGTTGCCGAAAAGTTGATCCTCGTAGCCGAGCGCCTTGTGCAGTTTTTCCGCCGAGAACGGCAGGAACGGCGCGAGCAGGACTTTCAGCGCGTTGATGGCTTGCAGCGCCGCGTAGAGGCTCGTCCCGCTGGCGGCGCGATCCGTCTTGAGCTGCGCCCACGGCGATTTGACCTCCAGGTAGCGATTGGCCTCGCGGGCCAGGTTCATCGCTTCGGCCAACGCCGCGCGAAAGCGACGTCCCGCCAGATGCGCGCCAACCGTCTCAAACGCCGCCTCGGCCTTGACCAGCAGCTCACGATCAACGTCCGTCAACTCACCGGGTTCAGGCACAGCGCCAAAGTGCTTGTAGGTGAATGAGAGCACACGATGTACCAAGTTGCCCCACACGCCCACCAGTTCGCCGTTGTTCCGCTGGACGAAATCGTCCCAGTAGAAGTCGCTGTCGCTGGTTTCGGGCATCACGACGGTGATGTAATAGCGGAGGGCGTCCGCGTCGTAACGTTCCAGCAGATCAGGGAGCGCGATCATCCGCCCCCGGCTCTTGGAGAACTGCGCGCCGGAGAGATTCATGAACTCGTTGGCGGGTACGTCGTAAGGCAGGTTGAAGCGCTTCGCCGGGTCATCCTCATACAATTGCCCCACGCCGAGCAACTCCGCCGGCCAGATGATGGTGTGGAAGGGGATATTGTCCTTGCCGATGAAGTACACAGGCAGCGCCGCCGGATCGTACCACCACGCTTTCCAAGCCTCGGGATCCCCGACCAGCTTCGACCACTCGATGCTGGCGGAGAGATAGCCGATCACCGCCTCGAACCAGACGTAGAGGCACTTGCCCTCGTAACCTTCGAGTGGCACCGGGATGCCCCATTCGATGTCGCGGGTGATGGGACGGCCCTTGAGCCCACCTTTGACATAGTTGAGCGAGAATTTGAGCACGTTGGGCCGCCAGTCTTCCTTGCCAGTTTGCAAGTATTCCAGCACGAGCGGTTCCAGTTTTTCCAAGTCGATGAAGAAGTGCTCTGTTTCGCGGATCACAGGCGTCGCCCCGTCGATCTTGCTGCGCGGATTTTTCAGCTCCAGCGCATCCAGCAGTCGCCCGCAATTATCGCACTGGTCGCCGCGCGCCTCCGGATAGTCGCAGTGCGGGCACGTCCCCTCGACGTAGCGATCCGGCAGGAACTGCTGCGACACTTCGGAGTAGTATTGCTGCTGCGTTTCTTTGTACAGATAATCATTGTGCAAGAGTCCAAGAAACATATCCTGCGATACGCGATGATGATTGAGTGTATCGGTGTGTGTGAAAAGGTTGTAAGAAATGCCGATGTCACGTTGGGTCTCCAGGAAACGCTGGTGGTAGTGCTCGAAGACCTCACGCGGGCTAATGCCATCCTGGTCGGCGCGCACAGTGATCGGGGTGCCGTGCGAATCCGACCCAGAAACCACCAACACATCGTTACCGGCCAGACGATGATACCGGGCAAAGATATCGGCGGGCAAATAGGCACCGGCCAGATGCCCAATGTGCATATCACCGTTGGCATAAGGCCAGGCTATGGAAACAAGGACTTTCTTTTTATCGCTCATGCTTCTCCTCCTGTAACAATGTTTGAGAGTATAACCGAAGATAGAAATAAGAAAACCCGCCAGCGAGGCTGGCGGGTTTTTGCCATGTTCCGTGCATCACGGACCGTTGCGCTTACGGGACCGTTGCGTTTACGGTCCCTCGCTTCCCCAGCGCCACAGCGGGCAACGCATCATCATCACGCAAGCTGTTTCTAGCGTCATCGCAAATAATCCTTCAAATCGCGGCTGCGACTAGGATGGCGCAACCGGCGCAACGCCTGACCTTCGATCTGGCGAATGCGCTCGCGGGTCAGGCCAAACTTCTGCCCAACCTCTTCCAGGGTGTAGCTCTTCCCATTGGAGAGTCCGAAGCGCATACGTAAGATACGCACCTCACGGGGGCTAAGTGTGGTCAAGACTTCCTCGATGCGGTCGCGCAGCATGCCTTGATAGGTCGTATCTGGCGGAGTAAGGGTCCGGTCATCTTCGATGAAGTTACTCAATTCGCTGTCGTCGTCTTCTCCCACAGGACGCTCCAGGCTCAACGGTTGCCAGGAAACGCGCATCATCCATTGCACTTTGCGCGGTTCCAGCCCCAACTCCTCGGCCAGTTCTTCCGGCGTAGGCCGGGTTCCGCGTTCCTGCTCGATCTCCTGTGCGCGACGGTACAGCCGGCGAATGCGATCGCTCATGTGAACCGGCACGCGGATGGTGCGTCCCTGATCCGCAATCGCGCGCGTAATTGTCTGGCGAATCCACCACGTCGCATAGGTGCTGAAGCGATAGCCGCGCTGGTACTCAAACTTTTCGACGGCTTTCATCAACCCAAGGTTACCCTCCTGGATCAAGTCCAGGAACGGGACGCCGCGTCCAATGTATTTTTTGGCAATGCTCACCACGAGACGCGTGTTGGCACGAATCAAATGATCGCGGGCATCGACACCTTCGAGGAACACAGATTCAAGGCAAGCACGCTCGTCCGCCGTGTGGTGACCATTATTTTGCAGGAGGTGTTTAGCCTCACGACCATGCTCAATCTTCTTGGCTAAGGTGACTTCTTCATCATTAGAGAGCAGGGGAACGCGGGCCATCTCCCGCAAATAGAGCGCTACCGTGTCATCGACCCCAATCCCATCGAGGTCGTACATCTCATCATCCCAAGATTCGATTTCCTCGTTGATGATATCATCTAGCGAAGATTGCGAGTCTTTGTCATCACCTTCATCGTCTTCTTCGTCATCATCATCAACTGCCTCAACTTCAACGCCTGCTTGCCGCAATTCCGCCAAGATGACGTCCAGCGGTTTACTTCCCTCTGCCGTTGCCAGGGAGTTCAAAACGTCCTCTACTGCCAGATGCCCCTGGGATTCAGCTTTTTCCAATAATTCATTGACAATGTCCATAGGCCTCCTTGAGTTCTGAAAAAATGTATAACCCAAGTTGTTTCTAACGGAAAACCACCCTGAACGGATGCCCGTTTTACAGATAACCCTAAGGATTATCAGGTTTTCTCTAACAAGGTTTGTAATACGCCCCAACGTGGATCAACAGGGGCAGTTTTTTCGCACGTACACTCGCCCAAGTTAATATTGCCCCCGCAGTCCGGGCAAATCCCTTGACAATCTGGTGAGCAAATCGGCTTGACGGGTACGGCAATCCAGGCGCTTTCGCGGACGAGCGGAGATAAATCGACCCAACCATCCTCAGCAACACGTACAGGGCGTTCTGGGGTTAAATCTGCTCCAGGAAGGTTGATGGTATCCTCTAACTCGATAACGACAGATTCGTAAAAGGGCTTCAAACATCGGATACACTCAACTTTTAGCTTGGCGTCGAGCGTTCCTGTAATCAAAATCCCGTAATCAACACGAGTGAAGTGAAGTGTACCTTTCAGATAACTAATATCAAGATCACTGATGAGAACACTGTCTGTGTCCAGAACTATCGTTTCACGAGCGCCGGGTTTGGCATGGATGAGTGCAAAAAGGTTGACCTTTATCATCGCACGGGTCCCTCCGTTTTCCCGTCAACATTGCAATTATATCACAGCTAACCCTTCACGTCAAGGATTTTGTATAAATTCCTCTCTTTTTTAACCGTTTACTAACACAAAAATGCTGCCAGTAGCACGTCGGAAATGAATCATGACAGGGATAAAGGAAAGGACTTTTGCGGAGAGATCTACCTTGCGCAAAAATCTCCTCTCAAAACGCTGTCTGTTGGTTACGCCAGTTCCGGCTGAATTTTGTGGACTTCTGGTGGATGGCCCGGTTCGAGAATCAGGTGAGCCAGCGAAGGCGTGTACGGAGCATTAAAGTATGCCGTGCGCAGCGCAGCACCGGGGTTAATAAGCAGTGTCTTGCCCCAATGAGCGCAATAGAAACGGTGGGTATGCCCAAAGACAATAATGTCGGCATGAGGAAAACGACGCAACAGCGCCCGTGCTACAGCACGGTCATATGTCGGTGTCGACCAACGCCCGCGCATATTTTCCAGCATCAGGTAGAATTTCCAAAACCAGGTCGCCGGACCCATACGGTGTCCATGAATGACGCCGATGTGCAAACCGGCGACATCGATTTCGATGGTTTCCGGCAACGATGCCCCGCCGGAAGAGCCATCGAACAAGTGATAGTTGCCACGCACAGCCTGCACCGGCGCGATCTCTCGCAACGCATCCAACGCCCAAGGTTCGTCGACATCACCTGCATGCAAGATTAAATCGACGCCTTGCAACGCATCCAACACCGGAGTAGGAATGACGTCGGCTCGATAGGGAACGTGCGTGTCTGCGAGTAAGCCGATACGCATATCAAAAGGCCACCGTTTTCCGGTGGCCTTCATGAAAATGCAGAATGAAGCCTAACCCTTGAAATTCCTGCCCATCAAATAACAAAAGCTGGCATCAAAGGTTTCTTAGTTTCGATTTATCGGGGTTAGAACGACTACCCAGCAGCCATCCGCTTTTCAACATAATCGACCGCCGCTTGCACGGTGGTGATGCTGCGCGCATCATCATCCGAAATGCGCCCACCGAATTCATCCTCAAAAGCCATGATCAATTCTACCAGGTCGAGAGAGTCTGCACCGAGATCGTCTCGGAAGCTTGCTTCTGGCGTTACTTTATCTGGCTCAGTCGCCAGGATCTCAACGATAATATTCTTGACACGATCAAACACATCACTCATCGGACTTACCTCCTCAAAATTATGGCATGATTGGTATGGATGCAATTTTCAACCCGTGACTGTATTTTAACCATAGCAGAGCAAAAGTCAAGAATACCCAGCGTGCGCATTGACGCGACAACGCTTTTAAGGTATAGTGGCGTGAAATTAGATCAAGAGAAAACGAGATGACCGATCCACAAACCGGCACGCGCAAAGACGAGCATATCCGTATCAACCTGGAAGAAGACGTCTCTTTCGATCGGGTGACGACCGGACTGGAACACTACCGGTTTATCCATCAAGCACTGCCAGAATGCAACCTCTGCGATGTGGATACCACAATGCATTTCCTCAATCACCGCCTCGCTTTTCCAGTGCTGATTGCATCGATGACCGGAGGTACGGAAAAGACAGGCAACATCAACCGTATGCTCGCCGAAGTTGCACAGGAAACGGGCATCGGCATGGGATTGGGATCGATGCGCGCGGTGTTGGAAGATCCGCAAACCCTGAGGACTTTCCAAGTACGCCGCTACGCGCCAGATATTCTGCTGCTGGCAAATCTCGGCGCGGTGCAACTCAACTATGGCTACGACCCTGACGCCTGCCGGCGCCTCGTCGATCACGTCGAGGCCGACGGCATCTTCTTGCACCTCAATCCTCTGCAAGAAGCCCTACAACCCGAAGGTAACACGCGCTTCACTGGAATCGCGCAGCAGATTGAGGCTGTGTGCCGCGCGCTCGAAGTCCCGGTCATCGTCAAGGAAGTGGGATGGGGCTTGTCTGCGAAGGTCGCGCGCATGCTCATCGACGCGGGCGTAGCGGCGTTGGATGTTGCAGGAGCCGGAGGCACCTCCTGGAGCCAGGTCGAAATGCACCGGGGGCGGGATGTTGTGCAGCGCGAGGTGGCGGCCGCATTTCGCGACTGGGGCATTCCCACGGCGCAGGCCATACGGGACGTGCACCAGGTCGCGCCAAACATTCCACTCATCGCCAGCGGGGGGCTACGCACAGGCGTGGACATCGCCAAAGCCCTGGCGCTTGGAGCGGACGTCACCACGATGGCGGCAGAGCTGCTCCAGGCGGCGGAATCGTCACAGGCCCTTCACGCACGGATCGAGATTATCCGCCGTCAATTGACCGTCGCCATGTTTGCGGCCGGCGCGCCGACGATTGCGCGCCTCAAACAAACTCCTTTAGCAAGAAGTGAGGTGTAATTATGGATCCTTTTGCCCGTTATTTACCTGCACTCGAAGCTACGATGCGCCAGGCCATCCCCAATACGGCACCCGAAGCACTCTACGGGATGCTGCTTTATCATCTTGGCTGGGCCGATACAGCATTCCGGCCTACCGAGAGCAAAGCCGGGAAACGATTACGCCCCATCTTTCTACTCCTGGCATGCGAATCGCAGAATGGCGATTGGCAGCAAGCACTTCCGGCGGCAGCAGCCATAGAACTGCTCCACAACTTCACGCTCATCCACGACGACATCGAAGACCACGATCGCACCCGCCGTGGGCGTCCAACGCTGTGGGCGGTCTGGGGTGAAGCGCAGGCCATCAATGCTGGTGATGCACTTTTCTCGCTCGCGTACCGCAGTTTGTTCAACCTGCGAAAGACAGGCGTCTCACCAGAGACGATATTGCGCGCTGTCAACTGTTACACCGATGCGATCCTGCATATCACCGAGGGGCAGCATCTTGATCTCTCCTTCGAGGCCGAAAGCGAGGTTGACGAGGGCACCTACCTTACAATGATCCGAGGCAAAACGGCGGCGCTCCTCGGACTGGCGTGCGAGCTTGGCGGGATGCTCGCGGGTTCATCGGAGGCGCGTCTCGCGGCACTCCAAGACTTCGGCATAGAACTCGGGATAGCGTTTCAGATGCAAGACGACTGGCTCGGGCTGTGGGGGAATGCCGAACAGACAGGCAAGCCCGTGGGTTCTGATCTGCGCAACCGCAAGAAGACACTGCCTATCCTTCACGGAATAGCACACAGCGCAGCGTTCCGGGCACTCATGACCAGCAACACGCAAATCGATGACGCACGCGTGGTTGAAGGATTGGCGTTATTGGAAGCTGCGGGCAGCCAAGAACACACCCGGGCGCAGGCTCTCGCGCACCATCAGGCCGCACTCGCGGCGCTGGCCCACTCCGAGGGAACCGGCGAAGCGCAAGTTGCGTTGTCCACACTGGCCGAAAAGCTTGTAGGCCGCACGACGTAGAAATCAATCGGAGAGACGGAAACCTTGCGAGGGCTTAGGCAAACCAGAGGTCTGCAGACCTTTGCAAGGTTGACTACAACTCATCCGAAACACACCTAAATCAATCCATCACCTCAGAGAGGCTAAGCAGCCGCAAGTCCAACGGTTTGAGCGTTTTCACCGCCTCTTCCAGAAGAAACGATTCGATCTTACTACTGCGCATGGCAGCCATCATACCGCTCTCGCCCTCCAGAAGGTGTTCGGCGGCATAAGCTCCCATACGTGTCGCCAAAAGGCGATCATACGCCGAAGGTCGTCCACCGCGCTGGACGTGCCCCAATACAGTTACCCGCACATCGAAACCCAGTTCGTCTTTGCGTGCACGCAGATATTCGGCTACGGCTTGCGTTCCGGGTTTCCAGCCCTCGGCAATCACCATAATGCAGTGCGACTTTCCCCGGATGTACGCTTCAACCACGGTTTCAGCGATCTTTTCGAGAGATGGCCCTTCGTGCTCCGGCACCAGAATCAACTCTGCGCCGCCAGCGATGCCACTGGCCAGCGCCAGATAGCCACAATCGCGCCCCATCACCTCTATCAGGAAGGCCCGCTGGTGCGAGGCCGCCGTATCCTTGACACGGTCGATCGCATCCAGGATCGTGTTCAGCGTCGTATCGACGCCGACGGCCATATCCGTACCGTTGATGTCGTTATCAATCGACGCGGGAACACCATACGTCGGGAAATCCATCTCGTGCAAGGCCAGCGCGCCTGCCAGCGAGCCGTTGCCACCGATCACAACCAGGCCTTCGATACCGAGTTGGTTCATCTGGCGTAGCGCGGTACGGCGCACCTGGATTTCCTTGAACTCCGGGCAACGCGCCGTCCCCAGGAACGTCCCGCCCCGGTTCATAATGCCACCCACGTCCCGGCTGGTCAGTTCATCGATCTCCCCGTTGATCAAGCCCCTGTAGCCCCATTGTACACCATAAACCTCTGCTCCGTGATGAAAGGCTTCGCGCGCGACCGCGCGAATGCACGCGTTGAGTCCTGGGCCATCCCCGCCACTTGTCAAAACAGCAATTTTACGCATAGATTAACCTCCTGGAATAGTTTTCAGCTATCAGCTATCAGCTTTCAGCCGTCAGCCATCAGTAATCTGCCATTCGCCATTTGCCATTCGTTATTCTCCATCCGGTTCGGTCATCCGGTAAGGATCGAGTAAAGCAGTGAGCGTCTCCTCAGGCAGCACGTCCCAAGCCAGGGCGACCTCGCGAACGGTGCTGCCGGTAGACTGCGCTTCTTTGGCGATCTCAGCAGCTTTGTCGTAGCCGAGTGCGGGCGCCAGCGCCGTCGCCAGTGTCAGATTGCGTTCGACGGTTTCAGCGCAACGGTCAGCATCGGCCTCGAGGCCAGCGACACAACGGTCGGCAAAAACGCGTGCTGCGTTTGCCAGCAGTGCGATGGCGGTGAGCATGTTATGCGCGATGAGCGGCATCATCAGATTCAACTCGAAGTAGCCGCCCAGGCCACCGAGGGTGATCGACGCGTCGTAACCAATGACCTGGGCGCAGACCATAATCACTGCTTCCGGGATCACCGGGTTGACCTTGCCCGGCATAATCGACGAACCCGGCTGCACGGCAGGCAAGCGCAGCTCCCCCAAACCGTTGCGCGGTCCCGAAGCCAGCCAACGGATGTCGTTAGCAACTTTGTGCAGGCTCACGGCGATCGTTTTGAGCATGCCAGAAACTTCAACCAGCGCATCACGGGCGGCGTTAGCCTCCACATGGTTGTGTGCTTCGACGAAACTCGTCGCCAACGCGGTGTTGAGGTGAGTGATAGCGCGCTCTGCAAAACTGGCCGGACAGTTGATACCGGTGCCGACGGCTGTGCCACCTAACGGCAGCTCACGCAGTGTCTCAATCGCACGTCGCCCGCGGAACCTCGCCTGCTCGATCTGCGCCGCGTACCCGCCGAAGACCTGCCCCATGCGGATAGGCGTTGCGTCCTGCAAATGTGTACGCCCAGTCTTGACAATAACATCGAAAGCCATAGCTTTCGACAGCAAGAGCGTGTGCAGATGTCCCAGCGCCGGGAGCAGGTCGTCGCGCAACGCGATTGTCGCTGCCACGTGGATCACAGTGGGAATCACGTCATTGCTCGACTGGCTCATGTTGACGTGGTCGTTGGGATGTACCGGTGACTTGCTCCCAACTTCGCCACCGAGTAGCCGGATAGCACGATTGGCAATCACTTCGTTGGCGTTCATGTTGGTCGACGTGCCGGAACCGGTCTGGAACACGTCGATCGGGAAATGCGCGTCAAGATCCCCGGCACTGACTTCGTCGCAGGCCTGCGCGATGGCAGCCCAAAGGCGTGGATCGAGGCGTCCCAGATCCATATTAGCACGCGCGCAGGCACATTTGACCTGCCCCAGGGCTGCGATGAACCGGGAACTAAACCGCTGCTCGGAGATGGAAAAATTCTCAACGGCACGCTGTGTCTGCGCGCCCCACAACGCTCCGGCAGGAACACGGACTTCGCCCATAGCGTCGCGTTCTATACGGTCTGCCTCATAGGTTAACATCAAACGTCGTCTCCTAGAGCATAGTTAGGGCCTAACCACGCAAATCCTTGTACATTGTGCAAGAAAACGGGCGTCGAAGGCCTTTTTGGTTCCCGTTCATCCGGGTTAGGTAGTCATTAGTCCGATAGTCGTTTTTTGGCACGATCAAGGTTTCACAAAATATGTTGACCGCCACGCGTCAATCCTCCGTGGTGGCGCACCCTATGCGCCACGCACCGTGTTCCGGCGCGATGAGGGCCTCGGCCGCCGGTGGCCCCCAACTCCCGACTGTATACGGGAAGGGCTGCCCGGTCTCCATCAGGGGATCGATGATGCGCCACGCCAGCTCGATCTCGTCGGCGCGGATGAAGAGCGAGGCATCGCCTTGCAGTGCGTCGAGCAGCAGACGCTCGTAGGCATCCGGCAGCCCAGTCTCACCAGAGTGCTCCCCAAAGCTCTTGTCAAAGTGCTCACGGTAATGAAACTCCATATCCACCGGCTCGACGTGCATCCCCGCGCCAGGTATCTTGGTCGCAAAATTCAGGTGGATGGCTTCATTGGGCTGGATACATAGGGAGAGACGATTAGGCGTCAAGGCGACGTTCTCCGGGAAGAGCAGGTGTGGCACACGCTTGAACTCAATGGTGATCTCGGTCAGCCCTTGGACCAGCCCTTTGCCGGAACGCAGATAGAATGGGACGCCCTGCCAGCGCCAATTGTCGATCGACAGGCGCAGTGCCCCATAGGTCGGTGTTTGTGAGTCTGGTGCAACTTTGTCCTCGCTCAGGTAACCCTCGTACTGGCCCAGAACCAAATCATCCAAACGTGGGGGACGCACAGCTTGAAGGACCTTGACTTTTTCATCGCGCAGTGCCCGTGCGTCGAAGGCTGAGGGTGGTTCCATCGCCATAAGGGTGAGCAACTGCAACAGGTGATTTTGGAACATATCACGCAGCACGCCGGATCGGTCGTAATATCCAGCCCGCGTTCCTACCAGGCCTGTCTCTGCCACAGTAATCTGCACGGAGGCGACGTAGTTGCGATTCCACAGCGGTTCGAAGATAGCATTGGCAAAGCGGAATGCCAGGATGTTCTGCACCGTCTCCTTACCCAGGTAATGATCGATGCGATAGACCTGCTGCTCGTCAAAGACCGCATGGACCTGTGCGTTGAGCTCCTGAGCACTGGTGAGATCGTGCCCGAAGGGTTTCTCGATGATGATGCGCGTCCACCCACGCTCTTTCCGGTTCAGACCGGCATGGTGCAACTGCTCCACGATCACGGGGTAGAGAAATGGTGGCGTTGAGAGATAGAAAAGACAGTTGCCCGAAGCACCTGACTTATCCACAAGCTGCAGCAGATGCTGCGTGAGGCGTTGGTAGGTCTCAGGATCGTCATAGTTCCCAGAGAGATAGGTATAGTGCTCCCTGGAGCCTTCCCACAATGAACACTGACGCTGGTTGTAGCGTGAGTAGGCTTCTACACCTTCGTAAATCTGCTCGCGGAACGCCTCGTCCGAAAGGGATGAGCGCGCCACACCAACAATCCGCGTCTGTTCGGGCAATAGTCCAGCGCAAGCCAGGCTGTGCAATGCTGGTCCGAGCTTACGCTGTGCCAGATCGCCAGACGCGCCAAAAATCACAATGACCGCCGGTTCAGGTTTGGTCGCCATCTTCCTCCAATGCAGTGAAACGATTATGCGCCAGAGCGGCATTGTGCTTCAACTCGCGAAAGAGAAAAACCAGGAAGACGAGCAGCGCAACACCGAGAATGATCAACACTGGCTTCAGCGGGATCCAAATCAGCAATATTGCGGCGTCGAGCAACGCCAGGGCAACCAACAGGATAGCATCTGCGCGATCCGTGCCCTTTTCGAGCACGACATTCTCGGGTTGCAGCGGATTGTAGTAAACGGTAACTTCCTGATCCTGCGCGTATTGCGCTGCCAGTTTTTTTAAGTCACCGAAGAACCATGCGAAGCTTTTAAACGCCACACGATTTCCCTCGTAGGTGACGCCATCAACAGTGTAGTGGTAAGACAATTGGAGCACCTCTTTGGCGACATCTTTGCCACGGTAGTAACGCTCAACATTTGAGAACAAAATCACGCCTGAGGTCTCACGCCAATTGGCGGTGCGCAGCCCACGCAAAATCCCCCGTGCCACGTAGAAGGTTCCGTAGAGGAACAACGGCAAAGCCATGGTCAGGAGAACGAGAATGATAATGAGCATGCATACTCCTTGCGACAGAGTGAGCGAATCGGTGAATACCCGTAACGCCTATTATAGTCGAAAGCCCGGGAGAGACTACCGAAGGGTGCGACTCAATCCACGAAAAAGTCCGGCCCCGTCATATCAGCGATGCACGCGCTATCCGGTTCAGTCGTGGGATCAGCCAGAAATGCCAATGCCATCTCGAAAGGGCACTCGCGGATGCCGATACTTGACGTATGGCCGCGACCAGGGAACTCGAAGAAGTAACTGTTGGGTAGGTTCTCTGCCACCTGAAGGCCAAACACCGGTGGCGTTGCCGGATCGTACTCACCGACGAGAATCAACGCGGGGATAGAACTCGTCACCGGCGCGGCCTCGCGCGGATCGAACGGCGCAGCGCCCCACGTTTCACAGAGCGCGTAATGCTCCTCCGCACTGCCGAAGAGCGCCGAACGCCCGAAAGCTGCCGTGTTCGGATAGGCATCGTTGGCAGCATTAATCTCCTCCGGCGTCGTGGCGAAGATCTCCTCGTGACAGTTAACCGAAAGCATCATGCCCAGGCTGAGACCATCGCCCAAGTTCATCGGCGCGGCGAGGAAAATGCGCAACCACGTGTAATCGCCCCGGCGCACGTCGTCGATCATCTGTGGGGCCATTGGGATAAGATCGGTTGCGTACATAGCGAAGAAAACGGCGCTGGTCAGCTCCACGCCATTCACGTCGACGTTGAACGTTCGTCCGTCGCTGGCCAGGACCCCCCACACCGAAACCGGTTCGGCATCCAACTGTGCGACGAGATCATAGTACATCCTCTCCAGATTGGGATAGGCCGCGTTGCACCCCGGATGCGCAGCACAGCCATCGAACAATTTGTTCAGCGCATAATCGGTCTTGGCGGCCTGTTCGTTGTAGATATGGATTTCGAGGGGTAGCGCCGAATCCAAGACCGCACTGCGCACGATGCCAGGGAAATCGCGCATCACGGTCTGCGCCAGGCGCGTGCCGTAGGAAGCGCCGTAGAGGTTGACCTGTTCGTATCCCAGAACGGTGACGATATCGTTGACGTCGGCGGCGCTGGCAGCGCTGGTATAAGCTGCCAGATTAGCCCCACGCCGGGTCAGGCGATCGCGGCAAGCCAGCAAAGCATGAGTATACTGCGCGGGATCTTCATCGCCGATAAAAAACCCCTGCCGCAACTGGCGCTCGACCAATCGTGAGTACTCTGGACAATCAAGTAACGGCTGGCTCAATCCCGTACCGCGTTGATCGAACACGATAAAGTCACGTTCGGCCAGAATCGGCGCAATGAGGGTGTCGTAAGCATTGACGATGTCTTCGACGGCTCCACTGCCTGGTCCGCCCTGCAAGAAGATGACCGGGTCGGGCTGTGGAGTGTCGCTGGTGCTGTGGTAGACAGCGACCGCCAGGCGGATGACGTCGTTGGGATCGGTCCCTTCGCGATCCTCCCGTACGATGACGACACCACAGTCGACCTGCGCGCCGATAGGCGCGTCGAAAGGACAGTGTGTTTGCTCAAACGAAGGTGTTTCAATGAGAACTGTGACTTCCGGCGTGGGCGTCCATGTAGGGGGCAACGTGGATGTGGGCGCGGGCGTTGGCGTGACAAATGCCGGTGTCGCAGTGCTCACCGGGACGGGGAGCCTGGCGGCCTGGCGCGCCATCTGTGAGATCATGATGCTGCCCAGCACGGCGATGACCAGACAAGTCATCACAGCCATTCCGATAAGGATGAGCTGTTGCTTCTTCGTGAACGATCCCAACAATTTCTTCATAATGCCTCCGGTGAACAAAACCTCGAGTCTTCACAAATCTACACGAATTTGAGTTCCATGCGTGAAAATTGGTGAAGATTCGTGGTAAAAACAACAACCGCTAAAACACGCGCGGCATCACCCGCCCAGCCGCTATGATCCTTCCGCAATGATGCGATCCACCACAAGCTGGCGGAATGCCGGCGACAGGCTGGCGAAGTAAGCGCTGAAACCGGTCACGCGCACCACCAGGTCGGGATACTTGCCGGGGTCCTTGTGGGCTTCGAGCACCTTCTCCGTATCCAAGATGTTCAGATTGATCTGCGTGCCCCCCAAATCGAAGTGCGTCTTGATGAGATTGGCGATGTTGTCGACGCCGCCCTCGTCTTTAGAAAGCATCGGATCGAGTTCCATCTGCATCGGCGCGGTGTTGCCAAAGCCGGGCTGCACGGACGAAATCGCCACCGCCATCGCCGTGGGGGCGCCATCCTTGCGGTAGCCGGGATCGGGATTCGCGCCGTGGGAGATGGGCGCGCCCGCGTGGCGCCCGTTCGGCGTCGCGCCGACGCCTTTCCCCATCGGGATAGTATTCGCCCAGGAGAACAGACCAGGGACCAGGTTGAAGCCACGCGGCGTGGGCGCTTCTTTGACCAGATCGGTGAAGGTTTGACTGACGCGCACGGCCCATTCGTCGGCGCGAGAACCACCGCTGCCGTAGCGCGGGATGTTACGCATCATCAGCCGGGCGCGCTCTCCCTCGGGGCCGGCCCAGTCGGTCTCAATACAGCGTGCAACTTCGTCCCAGGTCAGCCGCCCCTCCTGCTCAACGCGTTGCTCCAGCGCCGCGAACGAGTCGGTAACAGTCGCCAGCGCCGCGCCATCCAGACACAGGTTGTAGAATTCGACGCCGCCGTGAGAAGCATCCAGCCCCCGCTCGATGGGACCGAAGCTCAGTAAATCGATCACCAGCTCCGGGAAAACGCGGTGCATATGCTCCAGGTGGAAGTCCAGGCTCGCGGCAATCGTGCGGATGCCGCGCCGCAAGTGATGCGTGAAGCGCGCCCACAGGCTGGCGACGCTCGATGGCATAGCAAGATCGTCCAGCATTTCCTTCCAGGCGACCTCGAAGACGGCGGCAAAGTTGATCTTGACGCAGTCGTTGAGCGTGTACTCGCGACCCGGAATCGCCGACCAGTGACAGCCGGAATAGGCACGCTCACGGCCCAACGCGATGTCGTAGCCGTTGCGGGCAAAACCCTCAGCGGTGCGCTCGATGCCGAGGAACTTGGGCACACCGGTCTTGTCCTCGAACATCACTTCGACACCACGCCGCAGCAGGCCGGGATCCACGCCGTCGCCCACGCAGACGCCGATGTTCGCCGGGATCTTGAGGCGGTGTGCGGCTTCCAGCACGAGATAGGAGACCGTGTTGGTAACGTCATTGCCAGCAGCGTCGGGGCCACCGAGCTGGAGATAGGCCGTGTCACGCAGCAGCAAGCAAGCCACGTGGAAGATCGCGGCTTCATCAGTGAGTCGGCCCACCGCAACATCCCGCTCGTAGTACGGCGTGAGCAACACATCCAGCCGTCCGAGTGAACCGCTGCCGTTGTACATCCGCGCCAGCATCTGGTACCACAAAATCCACTGGCACGCTTCACGGAAAGTCTCCGGTGGCTCCGTGACCAGCCGTTCGTTCATCGCGGCGATCTCCAACAGGTTTTGCCCCCGCGCCAGATCATCTTCGGCGTCCGCCATCGCACGCGCGGCCTCGGCGTGCCACCGAACCCAGTCCTGCGTTCCCAGTACGATGTCTTCCAGACCAGCGTAGAAGCCGGCCATGTCGTCCCGCGTCACGGGTGAGAAGCGTGTATCTGTGGGCGTCAGCGCCTCCGGCGAGTTGAGGTTGGCGTCGCGATAACGCCTGATCTTGTCGAGCAAGCCCCCCCACCCCAGGTCAAGCCCAATCTGCAACTCCTGGCAAAAGTGCTGCCCTGCTCCTATGCCGGGATGCAGTTGGTACAACGCAATCGCCTCCGCCAGGCCAGGTCGCAGCTTGCTCACAGCAATGTCGGGGTTCCAGCCGCGCTTGCGATACGACGAGAAGTTCACCATATAGCCGCCCGCCAGCGAGCTGACAGGATCAATATAAACTGGATGGACTTCGAGCAACGCCCGGTAGTTCGCACCCACCGCCTTGGGACCGAAGAAACCACCCTCGGGATGCGTCTCCTGCGGTTCGTAGCCCTCGATCAAACAATCGGTGATGGGCATCCCCGACGTGCTCATCGTCTTCACGATCTTGCGCCGGTCGGGCGGCGGCAGGATGAGCGCCCAGTCGTCGTGGTCCATCGAACCGATGAGCGCCTGCTTCTCCTGCGTCTGCACCAGCTTGGTCGCGCGCAATTGCTCAATACGCTGTTGATAGGTCTCCGTCTCAGTTTCGGCCACAATAGTCATAACTTCTCCCTGCCAGACACGATAGGTTGCTGAATACTGGGTATTGGCTGCTCGATTCGCTGATTCTCATATTCGCTCATTCGTCAAAACCAGACTCTGGTCGAGTCGTGCGTGCCGGGTGTGGGAACCTGGTGCGCAGCAACGACGTCCGGGTTCAAACGATATCCCAGGCCCGGCGCGTCGGACACCCGCAGAATGCCATCCTGAACCGGTTCACACGGTGTGAGTAGATCAGCGCGCCAGTCCACTTCGCCCCAAGCATACTCCAAAATCAGAAAATTGGGGAGTGTGCACACCGCGTGCGCCGATGCAACCGTGGCAACCGGCCCCGACGGATTGTGTGGCGCGATCAGGAGTTGGCGCAAGCGCGCCGCTTCGGCAATGGCACGCATCTCGGCCAAACCACCGCAGTGCTTCACGTCGGGCATCAGCACATCGACGACACGTTCCAGCAAAAAGGTACGGAAACCTCCTACACCAAAGATGCTTTCCGCCGAGGCGGTCGGTATAGAAATCGCCTGCGAGATTTGCGCCAGTTGATCGGGGAATGTATGCTTCACTGGCTCTTCGTACCACATCAAATTGCAGTCCGCCAACGCACACCCCACGGTGATGGCCTCCGACGTCTCCATTCGCCCATGGCAGTCCACCATCAGGTCAATCGCGTCGCCGATGGCGGCGCGCACGGCCTCCACGCGCGCGATGCCAGGACGCCACGCGGCATGCGTCCCGGTGCGGACGTGGTCGCGCTCCCGCAATTCATCGAAGGGCGCGAGTTTAATTGCCGTGAAGCCTTCATCCACGGCCTGCCGCGCAGCACGGGCAAATCCTTCCGGCGAACGGTCGCCCGTGTCTGCACGGTCAACAACGTGGCGGTTGATATTCGCATAGAGCCGCAGCTTATCCCGTACTTTCCCGCCGAATAGCGCGTGCACCGGCACGCCAAGGTGCTGCCCGGCGATGTCCCACAACGCTTGCTCGACCGCACTCAACGCCGTATGCGCGATACGCCCACCATCCACACGGGCCAGGTTGCGCCACAGCCCGTTGATTGCGAGTGGATCTTTTCTTACAAGCTGCGCCGCAAACACGCCCAATATGGCGACCAGCAAGGCATCATTGCCGCTGTGACTGGCTTCGCCCAGACCGGTGATACCCTCATCCGTGTGGACAAGCACAAACACCCAATCGCCGCGCTGATTGACGTGTATAACGACAGGCTCAATGCTGGTTATTTTCATCGATCAACTCCATGGATAACAGATAACAGCCATATTTACCACAAAGACACCAAAGCACAAAGGTTTGCTTTGTTCTCCTTGGTGTCTTCGTGACTTTGTGGTGAAAAACTATTTCGGCGTGCCGATAAAGCTTTCTACGAAGATATGGCCGACTTCGAGGACAATGAAGACTTGGGCGCTCACCGACCGGATGGTGTAGAAGCCCGCACCTGCACCATACACAGCAAGCACGGAACTCGCCGTCGCGATCAGCAGCAATGCCCATTTGAACAGCACGAATGTTCCGGCTTTGGCACGATAAGCCTGGTAAAGCAGATAGAGGCTGAATAAGGTCAGCAGGGGGTAAAGGACTTCGAGAAGATAGGGTGTCTCGTTGAACCACCGCTTGACCGGCGGCAGCAAGAAAACCATAACAACGAGCATCCACAATACCGCCATCCCTACCCCACGAATCAGTCCAGAACGTCGTTCTTTACGTTGATCGACCATAATCACCCCCATTGTATATAGCTCGGATCGCGGACATCTTGTCCGCCAGTTTGCGGACAAGATGTC
>JBNGDO010000047.1:0-30970 GCA_049975385.1 Anaerolineae bacterium | reverse complement strand
GCGACCTCGGTGAAGACGTGCGCGCCCAGGATTTGCCGTTCCGGGTCTTGCAGCACCGTGCCGACGATCTGGGAGATGCGCGACAATGGCATCTCGGCAATATCCTGCCCGTGGAGCAACACACTGCCGCTCAGGCTGCCCTTGTAACTGCGGGGAACCAGCCCGTTGATACAGCGGATGAGCGTCGTCTTGCCGCAGCCGCTGGACCCGGCCACGAGCAGCAACTCGCCCGCGTGCAGCGCGAACGACACATCCTCAATCGCCGGTTGCTCTCGCGTCCGGTATTGGAAGGTCAGGTTTTGGATGGAGAGAGGGGGGGATTCACTAGATTGGGTCACGATGTTTCCTTTTTCCTCAGTATCCTATGGATATCGATCATTTGTAATCGGTGGCGCAGATGCCGCACGCCTTGATGTGACGACGACTTCCCCCAACTTCGGTTCAGGGATGGGGACATCTTTCAAAACAAGGTGATTGAAATCCTTGAGCACGGCTGCAAGCATAGGTTATCCTCCTACCGGTTCCTTCTCAAATTCTAAGATGGTAAGACTCTCTGGTAATAATCCTAAAGAATCTCTAGTTGCCTCTGATAGCAAAGGTAATTGTTTTTCTCTTTCATTTTGAGCGTTCAACATTTGGGCAGAATCTTTCACAAACCGTATCACATCTTCAGCAGTCAGCTTTTTCGGGCCAATTTTCGACTCTGGTGATGCCCACTCATCAAAACTTAAGGCAACTGCCGGCATAGGCTGGCTGCACCAGAATGGTGTAGGGTCATCCTCACACTGAAACGTGATAAAGTGCCTTTCATTAGTCGCCCATCCTCTAGGTGATGAAGATATATCTACACATCGCAAACGTTTGACATTCGGGGCGACATATATTTCATCCAAATCAAACAGCATCGCGCAAGCATAACATACATTGGTGGAATGGATTTCGTTCAAGCGTAGTAGTGTTTCGTGTTGAGATAATCTTGTCGTTGGGTTAGGTTTTACGGATAACTCGCTACGGAAATAGGGGGTTATATATCTTTCAGGCATCAAAGCACTTTTTCGTGTAATTTTTTGCACAGTTTTGAATTGCAGGAAGTAACCAAGATAAAAGCGCGCTACGTTTTGGGCTGAAGACTGTATTGCCTGAGAAAGTTCCGCAAAAAACTGTTCAGTTGTTAGTGGGGTACAAATCCACCCTTGGTCAAAGCCAACCCATACTTCCTTTTGCGACGAAGGCTTAAGTAACCGTAGAAAATTAGCACCGTAAACTTTGGAGAAGTGTTCCACTATTGCCCGGTGAAAGTGCATCTCTAGTAGGGCTTCCGTAATTATGTCGGGCATAGACTCCTCCTCAGTAGTATTGCAGATTACGCACTTGACAGGCTAACGACAGGATTTTGTGGCGCGACGGGCACGTTGCAAGCACCCCCCAATCTGATCAAGCATTCGGACTTTTTAACCTTCAATATGCCCTATTTGGAAAATCAGGATCAACAAAATCCACCATATGTTGATTGATGTAGGTTTCAATCGATTGACTCCGCTTCACAATGTCTTCTATTTCTTCTTCCGTGAAGAATTCTCGAAAATCACGGTAGCCTTTGCTTGAATTGCACGATCTGCATAGTGGAATGCAATTGTTAACATACAAGCCGGAGCTTTTTGAACGCATAAGAAAATTGCCACCACTTGATTTGGGCAGCCAAAAGTGGTCAAACTCAAGTTGCCCCATCCCCTCGCCGCATTTGCAACAATGCCCATTGAACGCGCGGGATAGAACATAAGAGAAATGTTGCCGGTAGAAATTGTCGATCCTAGAGTCACGGCTATAATCTCGTCCTACTATATGATAATTTGTTGGCGAGATATCCAGTAAAGCTCCGATTCTAGCACTAATAGCCGCTAATTGAATTTCACTCTTGATTTGTTTCTCCACTCCCATATATGGTGTATCATCATCTTCATCCAACGATTTGGCAAAATGAGATACTTTCAATTCTTTCTTGATCACTCCATATTGAATTTCTACTCGTCTTGCCTGTTTTTGCGAAATACCTAGCTCATCCATCAGACGCCGCACATGACGAAAGTTCGGATCTTGTTCAGAGTAAATATCATATAAAACAATCTCTCGCATTAACCCTGTGTAATCTGAGGGATCAATCCCTTGAAAATTACTAGCGTAACTCTGATAGTTCATTTCCTCATTTACATACACGAGCAGTGCAATAATTGTTCGATCATTCAGATTATATTTTTTCCGCATAACATCCAAGAAAAGCTGAATACGCTCGTCTGCCCAATTCGGCTTCCCTTCAGATGAGGCTAGCATTCCAGAAAAATGCTTACTGTCGAATTGTTTGATATCGTGGACCACCATTGGATTCGAGAAAGCTTTTTGTGCAAGACTTACTCTGGTTGTCCCTTGCCAATTTGAGAAAAACTGCACACCTCGCTTGGCAAGTTCATAGTACCTATTAGGATCAAACTCTATTCCCTCGTGATTAATTGTACTGTCTCCAAATCCGGATAACCAACCAAAACCAGGTAACGGCTTCGATTTAAATTTCAACTTATACACTACAACCCCTATCCCAATAGGAATTAGTAAGAAGCCCGAATCAGGATAGCTAATCATAATGATTCCAGCTATAAAGGCGATAAGGCTATAGACAAACAGTTTGCGCCACCGTTTTGCCTCCAATTGGTGTCTAAGAATAAAGGCAATTTGTGCAATCGGCGGCAAAAAAATCATTATAAGGCCCCACGAAGAACCATGACGAATTCCGGAATAGATGGACATAAAGTATCCTGCTGCCAATAGAAGAAAACTAACTGCAAGAATCAAAACACCTATTACATCCATTTCACACTCCTTGAAGTTTGTTGCTGAAATGCAAACATAACAACCACAATTCAGAACAACCGACTCAACTCCTCCACAACCCGCGCGATCTGCTGCTTGCGGTGCAGGCTAAACCATCGCACATCACCCACGCCACGGACGGTTGCTCCTTTGGATTCGCAAAGTGTCCGCATTGCCGCGAGCACCTGGTTGGCCCCCCACGCTCGCTGGAAGAAATGCGTGACGAAACACGCCACCTTCTTGTCGCGCAACGACGGGATCTGTTCCAGATAACGCTTCATAGGCGAGGGGATCGTGCCTCCCCGCACGGGACAGGCAAACACCAGCGCATCGTAGGCGTCGGTCACAGGCTTTGTCTTGAGTTCGGCGTTCTCAACTTGCGCTTTCGCCGGCCCGACGGTTTCTAGCCGTTCCAGGGTCACTTCGTGCCCATCCGCCAATAGTTTTTCTTTCAGGCGGTTAGCAACCGTTAAGGTATGATCGGTGAGGGAATAGACAATGATGCCGATCTTCATAAATCACCAAGCCGGTTGCAGTTCGGGAATACGCAAAACCTTGGCCTGCACGGATTCCATTATCGAATCCCGAATGAAATGACTGGCCGCCAGAATTTCAACGCCAATAATTTCCCCCTTGGCGTTCAATTCTACAGTGATGTTAGGCCCCACCTCAACGCTACCCATTTCGGGTTCATCCGAAATACTTAAGTGCAGAACATCCTCTTTCTCAAAATACATCATTCGTGTTTCACTCATATTGGACAAGTTATCCCTCTCATCTCTTCCAACAAATCAATGTTCCGCATTGTGCAACGTCAACAAGCGTACGTCTTCCAAGTCTTTCTCGCGGCCAGCCGCCTGTTTTGAGGCAATCAAATCTGCTTTACACACCACATAGAACTCTTGCCCTTGATAGTTCAACGTTTCCCGATTGCGCCATGCTGTAGCAAATTCTATCCCCGGTGTTTCGGTTTGTACATCAATTTGAACCCAATCGCGGAAAATTGTGATTTCGTGGGCCAACAAGTCATCTGCTGAAGTTAATGCAGCCGTTCCTAAGCGGGCGGCCTCCAATGCACTTAACAGCCGTTGGGCATTTTCCGGTGTAGCTTCGATTAAAATGTCCAGGTCAAAAGTTGCCCGCGGCACACCATACAATACCGCCGCAATCCCACCGATGACTACGTACTTGACGTTATGCTGTTGTAAGGACGCGAATACGCCCCGTAACCGGTTGAGCATCTTTTTGCTCCACTATTCGAGGGTTAGTAGTAAGAATCAAATCCGTAAACCAACAGAGCAAATCCATTCGCTCCGCTAAGGACAATCTCTGGAACCACTGAGCCTTTGCTTCTATCGTTTCCTCTTGCCAATCGTGACCTATCGTGCCGTTTGTCATTTGCTTTTCCTCTCTTTGTCTGATTCTCCTTGATGATTGCTGTATGCTCCTCCCAATTTAGCACCCCTCACCATAAGTTTGGGCAGTTCTACCCGTGACAAAGCAATCACTGCGACATCCTCCATCCACCACCCACGTACAGCAGTTGCCCCGTCATCCACCGCGCCTGCTCGGAGGCGAGGAAGACGATGACGTCGGCCACATCTTCGGGTTCGCCGACGCGGCCGAGTGGGGTTCCGGCGGCAATCTCCGCTTCCGACTTCGGCGTGATGTAGCCGGTCTGGATCGGGCCGGGGGCGACGATGTTGACGGTGATGCCGTACTTCCCCAGTTCCGACGCCGCCGAACGGCTGTAGGATTCGATCGCGTGCTTGCTGGCGGCGTAACTGACGTTGGCGTCGTGGGCGTGCGCGGCGTCGGTGCTCAGGTTGATGATGCGGCCTGAGCGCGCGTCCCGCTTCAGGTAGCGCCGGACATACTCGGCCATCATCAGGGCGTAGGCACGCGCGTTGACCGCGAAGTGCGCGTCGATGACGGGCGCGGTGAGCAAGCGGATGCCGCTCTCCTCATCCGTGACCCGGGCAGGATCGAAGGTTTCGAGGACACAGTAGGTGTGGTTGTTGACGAGCACATCCACCGGGCCGAGTTCCGCCTCACAGCGATCGAAGAGTGACGGGATGTTGGCGGGGTCGGCAAGGTCGGCCTCATACGCTACAGCGGTCCCACCCTGCGCCCGGATATCATCCACGAGCGCGTCAGCCGTCCGCTGCTGGATCGCGCAGTACAGCGCATCCCCGCCGATCCCGGCGTCGAGTGCCTGTGCCAACTCCTGTTCCGAGTAGCGGCACGGGACGCGGTAATAGGTAATGAAGACTTTCGCGCCCTGCGCTGCAAACGCCCGTGCCGCCGCCGCGCCAATGCCATGGTTTGCCCCCGTGATCAGGATGACTTTGTTCTCAAGCTGTGGATGAATCATACTTTGAGTATAGGCAAAAGCAGGAGATATGCAAGAAATAGTTGCTGGTTACGAGTTACGAGTTCTGGGTTACGGGTTGCTCGATACTGGTAGTTGGATGCTGGATGCTAGATACTGGATTTTGTGGCAGTTTTGGCCTTTGCATACCTGGCTTGTTGAGCCCAAAGCGGGCCAAAACTGCCTAGGTGCGGTTCAGAAGGGGCGATTTGCAGGTTTGTCTTCTGACGACGGCTCATCGATTGCATACTACCCCCTTCTGAACCGCACACTTTGACATCTAGCCGGAGAGAACTTATACTCTCGAGGTCTGAGTTGTGAGAAAAGCATTGTCTACGAAAGGAGCAAAATGAGCACCCCGTGGGAAGATTTCAAGATCGCGGCGCGTTTGGGTGAACCGGAACAGGTTCCGGTAGGATTGATTGTGGATAGTCCGTGGCTGCCCGGCTACGCGGGCATCGATACGCGGGATTATTTTCTTTTCCCGGAGAAGTGGATGACGATCAACAAAGGGCTGTTGGAGCGTTTCCCCGGCGCCGTGTGGATTCCCGGATTTTGGGTCGAGTTCGGCATGGCGGCCGAGCCTTCAGCCTTTGGCATCAAGCTATGCTTTTACAAAGATCGACCGCCCTCGATCGAGCCATTGATGCCCGATCTGGATTTTTGGGCGAATGCCAATCCCGTGAATCCACAAGAGGACGGCCTCATGCCTCTAACACTGCGCCTCTACGAAGTGATGGATGCGCGCTTGCAGGCCGAAGGCCTGGGCATCAAAATGGTCTGTGCCCGTGGGCCATTGACGGTCGCTTCGTGGTTATTGGGCATATCCCCCCTGATGATGGGGCTGGTCACCGAACCGGAAAAAACGAGCAAGCTCCTGGAAACGGTGACCGAATCCATTATCCGCTGGCTACACGCGCAATTGGACGCACTCAAACAGCCGGAGGGCGTCATGGTGCTGGATGACCTCGTCGGCATGGTGTCGAAGCGCCATTACGGGAAGATGGTCCATCCGCATCTCCGCCGCATCTTCGATGAATTTGACGGCCTGATCCGCATCTATCACAACGATACCCCTTGCCCGCATCTGCTGGAAAGTCTGGCCGATGTGAATTTTGACGTCTTTAACTTCAGCCACGAGGTCGATATCGCCAGGGTCAAAGCGGTGATGGGACACCGGGTCGCGCTGATGGGCAATGTGCCGCCCCTGGATATGGGCGTGCGCGGAACGCCGGAAGAAGTGGCGCAGTGGGCAAAAGAATGCCTGGACAAAGCCGCGCCCGGCGGAGGGATGATCCTTTCGTTCGGCGGTGGCGTTTCGCCGGGAACGCGCCCGGAAAACATCGATGCTCTGCTGGCTGCAGCTCGCCAGTGGCCGGCGAGCCAATAGATCAGGACTTACGCAAGAGCAGCCCTTTTTTACCGCAGAGGCCGCCGAGAACGCTGAGTAACTACAAATTCTCTGCGATCTCTGCGTACTCCACGGTGAATTTTGACTCGGCTATAAGCGCTTTAGATGTAAAGGATCCTATGGATTTTTTGGACACGTCGACATCGATAACACCTGCACCTGAACTGACGTTGCGCCGCATCGCGCAGACGTGGTGGCCGCTGGCGTTCAGTTGGCTGCTGATGAGCGTCGAAGGACCGGCGCACAGCGCCATCGCCGCGCGGCTCGCCAATCCCGAGATCAACCTGGCAGCCTGGGGCGGCATCGTCTTCCCGCTGGCCCTCATCATCGAAGCACCGATCATCATGCTGCTCCCCGCCTCCACCGCGTTGAGCAAGGATTGGGATGCTTACGTCAGAGTGCGAGGGTTTATGATGCGCATGGGCGTCATGCTCACCGCCGTCCACGCTGCCATTGCCTTTTCGCCGCTGTACGACTTCATCGCGCGGAACCTGATCGGCGCGCCGGAGGTCATCATCGAGCCGGGACGCACCGGGTTGATGATTATGCTACCGTGGAGTTGGGCCATTGCCTACAGGCGCGTGCAACAGGGCCTGATGATTCGCTTCGGGCATCCGAAAGCCGTCAGTATGGGCACGATCATCCGGTTGATCGCCAACGGGATCGTGCTGCTGACCGGGTACCTGATCCACACCCTGCCGGGCATCGTCGTCGCCTCCAGCGCCGTCGCAGTGGGCGTCGTCGCCGAGGCCGCCTACGCCGGAGTGCGCGTGCGGCCCATCGTGCGTCACCAACTGCGCCTGGCCCCACGCGCGGAAGACACACTGACGCTCCGCACTTTCCTCACTTTCTACGTTCCGCTGGCCTTGACCTCGCTGATCTCGCTGCTGGTTCAGCCCATCGGCAGCGCCACGATGAGCCGTTTGCCCCGCGCGCTGGATTCGCTCGCGGTATGGCCCGTGCTCAGCGGCCTGCTCTTCATCCTCCGCAGCGGCGGGATCGCCTACAAGGAAGCTGTCATCTCGCTCCTGGATGAACCCCACGCTATGCGTAGCCTGCAACGGTTCACAGCAATCCTGGCAACCGGCGGGACGGCCTTGCTGGTGTTGATCGCGATCACACCGTTATCCCGGCTATGGTTTGGGGATGTGATGGCACTCTCACCGACGCTGATGGCGTTGGGGCGCAGTGGATTGGCCGTAGGCCTGTTCTTCCCGGTGATTGCGACACTCGACAGTTGGTTTCAAGGATTGCTGATGCACAACCGCCGCACGCGCAGCATCACGGAAGGTGTGGTGCTCTACACCGTCGCCATTGCCGTGGGCATGGGCGTGGGGATAACACTCGACCGTCTGGGCGTCCCGGTCGTCGGCGTGTATGTTGCCATCGTGGTGTTCCAGATTGCCTGGGCACTGCAAGTGGGGTGGCTGTGGTGGCGGAACAGAATGGTTAAGGGTTGAGAGTTGTGAGTTGAGGGTTATAAGGAGTAAGCGATGAGTGTTCGGCTCACAGAACAGTCTCCTCCGCTGACGCTACGGCATATCGCGCAGGCATGGTGGCCGCTGGCTGCAAGTTGGACCTTGATGACGCTGGAAGGTCCGGCGATGAGTGCCATCGTCGCGCGACTGCCGGATGCCGAGATCAACCTGGCGGCCTGGGGCGGTGTCGTCTCGCCGTTCAGTTTTGTCGTTGCCGCGCCCGTCATTATGATGCTCTCGGCGTCCACAGCCCTCACCCAGGATCACGCCACCTACCTCAAACTGCGCCGTTTTATGCTGCGCATCAGCCTCGCGCTAACGGCCATCCACGTGTTGATCGCCTTCACCCCGCTGTACGACGTCGTTGCCCGCCAGATCATCGGTGCGCCGGAGTCCATCATCGAGCCGGGGCGCGTCGGGATGCGCCTCGTCACCCCGTGGGCCTGTGGGCCATCGGCTTCCGGCGCTTCAACCAGGGCGTGATGATCCGCTTCGGACACTCCAAGGCTGTCGGGATCGGCACGATGGTCCGGCTCGGTACGAATCTCGTGGTGCTGCTCACCGGCTACCTCATCAACACCATCCCCGGCATCATTGTCGCGTGCGTGGCGGTCAGCAGCGGGGTGATGGCCGAAGCCATCTATTCCGGGCTGCGCGTACGCCCAATTGTGCAGCAGCAGGTCATCCCTGCCCCACCCGGCAAACCGCTGAGCACCCGCGATTTTCTCGTCTTCTACACACCGCTGGCCCTGACTGCACTAATCTGGGTCATCATCCAACCCTTCGGAAGCGCCGCTATCAGCCGGATGACCAACCCGCTTCCCTCCCTGGCGGCCTGGCCTGTGGTCAACGGATTACTCTTTTTGCTCCGCAGCCCGGGGATGGCGCTCAATGAAGTCGTCGTCGCGCACATAGGGCGACCTCACGCAGCGCGGAATCTGCGCCGGTTTAGCAACATCCTGCTCGCCATCACAACAGCTATCACGCTGTTGATCGTCGCCACGCCCCTGGCAAACCTCTGGTTGACCATAGTGATGGCGCTCCCGGCGGACCTGATCCCTATCAGCCAACAGGCGTTGTGGTTGGGGATAGGCTTGCCCATGCTCGCCGTGCTAGTCAGTTGGTTCCAGGGGCAGATTATGCACAGCAGGCACACGCGGGGTATCACCGAAGCGACGACGATCTACTCGCTGCTCATGGTCGCCATCCTGGGTGTGGGCATTGTAACCCAGCGCTTCACAGGACTCTACGTCGCCGTCTTCGCCTACAGCATCGCAGGGTTGGCGCAGGTGGGCTGGCTATGGTGGCGAAGCCGCACAATGATCCTCCCGATCCCTAGCCATCCATCGGATTAAACGCCGGTGGCGGCACAGCGCCGGACTCGATGTCCATCCGGGCAAAAACGCCACCGCCGAGGAGCAAAATCGCGCCGAGCCACTGGTACCAGGCCAGGCGATCCCCTAGAAAGATAAACGCCAGCGTCAGGCTGATGGCCAATTCCACCAGGCTGATGATCGCCGTCTGCACGCCGCCGAGTTTCTCCAGGCTGAAGAACATCGCCAGCCGTGAGAAGGCTGTGGTCAGTCCCAGCGCGACAATCGCCGACCAGCCGGCGGTGGAAATCGGTCCAACACCGGGTCCCTGACTGAAGGCGCGTGCGATAGCCACTGTGACTGCCATGCCACTGAGGATGTAGAGCGTACCGGATTGTGAAGGAACGTCGGCCAAAACCCATTGGCCCATCACCAGGTACCAGCCGGTCAACCCCGCGTAGGCCAGCATCAACATAATGCCGAGATAGTCGGTGAGGGTGCTCATCATCCACGGCGACGTCACCAGCACCGCGCCGCTCAAGGAGATCAACAGGCGTCCCAACGTTGCCCGGCGGATCGGCTGTCCGGAAGCGCTCAAAAAGATCACGGCCCAGACGGGATAGAACGCGCCGAGCAGCGATGCGCGCGAGGCATCCAGACGACTCAGGCCGCTGTAATAGAACAGGGAACCAATGCCATTGATGATGCCGACGAGAAGGCAATTCAGCACGGCGGACCATTTGATGAAGATGCGCTTGCGCCAAAAGATCAGGTAGATGCCCCACAAGAAGAGGGCTGCCACTGCCGTGCGAAGTGCAGCCAATGTCATAGGATCGACCTTGGCGCGATAGGCGAATTTTCCCAAAATCGGCGCCCACCCAAGCAAGAAAGAGGCCAACAGGCCGCTGGAGATTCCCGATAGGCCTCTTTTTGCCCCATTCGCCTTTGTGTTCGTTGTGTGCTCTTCCATCATATCGTCGTTTGTCATGTAGTTGTTAAGCGGGGATCTGACGATCCCCTCGAAGCGTAAATGATAGACCCTGGCGCGCTATTGCAGGTATGGCGCGCTGTGCTATACTGTGACGCGATGACCCGTAAACAAAAACGCATCCTGATCATCCTGGGCGTGCTGGATTTCATCGTCATCGGCACATTGGCCGCCATCGTGGTCCGTACGATGTCCTCTACCCCGGCCGCGCCCCCCGCTGTCCAGGCGCAGGTTTCGCCCTGCGTGCAAGCGATGCTGGATGCCTGCAACGCACTGCCCGCACCCTTTCAGGATACAGCGACCGTGGCCTGGGATACCAAACAGCTCTACATCACCTTATCCGCCGTGTATACCGGCGAGACACCGCCCCCGGAGAGCGCCCAACTCTTGTGGACAGCACTGGATGAAATTGCCACAGTGCTCCAGGGTGGATGTCTTGTGCCGGAAACCGTCACCATCGCGCTGACGGCTCATGGGAATGCAGAAACTGTGCAATACCTCGCTCAACTCGCGGGTGAGGATTTAACCGCATGGATGGCGGGAATGCTACCCGAAGCCGAGTTAGCTGCACAGTCTCGCTTCCGGCAAACGTCCACCTCAACAAATTTAACGAATAGGTAGCTATTCAGCCACCCTTGCGAAGGTTACAAACAAAACTACAAGACACAACTATTTCGTCATCCGTGAGTCTCTTTTGCACCGAAACTCACGCAAAACCTTCGCAAGGATTACAGCCTTCTACAGCCGCCAGGATTTCCGCCGGCTGGTTGGTGATGATGCCGTCAACGCCCCACGCGGCGAACTTCCGTGCCACGGCAGGATCGTCGAGTGTCCACGTGAAAATGCGTAGCCCATGCCGGTGCGCCCGATGGACTGATCGCTCGGTAAGCAAATTCTTGTATGGGTGCAGCGCCTCGTGAGGGGTGAACGGCCTCAACAACAGCGTCCCCAGATTCAGCGGGCCGTACAGCAAACCACAGGGAATCTCCGGCGCTAAGGCACGCGCCCGGTATAGCGCGTAGGGCTTGAAGGACGAAAACCACACACGGTCCGCCATTTTCATACGTCTGACCAAGTCCACGACGGCAACCACCAGGGCTGCCGTCTGACCAGCCTTCAATTCGATGTTGACCAACACCCGCGAACCAACCTCGGCCAGCACCTCTTCCAATGTGGGGATACGCTCACCCATAAAAGCTTCATCGAAATGCGCGCCGGCATCCAGCGCCTTGAGCTGTGCCAGCGTCAATTCACGCACCAGGCCAGTTCCATCGGTGGTTGCGTCCACGCTGTTGTTGTGAATGACCACCGGCACGCCATCCCGCGAGAGATGGACGTCCAGTTCTATACCGTCGGCGCCCACATCCGCGGCTTTGCAAAACGCCGCTAACGTGTTCTGCGGTGCAGCATGGCTCGCTCCGCGATGGCCCAGAACGAACGGGCGTCCCAGCGGCCGTCGCCGCTGCCACAAATCAGGATATCGCGTGATCATCAATGCTCCTCAAACTCTACAAAGTAAGCTTCTGCCGCCCGGTCAACAAGCTCTTTGCTCAGAACAGGCTGCACGTTGAGATATTTGGCAATGTCGATAACCTGATCGATCAGGTCGCGGGCATGGCAGGCACGTGGGGGACGGTTCGCCTTAAGGTAATGCTCGCGAACAATGTAGGCAAAAGCCTGTTCCGAGAAGGGAACCTTTTTCGCATTGGCAACACGCTTGAAAATCTCGGCAAATTCTTCCCAACTGGGATTATGCACCTCGATCTTGTGCCGGATACGTCGCAGGAAGGCCTCATCCACCAAATCGGCCGGCTCCAGGTTCGTCGAGAAGACGATCAGCACCTCGAAGGGGATCTCGAACTTGCGGCCTGTGTGCAGGGTCAGGAAGTCGATACGCTTTTCGAGTGGCACGATCCAGCGGTTGAGCAAATCGGTCGGGCGCACCTGCTGCCGTCCAAAGTCGTCGATCAAGAAAATACCACCGTTGGCCTTCATCTGGAAGGGCGCTTCATAGTACTTGTTGTTGGTATCGTAGACCAGATCCAATCCTTCCAATGTCAACTCACCGCCAACAACGATAAAGGGACGCTTGATCTTTATCCAGCGCGTATCCACATTGCGCTGTGCTTCCTCCTGGATCGGCTTGTGGTTGACATCGTCGAAAACCTTGATGATCTGCCCCTCGATTTCCACCGCGTAAGGGATGTACATATCGCCTTCCATCAACAAGGTCCCGATAGCTTCGGCGATCGACGTCTTGCCGTTGCCAGGGCTACCAAACAGGAAGATGGAACGTCCGGAGTTCACCGCCGGACCGATTTGCTCGAAGGTTTGCGGGCTGAAGATCAAGTGCGATAACGCCTTGTTCAGGTGCTGCCGGTGCACCACCACGTCCTTCAACCCTTGCACACGAATCGACTGGATGTAATTGGCCAGAGGAACCGGCGCAAGCCCGGTATACTGCGATCGTTCCAATGCCTCGCGGGCATTCTGCCGCCCGCGCGCCGTGAGCACATACTCATACATCGCCTCCGAAAGCCCGCCCCGGCCCGATGCGCTGCGCACCTCGCAGAGCTGCTCGCGTTTGAGGAAGTCCAGAATGCTCGCCACGACGCCCGCAAACTGCAGCCCCATCCTGTCGGCAAGGTCGCGCCCGGCAAGGTAGCTCTCGAAGTAGAGGGCTTTCAACGCCAGATCGCTGAGCAACCCCATGTTCAAGCCGGTATCGGCGACAGAACGGGGTGCCGGTGGAGAAAAAACGCCGCTGATAATTCCACGTTGCTGCTGAACCATACTCACCTCCTAAAAATGTGAGATTGTCATCCGACCGCCGGTAAGCCGTTGTCAATCCTGAGTTGTGGGATCAATGCGCAGTACGTCACCCGCGCTGCGCCCCCACACTTCTGGGAAATAGACCTCAGAAACGACCGCCGGCAGCGCCCCATAGCTTCCTGGTGTGACCGCGTGCAGTATATACGTCGCCTGATACGTCCCTGCCGCCACTTCGGAAGCAAAGAAAATAACACGATCATCCAGCACCTCACAGTGCTCGCAGGGCAGCGCCCACCAGGCCTCGCCACTCGCACTCACGCTCTGCCCCAAAGTGCAGCCCGCCATCCCAGCAGTGACTGTGTCGACGGGGATAAATCCCGCCGGATGCGGGACTTCCAGGCGCACGTAAGCACGCGTCTGTGGTGCGATCACTGTCAGACGGACGGCCACCCGCTCGCCAACGTGCAGTTTGGTCAAAGGACGGCACGCCGTGAGGATGGCAATCTCGTTCGCCGTCACATCACCCTCGACGGCACAATATTCCCGGCGCAACATCAATCCACGGCTCTCTGCTCCAATCTGTGCCACCGGAATGGACAGTTGCAGATACGTGGTGTAGTACAAAACACCCGTTCCACCGCCGCGGGAAATCTCCAATATGTTGGGATGATCTCGCAACAGAACCGGCTGGTTATCCTCGCCTGCGACACCCTCAGCAAGAAGGCCGGCCCGCACCTTCCATGGAACGGCAACCCCATCGCTCCCCTGAGCGGCTTGCGCTGTATACGCATTCAGCACAACGCCATTCAGCGCGACACTCCAATCGTAACGCGAATCCGCACGCGCTGGTTCCAGAGCGCCAGAAGCACGCAGCACTCCAGATAGGCCCGCGATGGCCCACGCCGTCTCATAAGGCGTCTGCCACCGCCCACCGCGCCGTGCGAGCATCAACCAGCGTGCAGCCTGAGCTAACAGTGGATCGTCAGGCACAAAACGTGCTAACGCATCGACAGCAATGCCTGTAACGACGACGTCGGTGTTCAAGTAACCGCTTCTGTCGCCGGCGAAGCTATCGCCAGCGCTTTCCCAGTGTGCACCCGCCGCCGACAACTTCGCCTGGCTCCGCAATCCATCCAGCAGGGCCAACAACCGCGAGTCCGAAGGGTCGGATTTTCCCAACGCCAACGCCAGATAGGCACGGCCTACGATGCCCAACGATTCGCGCGCAGCATATAGCGACGCGGCGGCGCTGGCAGGCCAGGGACTACCCGCGTCGGATAATGCGTACAGTCCCAAGGCTTGATGTGGATAGCGCGCTTCGCCTGCCAGGGTCAGTATGAGAGTGTCGTAAATGTACTCAAATGCCCGCTCCTGAACTGCCTGATGTATGTCAAAGCCTGCGCGTTCGGCCTTGGCTAATCCCAGGGTCGCAAACGCCGTAAGATGTAGCGCAAAGTCTTCGCGCACACTTTGTCCTTCCCACCAACTCCAACTTCCATCGGCATTTTGGCGCGCATAGAGTTGCTCCAGCGCTTGATCAATCGAGGTCCGTAAACGCGCCAGCAGGGCAGCGTCAGCAACGTCTAGCTCCTGAAGTGCGCGGTAGGTAAAAACGTAGGAAGCCAAACGCTCGATCAACACATCCGTAGAAGTATAAGGCTGCTGATCCAGATACACGAGCGAATCCACCAGCGCGCCAATAGGAGAAGGGTCAACACGCACCATCAGCGCGCTCGCGTCCCCAGCGTCCGGCGGGATCAACACCGTCTCAAGATGCGCGCCGGCTTCATCCAACACGCCGGAAGTTCCCAGTGCGTCCGGCATCACATAGCGCTGGAGCGGCACTTCGACCGAAACCGCATCCGCATATCCACCGCCTGTTGCCGAGAACGTCAACGCCAGCGCCTCGGCACTGCTCTCGGCAACGGAGAGCGTCCACACCACACGCGCCCGCCCGCCAGCAGGAAGGTCGAACGTGCGTACCAACGCATCCACCCGCGCGCCCATACCCGGCGTCAATTGCACTGCGCCAGTGAAAGGTTTATCCGTATGATTGTGGATAAGGGCAGCAACTTCCACCTGATCCCCCACAACCAGAAAGTGCGGCGTCACAGGCTGGACACGCAGTGGTTGCGCAGCGACGATCTCTACCTGCGTCTCGCCAACCTTTGTGTCAGCAGTCAGCGCATAAACAACGGCTACCCACGTCGCCGGCGTATCGGGCAGCTCGAAGGTGAACTGTGTTTCACCATTCGCGCCGGTATGTCTGGCAGCCTTCCACAGCACAATGTCGGCGAAGCCCGCGCCGGGCGTGCTGGATACCATTTCACCATCGCCAAAATACGCGCCACGAGACGGTGGCGTCTCGTCCGGCGGGATCGCATCCTGGCGACCGGAAAGCACCAACAGCCCATCCCCCATCATAACCCGCAAAGGACGCACACCGTAGAATGCATCAACGAGGGAGGGGAGGCTAAGCCCGCGCGACAACTGCGCCTCGTCAACCAGCGCCACAGCCACCTCCGCATCTGCCGAATGTCCAGCGGCATCCACCGCCCGCACGGTGAGCGTCACCGTATCGCCGGGTGTATAGGCCGACTTGTCAGGGAGGGCGGTGACGGTCAGCATCTGGTTGGTGGGGGCGATGTTCAACGTCACATAACCAGCACGCACATCCGGTGCAGACACTGTGTCGGTGACACCACGAACCAGCGTAAACGAGACATAGACATTCGGAATGTGGGTCTCGACAATCGGCACCTCGACGACAGGATTCGGCGTATCGAGGACCTGGCGCTCTACATCGAGGATACCATCGCGTTCCACCGTCATCAACATCTGATACGGCCCATCGAATGTCACCGGCAGCAAAATTTTAGCCCGGTCGCCCACGCGATACATGTGCGCATCGGCCACGGGTGTAACCTCATCCGCCTCCACTGGCCAGGAAGCAGCCTCCGCGCCGCTCGCCCACAGCATCATCTCGGTATGAACGGGACGATCGTCCGCATCGAGCCCGTCTGCTGCAACGATGTACGTGCCACTGTGTGGCGGCACGAGCGTCGCCAGCGCCTGACCCTCGAAATTCGTCGTCAAGCGGTCGGTGGAGATCACAGTGTCGGTGTAGCCCCACGTGGGCGCACCCTCCCCGGAGAGGCGATACCACTCGCGCTGCGTCAACGAAACATCGACCTCCTGGTCGACGACAGGCTGCTGCGCCCAATTGCGCGCCAGGAGGTTGATTTCGGTCCGCATACCGGCGCTTACGACCCATTCGTGCGGCTGCATACCCAGGTAGAACTGGGAGGGATGAACGAGCACTTGCGCCTGGCCACTGACCGGAAAAGCACATTTATCTTGCATAGACGCATCGCACACGACAGCCTCGATGGTCCAACGCTGTGGGCCGAGTGCCTGATCGGCAGCAAGCCGTGGCATCTCCGCCGGTAGTTCGAGCACAAAGCGGCCCTCGGCGTCGGTTACAGCCTCGCCCTCAGCGACCAACACAGGGGCACTCGAAACTGCATCCGGCCACTGCCACGCCTCAGATGGGACTTCCGGCAACGATTCGCTCTGCGCATACGCGGTCCACGTCAACCGCGTGCCAGGCACCGGGATACCGGAGACGTCATCCACAGTGATGACGGCGCTTATCGGATCGCCGCTCAACACATCCGCAGACTCCGGCGCGACATCGACGGTCAACGCCGCATCAGGCGGAGCAGCAATCACAAACGCCGCTGTCCCAGGACGTTTATCGCCGACATCGGGGAGGGATGCCTCGAGCACATAGTCCCCTACCCCCGCGCTCTTCGGGAGCACCAACGCACCGTTGAAGGTTCCCATATCCGAAAGCGCAACCGTGGTTGTATAAATGCTGCGTCCGGCGGCCTCGCGTAACGTCACCTGCACGGGTATATCCAATGCTGGCATTAAATAGCGGTCACCGTCTTCACGCAATATCCCGCGATAGCGTACCGTCTCATCCGGCCCATAAACCGTTCGGTTGGTATACACGCGGATGATGTAGGGCGATGGCGCGCTGCCGTCAACTCCAATCCCGAACGAAGACGGTGCGGCTCCACCCATCCAGGAAGTCAGCGCCACGCCAAATCCCGCTTCGCCGGGCCCGCCGACAACAGCCGCCACGTTTTCCCATAAATTCTCACGCAGGCTGATGGGAATGTACGCCAGCCCATCTCCATCCGTCGTACCGGCGGCGATGAGTACTCCCTCACGATCCAACAGGCTCACGGTGGTGCGGCTGACCGGCTCGCCGCTGCGCAGATCCGTGACCCATACTATGGCTTCTTCCGCCGCCAGCTTCAACGTCAGGTGACGATCCAGCACCGCAAAGTTGAGGGATTGCTCGCCCCACGGCGGGTTCTCCCACGCGAGGTGATAATAGCCTGCCGGCAACGCGCCGCCGAGACGCCGCAAAACCAAAGGAACAACTGTGGGCGTGTTGCGCGGCGCGGTGAATGCCTCCTGCCATTCACGAATAATAACTCCCTCAACGTCCCGCCCGCGTACGAAATTCGATTCACTCACTTCAGAAAGGGTGAAGGAGACGCGATCAAGGTTTTGAACTACAAAGAAAAGCTCCGATGGGTGTGACGCATCGAGCGTCACCGCACTCCCCGTGCTCGCCGGGCCGATGAACGAAGGCAAGTCACCGGTCACAAAACACGATGTATGGCTTTCGGTGATCACGTTGCCGTAAACGTCAGCGATGCCCGGCTTAAGCAGCGCACAATACTCCGTCTGGGGTTGTTTCTCCCAGGAGAGTTGATAGACATTCGCGGCTGCGTCAAAATAAGTATACAGATTCTCGACCGCTGGTGTGATGGTGACGTGCCAGTCCAGCGTCGATGCGTCTAACATACCGGAGAGCGCAAGACGTAGCGGCTCATCGACATCCACATCAGTTGCACCATCCTCGGGAATAGAACCAACGAGGGCCGGATACGGCACGGTAGTGAAAGTCCAGGCATGCGGGTTTTCCAGCGGGGCACTGGTGGCCGCACGCGCGCGCGCGCCGACCTGCACCGTATAGCGTGTCCCCAGGCTTAGACGTGTCACCGGGGTGAAAATCAACACAGCGCCGTTATCTTCCCATGTAATCGCGCCAGGAACAACTTCTCCCGCTTCGTCAGTGACGCTAAAAACGCTGCCGGTGATTTCTTGATCCATCGGCGTGTTGAAGATCACACGGATGTCCGTTTCCAGTGGCGTCTGCGATTGACCGTCAGCCGGGATACTTGTCTGAATTGTAGGAGCCGCAGTGCTAAAAGACCAAGTCACTGGGTCGCGAAGTGCCGCCCCCTCGACACTCACCACATCCGCTGCCAGAGTAGCCGTATACGCTCGGCCAGCGGCCCAGCCGCGCACCGCATCAAAACGGTAGACAGAAGCCTCCACCCACATTCCTGTGCCCAAAACAGCGGGCTCAAAGCTCAGGGAGAGCATAGGACATTCGCCGTCCGCTTGCGCCGGTTGCCCCAAGCAGGTGAGCGGGACGACAGCGCGATTGAAAACGATCAAGGCTGGTGCATCAATGCGCGCGTCGGCCGAACCAGCAGCGGGTGTTAGATGGGTGACTTCCAACGGCGCAAGCGTCGAAAAGGCAAAGGAGAGTTCCGTGGACAGGGGCAACCCTTCCGCCGAACGTATGTCACCTGCCAATCTCACCCGGTAGCGCGTGGATGCGGCGAGGGCCTGCGGCCGGAAAACAAGCGTCGCATCATCCGGCCATTCGAAATCACCTTCGAGCGGTGGCGTCACCTGCAATGCCGCAACGACGCTCGCCTGGTCCATAGGCTGGTCGAAGGACAGCTTGATCGTAGCCGGGTTTTCGACTGCGGATGGGGTTGTATATGCAGCAACTTCCTGTCCCGAGCGCGGTTCGTAGTCAAGCAAAACCGGCGGGGTTGGGCCTTCGGGCGGTTCCGGTGTTACAGTGGGGATCGCAGTCGCGGTCACTGTGGGTTCCGGCTCAGGCGTCGAGGTGGGCGTTGGCAGGCTGATCACTTGTTCACAGCCAGCCAATCCTAACATGATGAGGATCAGAAAGGTGGCCCACAACCACCGCGAAGACGATTTGTGCATATATTCCCCCAAAAATACAGACATCGACTGAAGCTTTCTCGACTCTCGAAGAGTACCGCAGTTTTTGAAGAGACTTCGAACGTCAAGAGGCTTCGACTTCATCTTAGCTTAGGAAACGCAAAAAGCAAGCGCAGACAGGGCGCGAATTTTCACGCAAGGTCTGCGCTTGCTTTGAACAGCATTCACAACACATTATTTTGGGCGCACATAATGCACTTTAGTTTGCGTCTCCTGGACTCTTGGCAAGACCAACGTCAACACGCCATCCACAAGCCGGGCTTCAGCACGACTGCCATCCACCGGCACGTTCAACGCCAGCATCCGGCAAAAATAGCCATTCTGGCGTTCCTGAAGGACGTACCCGACGTTGGGAAGGTGAGCGGGAAACTTGCCGCGGATCGTCAGGCGCTCACGCTCGAGCTTAATCTCCACATCTTTGGGATTGAGTCCGGGGAGCGAAGCCTGCACCACAATTTCATCCGCCGTCGTGTATACGTCTACCATCAGGGTGGTTTCGACGATCGTGTCGCGCCGCAGGGCCTGCACCACTCGTGCGGGCGTGAAGCGCGGATCGTGCATCAACCGCGCCAGTGCCTCGCGTACAGCAGCGTAATCCATAAAGGGATTAAATTTCCACCGCATAGTCGTGCCTTCCGATCAACGGCTGAGAAAAGCCACAGCTAGATGCGCCGACGACGCCCGCCGCCAAGAAGAGAAATGTAGTATAACATCGTGGATAGAGCCTGGGCCAATGCCGCCACGTAGGTCAACGCTGCAGCCGACAGCATCTTCCGCGCACCACGCAGTGCCGCCTCATCGGTCAAGATACTGCCCTGCTCCAAAAGCTGCATAGCGCGGCGGCTCGCGTCGAGTTCTACGGGCAATGTGAGCAGCGAAAAAACGACAGCGCCCGCCACAAAGAAAATGCCGATCGTCGCCAACGGCTCATATTGCAACAGCAATCCAACAAAGAAAATGAGCGGCCCCAGCCAAGAGGTAAAGTTAACCACCGGCACCATCCCGGATCGCAGGCGCAGCAGTGCGAACGTCTCGGCGTCCTGCAGTGCGTGACCGATCTCGTGCGCCACCACCGCAACCGCCCCTACGGACGAAGACTGCGCCACACCCCGCGAGAGGCGTAGGACATTATTACGCGGATCGTAATGATCGGTCAATTCACCCGCGACGTTCTCAATACGCACAGCTAATCCGGCGGACCGCAACAGATACTGCGCAGCTTGCAGGCCGGTCATCCCGCCAGAGTTCGGCACACGCAGGTATTTTCGATATGTCGTCGAAACGCGCCACTGCGCGTACAGCGCCAACAACAACGCCGGGAGTCCAAAAATAAAGTAGGTCGGCGTTCCCCACATCGTATCCTCCTCTACACTAACAACTGCCGCACGTGCTCCAGGACTTGCAGAACCGATTTCTTGTCAGGTGCAACACATGGCATTACCGCCACATTTTTTGACACGGCTAAACGCCGCTGAATTTCTGCCGGTGGCATAGCCGCACGGTGGTCTTGCTTATTTGCCGCCACCACATACGGCACTTTCGCCTGCTTGCGGAACAGCCGCATCACCTGTTTGGCATCCATCAAGCTAACTCTATCGGTACTATCCACGAGCAATACAAACGCGTCCATCTCTTTCGCCAGAATCGACCACATAAACTCGAAGCGGGCCTGACCTGGCGTCCCATACAGGTGCAACATTGCATCGCCAAGCCGCTTCTGCCCATAATCCATAGCGACGGTCGTCTCTGATTTGGTACCGGCTGCTATGCTCATATCGGAAATCCGCCTCTCGGTTGTGACCATAGCGATGTCGCTGATGGCGTGAATAAAAGCCGTCTTACCGGCATTGAATGGGCCAGTGATCACGATTTTGTAAGATTTCAAGCGGTTCCTCTTCATTGTTCAGCTTGTTGACGACGGAAATCCACGAAACGGTAACCCATCCCCCGCTCCGTGAAGATGTAGCGCGGATTCGACGGGTCTGGTTCGATCTTCTTTCGCAAGTAATTGATATACAGACGCAGATAAGAGATTGCGTCTTTGTATTCATACCCCCACACTTTGGAAAGCAACGTGCTGTACGGAACGGTCCACCCCGCATTTTCGATCAAATGGCGTAATAGCCGGAACTCAATAGGGCGCAACTTAATGCGTTCACCTTCCACCAGCACTTCGCCAGTGTTAAAATCCAAACTGAGACGGTCATCGATTTCCAAGATGGGGGAGCTAATAGGCGACACAGGCTGTGCCCGGCGCAAGACGGCGCGCAAGCGGCTCACCAACTCACGCGGACTGAACGGCTTAGTAATGTAATCATCAGCTCCCAGATCCAGACCGCGCACCTTATCCTCCTCGGAACTTCGCACGGTCAGCATGATCACTGGCACGCTGGATATCTCGCGGATCATCCTTAGGGTTTCAAAGCCATCCATCTCCGGCATCGAGACATCCAACAGCACTGCATCTGGCATTTTCTCACGAACCTGATCCACAGCTTCCAATCCATTGGCAGCTTCGATAACGCGAAAGCCTTCCATTTCCAGATTAATGCGCACGAAACGGATAATTCGGGGTTCATCGTCCACCACCAACACCAGCGGGTGAATCTCGTGAACCTCTGCGCCAGGATTATTCGCGGATAAAGGTAACAAGCTTTTCCTCACCCTCCGTCGGCAGGATCTCGATGCTATGGATGCGATGCCAGGGTATCATCACGGTGTTCGTTTCCGGCAGGAAATAGGAGACGTCGCGCCCGTCCCGCAAGCGTGGGCTGGAAATCTGGAGAAACGGCGCGTTCTGTTCGGGCAGTTCCTCAACCTCCCCGACAATCGCATCTTCGTTCATAACGTGAATCAAAATTGTGTGTGGCATAGTTACTCCTCTGATCCATTAAAGATTAGGATAAATATGCACTTTCAAGCGCATCGTGCCAAACATCAGCAGATCGCCATCTCGAAAAGCATAGGGCAAATAGGGGGTAATTCGCTCGTCGTTCAAGAATGTGCCATTGACACTGTCGAGGTCTTCGACAAAGCACGTGCCTTCCCGTGTGTAAATTCGTGCGTGACGTCGTGAAACGCCCTGTTCCAGGCCCCCATCGGTCGTCATATCCAACTCTGGGAAAATGCCACGTGCTGCATCCAGTCGCCCTACCAGGATTTCGCGATCCGCCGAGAGCAATACTTTCCGGCCGGTGTTCAGCACTTCAACTTCGATATTCAACGCCCATGCTTCATCGCCTTCCTTGCCTTCCTGACGTGGACGGGCAGGGCGTCCCTCTTCCTGCTCGGGAAGCGGCTCCGTACGCAACGGGCCACCTGATGGCAGATAGGTGCCACACTGAATGCAGAAGAGTGTCCCAGGCAAATTCTCCGCCCCACACGAGGGACAAACGATCTTGCTTCCTTTCTGTGTCATACTTTTTCCTCCCACTTGCCCCGCCCTATGTTATAGGACCCTATCGCATAGGGGACGTTAGACTCCGAGTACCGTAGCGCAGTTTCTTGCGCCCTTCCTTGGTCGGATCACCACCATGTGTAAGGCGGTTGACTTCCAACATCGCCGCCTGCCCAAGATCTCGATGGCCCATATCGAACAACCGGGTTGCGGCATATTCCAAATAGCTGGTCGCTTTAGGCACGTCTCCCGCGCTCAGTGCTTTCCAGGCGCGTTCCTGAAGGTGGAAAACGCTCAGCCGGGCCAGGCGGTTGAGTAGTTTGGTTGGAACCGGCTCTTCTTTCGGTTCCAATGTAAACGTTAAGTTGATATCTTGACGTAGATGGATTGGTTCAGGAGCAGCAACCCTTTCACCGATCAAATCCAGCCGCGCGATACGACGCTCACCTGTGACCGTCCGATCGATAACAAATTCCAACACCACCGATATCGGCTCATCTGCCATCACGTTGCCAAGAGAAAACACATTGTTTTCAGAATACTCCAAGATTTTCAGATAGGGCGCAGCACGATAGGCACCCTGGATATGAACATAAGGAGCTGTGTTAACCTCTAATTTCACATTCTGCAGCAGTGTACTGCTCAGTCCTTGAATTTGTCTCCTGAGAGCTGCACGCACGTCCGATGGCGTGCGGATGTAGCGAGAAACCCCTCCGGCAATACGTGCCAGGTCATCCAGAAATTCATCGTTCCAGTCCTCGCCAATCCCAAAAGCGGAAATGGTGATACCCTCAGTGATAGCGCGTCGTGCCTCAGTCAACGCGTACGTCTCATCACCGTATGTACGGCCATCCGTCAACAAAATGACGTGGTTAACCAGCTCCGAAGAAGCATAGTTTCGCACTTCTTTCAGACCAGCTAGCAAGCCCTGGTAAATCTCAGTGCCCCCGCTGGGGATCAGCGCAGCCAACGCAGACTTAAAGGTGCGCGGATTGTCAACGAGATGGGTAGGCGCCAGCACCTCGGCACGATCGCTGAACGCTACAAGAGCCAGACGATCCTGAGGCCCTAGAGCTTCAACCAGATCCGCAGCAGCAACTTTCACATGCTGCATCCGAGCACCACTCATTGAGGTACTGCAATCCACTACCAGAGCAACGTTCAAATGCTGGCGTGTGACTTCCTTTTGCACCTCGGCGTGGGGCTGAATTTCAACGAGAACATAGAGTATTTGAGCTACATCCAGAGGTAATGCTTCAGTACGGCTCTGAAGCAAGACCAAACCTACCGGTGCCTCTTCAGAAAGCCCCTGCTTTTCCCGTTGCCGGTCATACGCGCGCCGCAAAACTTCATCACGCAAGACTTCGTAGGCTTCTTGGATTTCCCGGAAACGCTCTGCGTCGCCGTGTCCACTGTCGGGATGATAATCGCGCGCTTTTTCGCGATAAGCCTGCTTGATCTCATCGGCATCCGCATTCAGGGAGAGATTTAGGATCGCGTAGTAGTCTTTCTGGGAGTTAATGGTCGCCATCGCACCCCTTAATTCTGCTCGCACCAGGTTTCGACTAAAACAACTGAGACATTATCGTTGCCACCAGCAGCATTGGCAGCCTCGACCAACTGCGCGCAAGCTTGCTGCGGCGTCGCTGCTTCCTGGACCATGCGCCAGATTTCTGCGTCGTCCACCATTCCCCACAATCCATCGCTGCACAGAAGTAAACGATCGCCAGGTTCCAGCGCATACGTGAAGACATCAATTTCCAGGGTGGCTCCCTGACCAATCGCGCGGTACAGCACGTTGCGTTGGGGATGGACTGCTGCCTCCTCCTCGGTCAACTGCCCCATCTCCATCAGACGACTGATCAACGAGTGATCTTTCGTTAATTGTCTCATGGGCTGACCAACACGCAAAAGATAAGCGCGACTATCACCAACGTGACCAACAAAAAGGCGATCACCGAGGATCATGCCGCATGTCAAAGTGCTGCCACTGCCAGGGAAATCGCGCGTGACGACCCGGTTGGCCTGCGAAACCGCCTCACGAACCACATCGGTCAACGAAGGCTGATCGCCCCCCCGGTCCCCACCATCCACCAGCGGGAAATAAACATGAGATAGGAGCCAACCAGCCGCTATCCGCAACGCCAACGCACTGGCAATTTCGCCGGATTGGTGCCCCCCCATCCCATCGGCCAACATAAAAAGACCGAACGGGGGCGCAGCATTATTTGCTTCCTGTTCTCCAGATAGGACAAAAAGTGCGTCTTCATTATGATTACGCATATGTCCCACATCGGTACACCACCCGACGGAGAAGACGCCGGAAGCCTCCCAAGCTCGCTGTACTCCTGTTTCCGGAGCGGGTTCGACCTGCACCTCCTCAACCGGCGCCGTTTCCGGCTTCTTGAACAAGTTTGCAGCGGCACTGTCTTCTTGCTCACGCTGCACCGACTTACCAAACTTTCTACGTAACCAGGCCTTTATCCCCGCCATTCATCCCCCATAGTCCCAAGTCACATCGGAATCGCGTATACGTAATGATCCGCAGAACCTACATAAACGATACCGTCAGCAATCTGTGGTGCGCCGGTGATCGGGCCATCAGTTTGATAGCGCCAGTGCACAGCCCCAGTAAGGGCATCGAAGCAATAGAGATTGCCATCTACGCCGCCGATGTAGAGATTACCCTCAGCGACATTCGCCGCCCCAGTGATCTGATCCTCGGTTTGATAACGCCAGACAACACGTCCATCATCCGTATCCAAAGCATAAATGTAGCCATCAACGGATCCGAAAAAGACTATGTTCTTCCAAATTGCCGCCGTCGAAACGATACTGCCGCCGGCACGATACTTCCAGGTAGCCCAACCAGAACGCGCGTCCAGGGCGTAGAAATGATTGTCCAGCGATCCAATAAATACCAGCCCGTCGTGTATCACCGGCGAGGCCAAAAAACCTCGCCGCGCGCGGAAACGCCACCGATGTTCACGGTTCAGACTGAGTGCATACACCATACCCATCTGGCACGCAAATAGAATCAAGTTCTCTGCTACCAGCGGCTGGGAACGGACTTCAGCGTCCGCCGCATAAGTCCACGCACGACGGCCAGACATCTGGTGGATGGCGTAAATATGCCGATCGTCAGAACCGATGAAAATGTGCCCCAACTCACCGTAAGGCGAGGAGAAGATCCGTCCTTGCGTCGGCATCGTCCACAACAAACGCCCAGTCTTAATATCTACCGCATAGACAACTTTGTCGATCGAGCCAAAAACTGCCATCCCTTCCGAGACCCAGGGTTTAGAAGCAATTCCGCCTTCGGTAGGATACTTCCACACAAATTTACCGGTTTCCTCAGCCAGTGCATACACGTTATGATCATAGGAAGGTACAAAAACTATGCCATCAGACACTGTCACCGAGCCACGAATTTCGTCCTCACAGGCAAACTTCCACAGCGGCTTGACAACACCGGTATCGAACCCTCCCGTATCACCAGTTAGCGAGCCACTGCCAATTTTGATCGAAAGACTGGCAGCCATAGCGCGCCGGAATTCCTCTGCCGACCCCCAGCGCTTGTTAATATCATACTCCAATGCTTTGTCAATCACCTCGATTAATTCACGGGAAACAGTGGGGTTTGTTCTGTGGATAGGGCGCTCATGAAAAGAGAAAGGCGGCTCCAGGCGTGGGTCTTGCTTGCTCAAGAGATGATGCAATGTGGCGCCAAGTGCATAGATGTCGCCGCGCGGTTCCGCAATACCCCGGTATTGTTCAGGAGGGGAATAGCCTTCGGTGCCGATCATCGTGCCCTTTTCGCCGCTCTGGAAGAGTTTGGCGATGCCGAAATCAACCAGACGTATGCGGTTGTGAGCGTCCAACATAATGTTGGAGGGCTTCAAGTCCCGAAAGATGATCGGCCGCGGTTTATGGTTGTGTAAATACGAAAGCACCTCACAAAGCTGCATAGCCCAATCAGCGACCAACGTCTCAGAGAAAAAGCCTTCCGTCTCTGCCAGCCGCGCCTCAAGGTCTTTGCCAGTCACAAACTCCTCGACCAGATAACAGCGTGAGCCTTCAGTAAAGTAATCGTAAACCTGTGGAATCGCGGGATGGCCTAACGTCGCCAAAATACTCGCCTCGCGTTCAAAGTTGCGCACGATCATCTGCCGCACTTGCGGGTCCGACGCCGTGTTGATCATCTCCTTCACCGCACACAAACGCAACACACCCGGGAAACGCAAGTCTTGAGCTTTGTAAACAGCTCCCATGCCACCGATCCCAATAACGCCAAGGACTTTGTAGCGACCCTGTAATTGTACTCCCGCTGTGAGTAGCCCTTCATACGCAACTTGAGACTTCCCAGAAATCTGCTGCGTTTCTGGCGCAGCCGGTGCCTTTGGTGACGAGTCGGCAGGTTTGGCAGCTTTTGCACTAGCCGGCTTACCAGAAAGTGGTTCTGCTACCAGATGTGTCTGAGGTGCCGCTGAGGGTTTCGGCGTCTCCGCGGCCTCTGGCTGCGGAGACAACGGTTGCCGCAGCCGCTCGGAAAGGCCACGCGTCCGCCGCTTGTCTGATTTGGCAGACTCGACCTTTTCTTCCGGTGCAGGCACTGATCTACGGTTACTCATCGCTGAAAATCCTCTATTCACTGGAGAGCAGATGCTAACGCATCAGCATTCGCATTATACGAGAATAAGCAGGAAGTGCCATTGGAAACTCATTACCCGATGATCAACTTCCGGCGGCTGTCTGAATTGTACAACAGAACCACTGAAAGTGCAAAACTCCGTTGCAGCATCTATCAGCGCCTTGCGCTTGTTCTTATCCAAACTTGTGCTATTCTTGATAGTGTACTGATTAACCAGGAAACCACTTACTGACCTGGACATGAAAAACTAAGGCTATTCCAATGCTTTGTAGGCGTAGAAAGTTTAGCAAAATACGTCTGGGTCAGTATATCACTTAACAAATAGAGGTAACCATGCAAGTTATACCAGCCGCCATTCCAATGGATCTCGAACTCGAATGTGGTAAATGCGGTCATCGCCAGCCGTTTGTCCTCCCAACACATATCTGTAGCGCTTGTGGGCATGATTGGATGGAAGTTCGGTATGACTATAACCGTGTCTCACGGCTTTGGCCGGATATCCTGCGCCAACGGCCCTTTACAATGTGGCGTTACCGCGAACTGCTACCGGTCAGACGCGACGACTTCCAAATCACGATGGGCGAAGGTGGCACGACACTTCTGCGCGCTAACAACCTGGGCATGATGCTCGGGGCGCCGAACCTTTTCATCAAGGATGAACGCCAGAACCCCACCAACTCCTTCAAAGACCGTCAAGCGGCGATGGTCATCTCAATGATGAAAGAAGCCGGTATCACCGAACTCGTCGTCGCCTCGACGGGCAATGTTGCCATTTCGTACTCCGCCTACTCGGCCCACGCCGGTATAAAACTATGGACTTTCTTACCCAGCCTGGTCCCGCCTGAAAAGATGCGCGAGATTGCCATCTACGGCAGCGAGGTGGTTAAAGTAACGGCCACCTACGATGTGACAAAAAAGGTCGCGGCACAATTCGCCGAACACCGGGGAATACTAGCTGATCGCGGCATCCGCAACACCGGGACACGCGAGAGCATGAAGACTATCGCCTTTGAGGTCGCCGAGCAACTCGCCGCTGAGTTAGGCCCACCACAGCCCGGCGTGCCCTGGCGCACACCCGACTGGTACATCCAGGCCGTAAGCGGCGGCATGGGCCCTATCGGTTTCTGGAAAGGTTACGAGGAGCTCTATCAGATGGGATTGGTCAACCGCCTGCCCAAACTGGCCCTAATCCAGGCCGACGGCTGCGCCCCAATGACTAACTCCTGGCGCAAAAACCTGCCTCAGGCCGAGGTGGTGACCGATCCCTCAACGCGGGTGATCACCATCGCCACCGGCGACCCGGGTCCAGCCTATGAATATCTGTACCGCGTTGTGCAGGAGCACGGCGGCACCTTCGAATCCGTCTCCGACGAGGAGGCTTTCCGGGCGTTACACGTGATGGCGAAGATGGAGGGCCTGTCCATCGAGCCTGCCGCAGCGGTAGCCTTTGCCGGTCTATTCAAGCTGCTGAATATGGGCGTCATCGACCGCAACGAGACGGTGGTAGTTTGCTGTTCCGGGCACACCTTTCCCGTGGAAAAATTCCTTCTCGAAGAAGACTGGTTTAAGGTATTGCCGGCCAGCGCAGAATCTCTCACACCGGTGGTCCCTGAAAAACCCGCACCCGCTCCGCCGTCTCAAACAGGGCTGCTCGGAGCGCTCGATCAACTCGACAAGCGCGTACAGCAGATTATGATTGTGGAAGACAATCCGGAGGCAGCCCGTCTCTTGCGGCGTATTCTGCAAACGCACGGCGAATTCCAGATCAACGAGGCACATACTGGCAAAGAAGGCCTGAATATGATCCGTGCGACGCAGCCCGATCTGATCCTGCTCGACCTGATGATGCCGGATATGGACGGGTTTGCCGTGATCGACGAACTCAAAGCCGATCCAAAGCTAAAAGATATCCCGGTTATCGTAATCACAGCAAAAGAGTTGAACTTGAGAGATCGGGAACGCCTCCAGGGTCAGATTCAAATGCTCCTGCAAAAAGGGTCGTTTATGGATGAGGACCTGCTACAAGAGATCAGCGCACTCCTGGGAAAAAATGACGAGGAAAAATGACGAAGATTCTGTATGTTGAAGATGATCTCGCCAGCCAGCGGCTAGTCCAACGCATCCTCACCGCCGAAGGATTTGAGGTGGCACTAGCCGATAACGGGTTAGGCGCCATCGAGGCAGCGCGACACGAAAAACCAGACCTCATCCTGATGGACATCAACATCAGCGGGCTTGACGGCTACGAGGTGACTACGCGGATGCGTACGATCGAGGGCCTAGGAGAAGTGCCCATCATCGCCGTCACAGCCGCAACGTTGCGCGGCGACCGAGAGCGCGCGCTGGTGGCCGGATGTAATGGCTACATCCCTAAACCCATCGATGTGGATCGCTTCAGTGATCAAGTTCGCGCCTATCTGGTGGGCCTCGAAGATGAGGTCGGCACACCCGAAGAAAAGGCCGAATACCTGCTGGAATACAACCAACGTCTGGTCAACCGGCTTGAGGAAAAAATCCGCGAGCTAGAAAACGCCAATGCGGAACTCCAACGCGTCGAGAAGATGAAGTCCGACTTCGTTGTGTTAGCTGGGCACGAGTTGCGCACGCCGCTTACCGTCATCTACGGCTACCTGCAAATCCTCCGTTCCAATCCTGCCATTCCAGGTGAAGATGAAAGTGAGGGCAGCCCGCGCCATCTGTTGTCTAAAGTCTCTGATGCCGTCAAACGGTTGAGTGAAGTCATTCAAGATATCCTCAATGTCTCGCTGATTGATGCGAATCGTCTCGATCTGTCACGCGAACCGGTATTTATCCATTCGGTGATCCAATCAGTGCTGCATAACCTGCGCAGCTTCGGCCCACAGCGCAACATGACCATCGAACTGGGCCAGGGCATTAAGAAAGCGCCGGTGATCGAGGGCGATCCACGACGGCTGCACCAGGCCATCGGCAATCTCATCAGCAATTCCATAAAATATACACCGGATAATGGGAAAGTGATCATCGATGCCGAGACCCTGGAAGATGTCGTGCACATCTGGATCAAAGATTCTGGAGTTGGCATTCCGCCTCAGGAACTCATCCACATCTTCGAACGCTTCTACGTGTTGGAAGACGTGGCATTGCATCGTTCCAGCAAGACGGCGTTCAAAGGCGGCGGTTTAGGTCTCGGATTGGTCGTTTCCAAAGGCATTATCGAAGCCCATAACGGCAAAGTGTGGGCTGAAAGCCCCGGGTACGATGAGGAGAAATTCCCTGGGAGCACCTTTCACATTTTGCTCCCCATCGGAAATCCATTCGCTACAACTGAAGAAGCAAAGTGATCGTCGCGAGCCAATGACAGTCCCACTATGATGAGCGATTTGCCCATTTCCCGTTCTGTGGTAAAATTTCGCTCGTAATATGGTGGCTGTGGCCTAATGGTTAAGGCTCCTGACTGTGACTCAGGCAACTGTGGGTTCGAGTCCCACCAGTCACCCTAAAGCCGGGCCGACGTGTCCGGCTTTTTCTATACGTCAGCCAATCCAGTCCCCGTGGCGCAATGGACAGCGCACCTGGCTTCGAACCAGGGGGTTGTGAGTTCGAGTCTCACCGGGGACTC
>JBNGDO010000046.1:7830-31886 GCA_049975385.1 Anaerolineae bacterium | reverse complement strand
GGCTATGCCCGCCCCCAAACCCCCACCCCCAGATTTTTGAGAAAATACTTCTGATTTCTATTCGTGAAAATTCGTGGTAAAAATTTATGCGGATCCTCTTTTATGAAACCTTGATCCGATACTCATAGTTCAGGCGGCACAGCTCCAATAGTCCGCGTTCGACATCGCTACTGGGAAGGTACACCCGCCTCTTGTCCACCAGAGCGGCGAACGCCGCCATAACTTCCTCCGGCGCATTGCAGAGCACTTCCTCCGGCCCGGAACGGGCGTAACGCGTCGTCAGAAAGTCGCGGCAGGCCTGGGCATAGCTCGCGCTCACGTCGAGGGAACAGAGCGCCACATCGAGCAGCGCGCCCTTACAGATCGTCGCCACGAGCGCCCGGCGCGCCGCGTCCGGCCCGAAGTACACCACGTCCTGGTCGTAGTCCACGTCGCGCTCGACGATTTGCGGCTGGAGCGTGGCCTCCAGCGCGAGCATCTGCTCCTTGACGCGCTGCGCGCGCTCGAACTCCAGCCGTTCCGCGCAAGCCGCCATCTCCGCGCGCATGTCGGCGACCAGGTCCACATTCGGACGCGCCAGGAAAGTGAGCGCCGCCTGCACCGCCGCAGCGTACTCATCCACGGATACGCGCTTTTCGCAGACACCGCCGCACGCCCGCAAGTGATAGCGCAGGCAGACGCGCGTTCCCAACGGCTGGCACGTCCGCAAGCCGAAGTGATCCGCCACGTAAGTCAACAGCCCATCACGCGATTCGCGGGTCAGATACGGGCCAAGGCGTCGTTCGACCTCCTTGTCGGCGAGCGCCTTGTTGATGCGCAGCTTGCGGTAGGGCAACAGACGCGGCAGCGGTTCGCCGGTCAGGACGATGTAGTGATAGCCGGTATCGTCAGGCATCAACATCCGGTTGAAGCGCGGATGGTAGTGCTTGATGAGGTTGTTTTCCAGTACCAGGCTCTCCATCGCATTGCGGACCAGGATTACGTCAATCGTCGCGATTGACGCAACGAGTCGGCTCATCCGATAATCACGGCCTGTCCGGCGGCGGCGATTGGGGCGGAAGTACGACGCCAGCCGGCGGCGCAGATTCTTGGCCTTGCCCACGTAGATCACCCGCCCGCCGGTATCCTTCATCAGATAGCAGCCCGGTGTGGTTGGATAGGATTGAGGATCGAAATCGAACGGCATAGCCCACATTTTACTTGGGAAAGACAAACGCGCCAACGGCACATACGCCTGTTTGCATTAGCCACAGATTGTGCCAGAATATTGTCTGACTTTCGGCCTTAGACTTTAACTTTCAACTTATAAGGAGGACTCCGATGATTAAATCACGTTGGTTACTGACCGTTTTGCTCGTTATCTGCGCCTTGATGGTCGCAGCATGTGGCGGCGCGAAAGGCCCGGGGGCGGACGACCCCTTCCGCGTCGCTTTCATCTACGTCGGCCCGGTGGGCGATCTGGGCTGGAGCTATGCCCACGACCAGGGCCGCCAGGCGATGGAGGCAGCCTTCGACAACGTCGAAACGAGCTACATCGAGCTGGTCTCGGAAGGCCCGGACGCCGAGCGCGTGCTGCGCGACTACGCCGAGCAGGGCTACGATATGATTTTCGCCACCTCGTTCGGCTATATGGACTCCGTGCTCGAAGTCGCCGAGGCCTATCCAGACGTGTACTTCGAGCATTGCACCGGCTATCTGACCGCGGAGAACGTCGCCATCTACGACGGGCGCGGGTACGAAGGCTGGTATCTGGCGGGGATCACCGCCGGGCGGATGACGACGTCGAACGTGCTGGGCTACGTCGCCCCCTACCCCATCCCCGAAGTGGTGCGCAACCTCAACGCCTTCGCCCTGGGCGCGCGCAGCGTCAACGCTGCCATCGAAGTACACCCCGTATGGATCTTCAGTTGGTTCGATCCCGTCGCCGAGCGCGAGGCCGCCCAGGCGCTGCTGGACTTTGGCGCCGACGTCATCGCCCGCGAGAGCGATTCCACCGAACCGGACAAGCTGGCCGAGGAAAACGGCGTCTACGCCATCGGCTACAACGCCATCTCCCAAGACGTGGCTCCCAACGCCGTGCTGACTGCTCCGATCTGGGACTGGGGCGTCTATTACGAGCAGACGGTCCAGGCCGCGATAGACGGCACCTGGGAGACGCACGCCTACTGGGGCGGCATGGCCGATGACATCCTGGACCTCGCTCCCTTCGGCGCGATGGTGCCGCAGGCCGTGCAGGACGAGGTGAACGCCACCAAAGCGCAAATCATCAGCGGGGACTTCCATCCCTTCACCGGCCCTATCGCCGACCAGACAGGAACCATTCGCGTCGCTGCCGGCGAGACGATGTCCGATCCCGACCTTCTCAGCTTCGACTGGCTCGTCGAGGGTGTCAGCGGACAGATCCCGAGCGATTAACCGAAAAGTGTGAAATTTTACCACGAATCTTCACGAATTCCCACCAATTTTGGTCTCTATTCGTGAAGATTCGTGGTTCATTTTGCGGAGGTGATTCCGATGACCCTATCGAACAAACCACACATTACGTACAACGTTCTAGACTTCGGCGCGACCGGCGACGGGGAAACGCTCGACACGGCTGCCCTACAAGCCGCCATCGAAGCATGCAGCCAGGCCGGGGGCGGCACGGTCCACGTCCCTGCAGGGCAATACGTCACCGGCTCGCTGTTCCTCAAGAGCCACGTCACGCTCTACCTGGATGCCGGAGCGACGCTGCTGGGCAGCCAGAACACCGCCGACTACCCGACCGTCGAGAACCGTTGGGAAGGGGTCAGCCGCAAAACCCATGCACCCCTCATCGGCGGCGACGATCTGACGCACATCGCCGTCGTTGGGAGGGGAACGGTCGATGGGCGTGGCGCGTTCTGGTGGAAGCTGCACCGCGACCGCGCGCTCGATTACCCGCGTCCGCGCCTCATCTCCTTCAGCCGCTGCACCAACGTCGTCATCGAAGGCATCACCTGCACCAACTCGCCCAGTTGGACCCTCCACCCCTACGCTTGCAACAACGTCACCGTGGACAAGGTCACCATCGCCAATCCGGCGGATTCGCCCAACACCGACGGCGTCAATCCCGAATCGTGTACCAACGTCCACGTCAGCAATTGCCACATCGATGTGGGCGACGACTGCGTTACGATCAAAGCCGGGACGGAGGAAGAAGGCCGCGACAGGCTACTGCCGTGCGAGAACATCACCATCACCAACTGCACAATGGTGCACGGGCACGGCGGTGTCGTCATCGGCAGCGAGATGAGCGGCGACGTGCGCAACGTCACCATCACCAACTGCGTCTTCGTGGGTACCGACCGGGGCATCCGTCTCAAGTCGCGGCGCGAGCGCGGCGGCGTGGTGGAGGACATCCGCGTGACGAACATCGTGATGAAGGACGTGATGTGCCCGTTCATCATGAACCTCTACTACGGCTGCGGCGCGTGGGGGACGGACAAAATCGCAGATCGCTCCCCCTGGCCGGTGAACGAGGGGACGCCGCGCTTCCGCCGCGTGCACTTCAGCAACATCACCGCGCGCGACGTGCGCTACGCGGCGGCGTTCCTCTATGGCCTGCCGGAGATGCCTGTGGAGGAAATTACCTTCAGCAACGTGGACATTTCGATGGCGTTGGACGCCGAACCCGGCGTCCCGGCGATGGCGCCGAATCTCGAACCGATGCGCCGCGCCGGATTCTGGGCCACCAACGTGCGCGGCCTGCGCTTCCACAACGTCACGGTCGCCGACCAACTCGGCCCGGCGCTGATGCTGGCCGATGCGGCGGACATCGAAATCAACGGTTTCACCACGCCCACGCCGCCGCCGGACGCGCCGGTCATCCAAATGCGGGACGTGGATGGGGCTTTCGTTCACGGCTGCAAGGCGACGGCTGAAACGGGCGTCTTCTTGCACATCGAGGGCGCGCAAACGCGGGATATCGTACTGGGCGGCAATCATTTTAAGCGCGCCACGCAGCCCATCGACAGAACTGATGAGGTACCCGCTTCGGCAGTAGAAGAAAAGTGAACCTGAAAGATTAGGCTTCTTTTGCTATCTCTAGAATTTCCAGATACAACTCCGTGCTTAACCGGAATCCATGACAAACGAGTGCATCTAGCGCAGAGCGTATAGTGGGAAGTAGCCCGGCATGTTTTGCGCGCAACAATACACCAGGCGTTCCAGTAACGTGTAAACCCAGAGACTCGGCCAATTGGCGCGCCCGAAGATCGTCTAACCCCGTCGTCACAACCTGATGAGCATAAGCGTAGGCAATGGTAGCCCGCTCCCCTGCGCCCAGGCGGTTGAAGGGCAATCGCGCCAGATCATCCTGGGTGACGTCAACAGGTGTCACCCAAGGTAACATGCGCGGATCTAGTGTATCTGAGCGCAACAAACGTCCCATATCCAATTCCAACAAAACTATTTCCGGAATGTAAATCGGCGCAAATAGGCCAGACAGCAAGCCAATCTGTTGGATACGGCCCAGGTAGAGCCAAAGCGTAGTATCACAAACGATGGGAAACTTCATCATCGGCCAATTCCCGCCGCAAGTCTGCACCGGTAATGTTTGTAACAGGAATCTTGTACTCGGCGCAGAGGTCCAGAAACATCACACGTGGCACCCCGGCCATTTCCGCGGCTGCACCGGAAGAGAGCTTGCCACTGCGAAACAACATCAAAGCCGCGTAGAGTTGTATATCGCGGGCCAGTTCCTCTGTGGTGCGGTTGAGCATAGACCGGACTTCACCAGAAATATGGAGGGTGAGTACTTCTTCCATAAAGATACCTCCCTTTCAGATTTTGTATGCCTCATAAAACTATTATAGCATATCCGGACGTTTTATTGCCGGTCAATATCCTTCCGCAGCCCAAACACCGTCGTCTGGTCGGGCATCAGTGTGGGGCCGCTGACAGTGCGGTAGCCGTGCTTCTGCCGGAAGCGCACAGCCTGCCGGTTGTTCACCTGGACGTCCGCCAGGATAGCCGTCACCTGCGCGTCTTTCCTGATCTCGCGTTCAACCGCCTTCCCCACCCCAGGCCCACGGCAAGGTGCGGCGATCAACAGCAAGGATAAGGACATGATCAATGGGCTAAAAGTTTGGATACAAATTTCACTGCACTGCCCCGGAATCTGTGGTATTATAACCGAACACAACTTCAGAATAAGGAGAATAGGATGCGCAAGCAATTACAAGAACACATTGACCGCCTCCGGGCCGCGGGCGCGCTCTACGTGGACGCGCGCTGGTATCCCGTCGAGGAAACGAACGAGCTGTTGATGTGGAACGGCAATCTCAAAGAAGCCACCGCCACACGGGAGAGCGGCGTGGGCGTCCGCGTGTTGTACAAGGGCGCGTGGGGATTCTCGGCGGCTTCGGATCTGAGTAACCTCGGCGCGCTGTTCGACAAAGCTTTCGACAACGCCCGCGTCGCCGCCGAGCGGGTGACCTTCCCCGTCCGCCTGGCGGAAAAGGATGCCATCCAGGCGACCTTCACCAGCCCCAACCAGATCGACCCGTTTACCGTGCCGCTGGCCGACAAGCTGGCGTTTCTGCAAACGATGGACGAGAAGCTGAACCAGCCGGGCGTTTTCCAGCGCATCTGTGCATTGACGTTCATCCGCAAGCAGATCGTCTTCCTGGATTCGGAAGGCAGCGAGATCGAGAAGACCATCGTCGAAGTCTTCCCCTCCATAGAGGTGGCCGGTCTGGATGCGCAGGGCGAGATGCACTCGCGTAAGTACAATCCGCCGCGACTGGGCGACACGCGCGGCTGGGAGACGCTCGACATGGAGATCTTCAGCGCGAACGCTGAACGCATCGTGCGCGAGATGAACGAGGTGCTGGCAGCCGACGATTGCCCCAAGGACGTGCGGTCGGTCATTCTGCTGCCCGGCATTATGTTCTTGCAGACGCACGAGACCATTGGGCACGCCCTCGAGCTGGACCGCATCCTGGGCTACGAGCTGGCCTACGCGGGCGGCTCGTTCGTCCGGCTCAGCGATTTCGGCACGCTGCGCTACGGCTCCGACAAGCTGACGGTCCGTGCAGATGCGACGATCCCCAACAGCCCCGGCAGCTTCGGCTACGACGACGACGGCATCCCTGCCCAGAACAATCTGCTGATCGATAAAGGCTTGCTCGTGGGCGCGATCACCGGACGACAAATGGTCGAGGAAGCCAACGCGCGCGCCAACAAGGTCATTTTCGACGGCAGCAGCGGCGCGAACCGCGCCACGTCGTTCTATCGCGTGCCCATCGAGCGCATGACCAACATCAACGTCGATCCCGGCGAGGATGGAACGCTGGACGACATCATTCACAACACCGAGCGGGGCATCATCCTCGATGGCGACAAGAGCTGGTCCATCGGCTCGAACCGCGAGCAGTTCCACTTCGCCACCGAGATCGGCTGGCTGGTGGAGGATGGAGAGGTCACGAACGTGGTCAAGAACGCAACGTACCAGGGCGAGACGGTTCCGTTCTACAATTCGTTGTCGGCGGTGGGCGATGCATCCACCTGGGAAGTGTGCTACGTCCCGAACTGCGGCAAAGGCCAGCCCAACCAGGTTATGCAATTGGGCCATGGCGTGCCGGTCTGCCGCTTTGATCGCGTGAGAATAGGAGAGTAGCCGTGAAAGATCAAATTCTGCAAACCCTGCATGACTTGCGCGCGTACGCGCTGGCGAAAGGCGTGGAAGCCACGTTCCTCTACCACGAAGAAGATAGTTATCTGATGCGTTTTGCCAACTCAGCCATTTCGTTGAACACCAACGAGCATCTCATCCGCCTGGAGATCACCGCCCACAAGGACCGGCAGCGCGCCAGTTACGGGCTGATCACCGCGCTGGATAAGCTGGAGGAAATGCAGCAAGGTGTGGACATCGCCGCCGAGATGGTCTTACACGCCCAGCCCCTGAGTTACCAGCCCACCGTGCCGGTCTACACCGAGTCCTTCAGCGACGAGAGCGCCTACGATCCCGCGTTGGCCACCTTGAGCAACGAAGAACGTCTGGCATTCTTCAACCAGGCTGTGGCGGGACTGGAGACGGATCAGATTCAACTATCGGGCATTTTCTCCTGCGGCGCGAACACCCTCGCCCAAATCAACACTCGCTCGGAGCATACGCAGTACTTCAAGACCTCGGACGCGCAGGTCACCATCGTGCTCTCGCACACGGGACTCAAGTGGGAAGTGATCGCCGAGCAATCCGCACAGCAGAAAGCCGACCTGGACCCGGACGTATTGCGGCGCGATTTGGCGTTCCTGGTGGAGCACTACGAGCACGATACGCCGCAGCAGCTTCCGCTGGGAACGTATGACATCGTCCTTGGCCCGGCAGCCATCGCCGAATTGCTGACGTTTATGGGCTACATCGGCTACAACGGCGGCCTGATGAAGCGTGGTTACTCGTTCCTCAGCGAAGACAAAGTCGGCCAGCGCGTCTTCTCTCCGCACTTCACACTGACGGACGATCCCACACGGCGCGAGACCTTCCCGTTCCGGCGCGATATGATGGGCATGCCGCGCCAGCCGTTCCCCATCTTCAGCGACGGGGTGTTCAAGAGCTTTGTCTGGTCGCAGGACGAGGCCGACGAGTTCGATGCGCAGCCGACCGGGCACACCGTGCCGCACAGCAGCATCGTGATGCAGGGCGGCGACGTGGCGGCGAGCACGCTGGAAGAATTGATGGCGATGCCGCGCGAGAACGACGTCCTCTACATCCCCTACCTGCACTACATGAACATCGTCAACCCTTCCAAGGGGCTGGTTACCGGCAGCTCGCGTTTCGGCGCGCTGCTGCTCAAGAAGGATGGCTCGGTGGTCGTGCCCTACAACGTGCGGCTGACGCAGAGCCTGCTCGACATCTTCGGCGAGAGGCTGGCGTGGCTCTCGCAAGCGCAGGTCGTCGCCAACACGTCGATGAGCTACGGGGCGCGCAACCCCCGCGCCATCATCGTGCCCGCGCTGGTGCAAGTCAACGGGCTGGAGATCTCGCACTCTAATCCCTCTTACTGACGCACGCAACTTTTTTAGTACACGGATGCACACGGATTTTACGGATAAAAAAAAGAAAAAAAGACCGGGGTCTTTGTAAAACCCCGGTCTTTTGCTAGAGATTGGTGATCAGTAATCCGGGATTAGGGATTGGTGAAACAAACCACTTCCCAATCCCCAATTACCAGTTACCAGTTACCAGTTACCGATTACCTGTTACTAATCCCCACTCACTCCCCTCGCCGCCGCCGCGGTATCACCAACCACAGAATGACGTAGGGAACCAACCCCGGCAGCCCGCCCGGAACCAGCAGAATCAGGAAAAGCAACCGGAACCAGAACGGCGAAATGCCGTAGAACGCGCCCAACCCACCACACACCCCGGCGACGATACCATGTTGCCGGCGCAACTTATTGTTTGCCATTGTATGACCTCCCTTTTGTAATGTCGTAATAGTATTACGATCTAGATTTCACAAAGTTGCACACTATTTCTGCCACAGGCACTTGCCAACCCTCTCTTTCGTGATAAACTTTTCCGATGCATAGAAGCAACTATTTTCGCGAGGAGTTGGTATGCAAGGGACAAAACTGATACGCTACAGCATTCTGCTCTCCCTCATCCTCCTGCTGTCCGGCGTGGGGCAGGGCTGGGCGGCGCCGCTCACACAGGATGCGGTGTGGACGATCACCTATCCCCCGGAGGGCAGCACGGTCAGTGGTGTAGTCGACATTCAGGGAACGGCAACCCATCCCGGTTTCGTCTCCTACGGCATCCTCTACGCTTCCGGTGACCAGGTCACCGGCTCAACCGCCTGGCGACACGATGATCCCATCATCTGGAATAATCAGAGTATGGTCGTCAACGGCACGCTAGGCACGTGGGACACTACGGTCTTGCCCAATGGAAAATACGTGCTGGCGCTGGTGGTCTACGAAGCCGGCAACGAAACGCCCAACGTTTACTTCGTCCAAAATCTCACGGTGCAAAACGAAGAAGCCACCCCTACCCCCGAACCGACGCCCGAAGCCACACCCACCGAAGTTGGCGCACCTACGCCGCTGCCCACGGAGGGCGTCATGCCTATTGCGCCGACCATCGAGCAGCCGCCCACGGCCACCCCGCGCCCCGCTCCTACCCTTAGCCCTGGCGTCACGCCTGGACCTGGCGACGACGGTGAGGCCGGAGAGGGAACGAGAACCATCATCTCTATGGACGCGGTCAAGGACGCGTTCAAAACGGGCGTGCAACTCGCCATTATGCTCTACGTCATCGGTGGACTCTACATCGCGATTAAGGCTGCCATACGCTACGCGCTGCGGCTCCAACGGGAAAAGCAGGAGCCGGGAACGCGCGAGCAAGCACGCGAAGAACCGTGAGTGCATTGTGACCGAATTCTTTCTCATCGCCGGGTTGGGGAATCCCGGTCCACGTTACATGCACAATCGCCATAACATCGGCTTCCAGATTGTGGACGCACTGGCACAGGCGCACCGGCTCAACTTTACGCGTATGGAACACCGCGCGCAGACCGCTCACGGGATCATCGGAACGCGGCGCGTCATCCTGGCGAAACCGCAGACGTGGATGAACGAGAGCGGCAAGGCCATCGCCCCGCTCAGCCGCTTCTACAAAATCGACCCAGCGCGCATGTTGGTGATCTACGACGACCTGGACATCCCCCTGGGCGACCTGCGCTACCGCCCAGAAGGAAGCAGCGGGGGACACAAAGGCGTGCAGTCCATCATGCAACTCTTGGGGACACAGGCGCTCCCCCGGCTGCGGGTGGGCATCGGACGCCCGCCGGGACAAATGGATCCCGCCGCCTACGTGCTGCAAGACTTCTCCGCCGCCGAGACACACATCGTCTGGGAAGTGCTGCGCCTGGCCTGCGATCTGGCGGTAGCGTGGCTCAACGGCGATCCCGATTTCGAACGTCAGGGGATGACCTGGCACGTCGGTCAAGATACCAGTTAATGCTTTCGTCAGCAGATTAAGCAGATTTTTCCCGTTAGCAAATAGAAAATCTGCTTCATCTGCTAAATCTGCTGACAAAAATAAAGGAAGTATGGCCCTTCTACATGGACTTTTAGCATGGGTGCGGGAACATCCCGCTTACCAAACACTGCGCGATGCGCTGCAAGCCGGATTGGAACTTCCAAGCACGGCTCTGATGCAGCGCGCGCGCCCACCGGTCATCTCGGCGCTGAGTGAAGACCTGGACTTGCCCGCTCCCGTCGTCATTGTCGTCCCCACCGTCGACGAAAGCCGCCGTCTGGTAGAAGCGCTCAAGCTGTGGGTGGATGATCCCTCACGGCTACGCCGATTTCCGGAACCGCCGGTGCTCTTCTACGAACGCGCACCGTGGACACCAGAGGCCATCACCGACCGGCTGGACGTCCTCTCCAAGCTCTTTATGCACCGCATCGACGCGGTGGGTGAGAATGCGGGGGCAGGGGAGGCGCCGCCCATCATCATTACCTCCGTCCGCGCGTTGATGCAACGCACGCTCCCCTACCGCCAGTTTCGCCGCGCCGCCCGCAAAATCCAGGTGGATGTGCATCCTAAGGATGCCAGCGAGTCTCTCACCGGCCTGGCGCGCCACGCGGGCGGCATCGGTTATGAACCCGTGAGTGTCGTACAGGCACCGGGACAGTTCAGCCGGCGCGGCGGTCTGATCGACATCTACCCGCCACAATCGACGCTGCCGTATCGCCTGGAATTCTTCGGCGACGTCATCGACACCATCCGCGCCTTCGATCCCGCCACGCAGCGCTCGCTTCCCGAGGCAGGACGCACGACGAGCTTCTGGCTGACGCCGGTGCGCGAGGCCCTACCGATGGATGGCGAACGCGCCCTGGCGACGCTGCAGGCGCTGCTTGAGACACCGCTTCCCACCGACGTGCGCGGGCTCCTCGAAGCTGACGCCCAGGCGCTCGAAGCCGCCTTCCCCTTCCCCAACCTGGAGTTCTACCTCCCCTACTTCTACCAGGAAGACGGCACGCTCCTGCACTACCTGCCCGACAATGCGCTGGTGGTGCTGTGCGACGTCGAAAAGTTGGCCACGCGCTGGCGTGAACTGGAAGAAGAAGCTGACGAGCAAAAGACACAAATCGCCGAAGAGGGCTATCTGCCGCCGCAGGCAGAACCGCCCTACGTCGCCTGGGACGCCATTCACACGCGGCTGGAACGCGCCGGAACCATCGCGCTGCAAGAGGGCGGCGAGGGCGCGCTGGCGGAGGGCTTCACACCCGAAGTCCACTTCGCCGGGCGGCTGCCGGAGGCCCTGGGACGCATCCGCCAATGGCTCTCGCTGAACGATCAGGTCGTCGTCGTGAGCCGGCAGGCCGAACGCATGGCGGAACTGTGGCAGGATTTCAACCCGCCGCCGGTGCTGCGGGCCGTGCCTGCCGCGCCGGAGGGCCTGCTGACCTTTGTGCAGGGCGCAGCCCCTGGCGGCTGGCAATGGAATGGGACACGTGGCACGCGCCACCTCGTCACCGACGAGGAACTCTTCGGCTGGCGACCGCCGGAACCGCGCCGCCGCCCGCGCCGCCGCGTCGCTTCGCCCGAGTTCAACTTCGCCGACCTGCAACCGGGCGATCTGGTCGTTCACGAGGATTATGGCATCGGCATTTTCCGGGGACTGGTGACGCGCGGCGTCGACGAGATCGAGCGCGAATACCTCCTCCTCGAATATGCTGCCCCACCGGCACGCGGCGAAATCGAACCGCGCGGTAGCGATAAGCTCTACGTCCCCATCCATCAGGCCGACCGCCTCACGCGCTACGTCGGCGCGGAGGATGCCCCGCCCCGGCTCAGCCGGTTGGACGGCGCGGCCTGGGCACAGACGAAAGAGCGTGTGCAAGCCGCCGCCGCGCACATCGCCGGAGAACTGCTGGAACTCTACGCAGCCCGGCAGGTTGCGCCCGGCTACGCCTTCGGGCCGGATACCGCCTGGCAGCACGAGCTGGAGGCCGCCTTCCCCTACATCGAAACCGAGGATCAGGTGCAGGCGATTACCGCCGTCAAAGAGGATATGGAGAAGGCCCGCCCCATGGACCGGCTGATCTGCGGGGATGCCGGTTACGGCAAAACTGAAGTGGCGTTGCGCGCCGCGTTCAAGGCCGTCATGGACGGCAAACAGGTGGGAATGCTCGTGCCGACGACGGTGCTGGCCCAACAGCATTACGAGACCTTCCGCAACCGTCTCGCGTCCTTCCCCGTCACCATAGAACTGCTGTCGCGCTTCCGCACCGACGCCGAACAGCGCAAAGTCCTCGTGGGACTACGCGAAGGGAAAGTGGACATCGTCATCGGCACGCACCGCCTGCTGCAACAGGACATCGCGTTCAAGGATTTGGGACTCGTCATCATCGACGAGGAGCAGCGGTTCGGCGTCGCCCACAAGGAGCGCCTCAAGCAGATGCGCACGGAAGTGGATGTGCTCACGCTCACCGCCACGCCCATTCCCCGCACGCTCTACATGGCGCTGACCGGCGTGCGCGACGTCAGCATCATCGAGACGCCGCCGCAGGAACGGCTGCCGATTGCGACGTACATCGGCGCCTACGACAGCGACGTGGTACGGCGCGCGATCCTCCGCGAACTCAAACGCGGCGGGCAGGTGTTCTACGTCCACAACCGCGTGGAGTCGATCCACGCCGTCGCCGAACGTGTGCACACCCTCGCGCCGGAAGCGCGCATCGCCGTGGCGCACGGGCAGATGCAAGAGCGCGAGCTGGCCCGTACGATGCGGCGCTTCACCAACGATGAAGTCGACGTTCTGCTGGCGACGACGATCATCGAGAGTGGCTTGGACTTCCCCAACGCCAACACGCTCATCGTCGAACGGGCGGACCGCTTTGGGCTGGCGCAGTTGTACCAGTTGCGGGGCCGCGTGGGACGCGGGACGCGACGGGGATACGCCTATTTCTTCCACAAGCGGCGGATGAACGACGAGGCCCGCGCACGGTTGCAGGCGCTCGACGAAGCGACGAGCGGCGGTGGCGGTTTCACCGTGGCCCTGCGCGATCTGGAAATTCGTGGCGCGGGGGACATCCTCGGCAGGCAACAACACGGGCACGTCGCCGACGTGGGCTTCACGCTCTACACGCGCATGCTCTCGCGGGCCGTCAACCGCCTCAAGGCGGAGCGCGCCGGCCAGCCGGAGCCGCCGGAACCACTCGGCTCCATCACCATCGAGCTGCCGCTGGCGGTGGGCCTGCCCGCGGACTATATCCCCGACGACACACTGCGCCTGCAACTCTACCGCCGTCTGGCCGAACTGACCACCGCGGAGGAAGTCACCCACCTGCAAGAGGAACTGGGGGACCGCTTCGGGCCGCTGCCGCAGGAAGCGCAGAACCTCATCTACCAGTTGCGGCTCAAGATTCTGGCGCGCGACGCCCGCATCCCGGCCATCGTCGTGGAAAACGGGCAAATCGCGCTGCGCCCGCCGTGGCTCAAACGCTTCGATCCCGGCAAGATCGCGCGGATTCGGCGGCGCTTGGGCGAGCACGCGCGGGTCGGTCGTCAAGAAATCTGGCTCCCCCTGGCCTGGGAAGAGGTTCGCTGGCGCGATAATTTGCAGCACGTCCTCCAAAGCCTGGCGGACTGGTGGGGAGAGATGAGCGAATCGGCGAAAAAAGAATCAGCGAATGGAGAATCGGCGAATAACGAATAGCGAGTTACGAATTACGAATTACGAATTACGAATGAGTGAACGACCTAACCACCCAACCACCTAACACCCACAACCCAAAACTCCAAACCCAGAACCCGAAACAAGGAGACCGAATGGAAAACGCTTTTCTTAACCCGCCCCGTGAATTCAGTATGGCGCCGTTCTGGTTCTGGAACGACGCGCTGGATGAGGCAGAGATCGTCCGGCAGATCGCGGACTTCGAGGCGCACGGCGTCTATGGCTTCGTCATCCACCCGCGCGTGGGGCTGCCCCGCGACACCGGCTGGATGTCCGACCGGATGCTGTACTTCATGCGCGTCGCCGTGGAAGAGGCCAAACGCCGTGAGATGTTTGTCATCCTATACGACGAGGGAATGTACCCCTCCGGTTCGTCTTCGGGCCAAGTCGTCGCCGAAAACCCGATCTACCAGTGCCGTTGTCTGGCGCTAGAAGATGCAGGGCGAATTGACAATTCGCCCCATAACCTGGTTGCCATCGCCGAGCGCGCGAACGGACAAAAAATCGCCATCGTCGATCGCCCTGTCGATGCCGTGATTCGCGGCCTCCACTACATCGGCGAGGGACCGGAAGAGGACACGCCGCCCGCCGCCGACATCCTCAATCCCGACGCGACGGCGACGTTCATCCACCTGGTCTACGACCGCTACGCCGAGGCGCTGGGCGACCACTTCGGCACGACGATCCGCGCCATCTTTACCGACGAACCGGGGCTGCTCGGTCGCCCGCGCGAGCGCAATGTCTGGCCCGGCACGATGGGCATCCTGGAACACGTCAGCGCCTACCTGGGCTACGACTTCACCCCGCACCTGCCCGCGCTGTGGTACGACGACGGACCGGACGCGGAACGCTACCGCGAGGACTACAAGCGCGCGCTGGCCCATCGCCTGGAAACCACCTATTACCGGCCGCTCTACGACTGGTGCGAGGCGCACGGGATCGCGCTCACGGGCCATCCGGGACGCGGCGACGACATCGGCTACCTGCGCTACTTCCACATCCCTGGGCAGGATATCGTGTGGCGCTGGCTGCTCCCCGGCCCGACGGCGCTGGAAGGGCCGGAGTCCACACAAGGAAAGTGCTCGTCATCCGCGGCGCGGCACCTGGGACGGCGGCGCAACAGCAACGAGTGTTTCGGCGCGTATGGACACGGCTTCACCTGGCAGGAGATGAAGTGGCTGGTGGATTGGTTGTTTGTGCGTGGCGTGAACCTGCTGTACCCGCACGCCTTCTTCTACTCGATCCGCGGCCCGCGCAAGGACGAGCGCCCGCCCGACGTCGGCCCACACAGCCCGTGGTGGGATGAGTACAAGCCGTTCGCCGATTACGTCCGGCGGATGAGCTGGCTGAACACTGATAGCGAACACAAGTGCCACATCGCCATCCTGACCGAATCCATCGACCTGCCCTGGGCGGCGGCCAAAATCTGCTTCCAGCACCAGCGCGACTTCAACTATCTGGAACTGCGCCACCTGTGGGAAGATGCAGAGGTGACGCCTGAGGGCATCTTCATCGCCGGGATGCATTACCAGGCCGCGATCCTCGACGGCCTTACCGCCATCTCCGAAGAGGCCAAACTGGCCCTGCAAATCCTCGCCGATGCTGGACGGCTCATCGCCTGGCAGTCCGACCCTCCCCCTTCCGTTAAATCCGCTCAATCCGTGGAGGATTTCCTGACGGCGATAGATCGCCTCGTTCCGCCCGATCTGGTTGCGACGCCACCCGCGCCGGATCTGCGCTACCGCCACGTCATCAAGGAAGGCATCCACTACTACATCCTCACCAACGAAGGCTTGACGCCGCTATCCACAACCCTCTCCGTCTCCGCCGCGGGTCACGCAACGTGGATCGATCCGCTGGCGTTGACGGAAATTGTAGCCGACACACCCCTCAATCTTACACTAGAACCATACTCCCTGCGCATTTTGCGAATTACGAATAGCGAATAACGATTATGCGGGCGCCTGTCCTGCTCGAAGTCAAAGACTTGCACACGCACTTTCCACTGTCCGGCGGGCTGGTGCGCGCGGTGGATGGCGCCAGCTTCACGCTGCATCGCGGCGAGACGGTGGGGCTGGTGGGCGAGAGCGGCTGCGGCAAGTCGGTGCTGGCGCGGTCGATCCTGCGCATCGTGCCGTCGCCGGGAACCATTGCGAGTGGGCAAATCCTCTACCACCGTCCGGTGGGCGACCAGTCCGAGACGGTGGAACTGACCGCGCTCGATGCTGACGACGCGATGCTGCGCTTCATCCGCGGCCTCGAAATCGCGATGATCTTCCAGGAGCCGATGTCGTCCCTCAACCCGGTGTACACCGTTGGACAGCACATCGTCGAGGCGATACAGATGCACCAGCCGGTCTCGAAGCGGCAGGCGCTCCAACAGGCCATCGACATGTTGGGCAAAGTGGGCATGCCCGACCCGCCGCGCACGGTCCATCGCTATCCCCACCAGTTAAGCGGCGGGATGTGCCAGCGGGCGATGATCGCTCTGGCGCTCTCGTGCTATCCGAGCTTGCTCATCGCCGACGAACCGACGACGGCGCTCGACGTCACCACCGAAGCGCAGATTCTCGAACTGATGCTCGACCTCCAGCACGAATTCGGCATGGCCATCCTCTTCATCACGCACAACCTGGGCCTTATCGCGCAGATGACGGAGCGCGTCCTCGTGATGTATCTGGGACGCGTCGTCGAAGAGGCTGACGTGGACACGCTGTTCTACGATCCCAAACACCCCTACACGCAGGCGCTCCTACGCTCCATCCCCCGTTTGGGGCCGCGAGACCGGGACGCGCGCCTCTACTCCATCCGCGGCGTCGTGCCGGAGCCGTATGAGACGCCGCCCGGCTGCCCGTTCCATCCCCGCTGTGAGCAGATGCGCCCCGGTATCTGCGACCAAGAAGAGCCGCCGTGGGTGACGATTGTGACGGGGCATAGGGTGAGGTGTGTGCTGTATGAAGGCTGAGCCATTTCCCGTCATATGCTGAACATGCTATAATACGAATAAGCATAAGGAGGCACATTGTATGTTTCAAGCTCAACGGTTATCATTCAGGGAACTGAGTCAACGTTTACACGACTACGAACGGCAATATGGCTACTCGACCATAGAGTTCTACCGTCGCTTTGAGAACGGTGAATTAGGCGATGACACGGACATCATGATGTGGGCTGGCTTGTATCACTTGTACCTCACTTCATTGCCTGTGCGTCAGTTTATGCAGCGTGAACCTGTGGCCGTATGAATATTGACGATTATTTCGCCACAGTGGAGCGTGGCCTGCATAACGCGCCGCATGTCAGTTCCCTGCGCGAACCTATCGAATGTCTGGCTTCAGACGACTATAATGGTTTGCTACGTTGTCGAGTATTTTTCTGGGATGACTCGTATTTGGATATTTACGAGGTCGTCAGCACTGAGCTAGGCTATCCGGTGCGCATACATTATGCTTATGTGTATATGCGTCAGGGACAGCATGTTTTCCGTTACGATAATGCTCCTCATCATCCAGAGATTATAACGCATCCACATCACAAACACATTGGGGTAACGGAATATTGCGCCCCCTCTGATCAACCCACACTTAATCAAGTCTTGGCTGAAGTCGCGCTTTGGCTAGAACAAGCGTAAGCCCGTTCATCTCTCTCCTCTTCGTTTTCAAGCACAGATCATAAGGAGGCCCAATGACCCAACCATTCCCACCACCAGGCTTTATCCCCGCCGAATCGGCGATTCCCGGCATCGAGGTCTATATGCCCGCACCGGAGGAGGCCGAAGCGCAGCCCGAAATTATGGAGTTCAAGTGCCCGCAGTGCCAGGCAATGACAGCCTACAGCGTCGCCGACGGCGGCTTGCGCTGCACGTACTGCGGCTATTACGAACCTCCCGCCAAACCGATTGTCGGCAAGGGCGCGCAGGAATTCGAATTCACCGTGGAAACCATGGCCGTCGCCAGCCAGGCCCACGGCTGGGGCGAGACGCGCCAGGAATTGCAATGCCAGAACTGCAATGCACGTGCGACGCTCCCGCCGGGCCGGCTGACGCACACCTGTCCCTTCTGCGGCTCGAACCGCGTGTTGCAGCAGGACGCGCCGCAGGATGTGCTGCGCCCGCGCTTCCTGATCCCCTTCAAAATCGAGGCTGATGCCTGCTGCCCCATCGCCCAAAAGTGGCTGGGCAGCAGTTGGATGGTGCCGAAAGCGCTCAAACAGAAGGCGCTCGCCGGATTCACGGGCATCTACCTCCCCTATTGGACCTTCGACGCCGTGACCCAGGCCGAATGGAAGGCCGAAGTCGGGCATAAGGAGACGCGCCGCCGTTATAATTCTTCGACCAAGTCCTGGGAAAGCCACACGGTCACCGTCTGGCGCTGGGAATCCGGGCGCGTGCGCAAGTTCTTCGACGATTTGTTGGTCCCCGGAACGTCAAAGTTGAGCCGTGTGCTCCTGAACACCCTGCAAGACTACGATACGCAGGCGTTGGTCGCCTACGAACCGCAGTACCTCGCCGGATTTCTGGCGCAGGCCTACGACGTCCAGCTCGAAAAAGCATGGGAGGAGGGCCGCGAGAAGATGCGCGCCACGACGCGCGAGGCGTGCCGTGGGCAGGCCAGCACATCGCAGATTCGCAACTTCAGCATGGCGCTGGATTTCAGCGACGAAAGTTGGCGCTACGTGCTCGCGCCGGTGTATATGGCCGTCTACCGATACGACGGGCAGCCGTATCAGGTGATGGTCAACGGGCAGACAGGGGCCATCGCCGGACAGCGCCCGGTGGATTGGAACAAGGTCTGGCTCGTGGTCGCCGCAGCGGCTGCGCCGGGCGTGCTGCTGACGCTCATCGGGTTGCTGGCGATGGTGATCGGCGTGCTGTTGCCGCCGGCCTTGGGCGCGGCAGCCGTGCTGCTCGTGCCGGGCGTCATCCTGCTCATCATCGGCGGGATCATCGCCTTCAGCATTGTGAACAAAGCGCGGAGGATGGACGATGTCTGAATTAGCCGGATGGGAAACCGCAGTGCTCGTCACCGTCTGCCCGCAGTGCGACTGGCGCTATGTTGTCCCGGAGGGGAAAATGTCGCTGCGTTGCCCGCACTGCTTCGCCGCAGACCTGGAACCCATCACCGAAGACGTGAAACAGTTGCCCTATCTCCGCCCGCCGGAACTGGTGACGCCCTTCACGGTGACGAAGACCATCGCCGACAAGCACATCGAAGCGTTCGCCGGCGGCATCCCCTTCGCGCCGCGCGACCTGATTCCGGACGCACTGCGCAGCCGCGTGCAGCCGTTCTACCTGCCGATGTGGCTGGTCGATGGCGATGTGGCGGCTACTTGGGAGGCGGAAGTCGGCTTCGACTACAACGTCGTCAGCCACCAGGAACGTTATAGCGACGGCAGCGGCTGGGCCACGCGCGAAGTCGAAGAGACGCGCATCCGCTGGGAACCGAGATTGGGGCAACTCGAACGGAGTTACGCCAACGTCATCGCACCCGCGCTGGAACAACACGCCATGCTGGAGAAAGCATTGGGCGCGTATAAACTTGGTGACGCCGCGCCCTACACCGCCGGCGCGCTGGAAACGGCGGTCGTGCGCCTGCCGGATCGCGCGCCGGAGGCCGCCTGGACCGACGCCGCCCCGGCCTTCCAGGCGGCAGCGGGCGAGGAGTGTCGCCAAGCCGCCAGCGCGGATCACATCCGCCAGTTCCGCTGGTCGCCAACGTATGCCGATCAGAATTGGACGCTGCTGCTCCTACCGCTCTACGCCACCTACTACCTCGACGATGAGGGCCAACCTCGCCCGGTGCTGATCAACGGGCAATCCGGGCACGTGTATGGGGTGCGGCGTGCCTCGATGCAACGCGCGCAGCGCACCGCGTTGATCATTGTCGCGGTGGCGGCAGTGCTTTTCCTCTTGAGTCTGATCGCGGGCGTGGCGGGGCTGGCTGTGCCGCCGCTGCTCGTCGTCGCGGGGATTGGCGGCGTGGTAGCGTTGTGCATCGGTCTGGGCGCGATCATCCCCATCTTCCGCGCCTGGCAGTTCAACCGTAAACCGGTGGAGATGCTCTAAGTTTTGTCAGCAGATTGAGCAGATAAAGCGGATTTTTTCTGCCATGGACAAATATGAAATCTGCTCAATCTGGGTGCAACCTTTGGTTGCGCATCTGCTGACGAGAAAAATCGTAGGAAAGAGGTAACAAATGCTCGATTTCTTACAGCAAGGCGGATGGATGCTGGTTCCGGCACTGGCGCTGGGCATAGTGAACTGGATCGCCGTGGCGCGAAAGCAGAAGCGCGTGGAGTACGTGGTCAAACCGGGGACCTTGATCCTCGTCATCGTCGCGGCGCTGCTGTTGCTGCGCGGCGCGGAGGACACGCGGCTGGCGCTGTTCTTCGTGCTGGGGTTATGCTTCTCCCTGGCAGGCGACGTGTTCCTGATGCTGCCCGGAGAGCGGTTCTTCATCCCCGGCCTGATCGCATTCCTGATCGCACACGTTTGCTACATTATTGGGCTGAATCCCACGCTGCCGCCGCTCGGTTCGGTGATCGTGTTGGTCGTTGTAGCGGTGCTCGGGGTGATGCTCTACACGCGCATCGCCGCGTCGCTGCGCCAGAAAGGCGAGGAGGCGATGCGCGTTCCGGTGGGTGCTTACGCGATCATCCTCAGCCTGATGCTATTCTCGGCGTGGGCGACGCTGTTCCGCCCGGCGTGGCCTGCTGCCGCGCGGTTCACCGCGATCGTGGGCGCGACACTCTTCTTCGCCTCCGATTCGATGCTGGCGTGGAACAAATTCGTCGCGCCGTCGCACGTGATGCACGTGCTGGTGATGGTGACCTATCACCTGGCGCAATTCGCGCTGGCGGCAACCATCGCCCTGGCAGCGTGACATGGCGCATCTGCTACTCGTCAGGCATTCCCTGCCAGACTTTACACTAGAAACGATGATCTCCGGCATCGAAAATTCATATTGAGGTGGAAACAATGGGAATTATTCACGTTGAAGTGTGGCTTTATGGGCCATTAGCCAAGTACGGCGGGAGCGATGACAATGTTTTCGCGTTACAGCACCTGGAATTGCCCGCCGGAACAACCGTGCAAGACCTGCTCGCGCATCTGGCAATGCCCACGGAAGAGCGCGGGATCACCTTCATCAACGGCAACTTAAGCGCAATGCCCGGCTTGCAGCCTGATTTGCCCCATCGTCTCGAAGACGGTGATCGCGTGGCGTTCTTCCACACAAAAAGTATGTGGCCCTTCCAGTACCGGCACGACGTCGGGATGCTGGCCGAGTTCAAGGAGACGGTCGGCCAGCGAGGAGATCAAGGGCAGCGCACGCGGTTTGACACGATTGCGTGAGAGGTAGGGTCATGCAGTTCGCATCGCTGAACTGGATGCAAGTGGAGGCGTATCTGCAGCGCGACGATCGTATTGTCGTCGTGACGGGCGCGTGCGAGCAGCACGCTTACCTCAGCTTGCTCGCCGACATCCGCGTGCCGTTGGCAATCGCGGAGACAGCCTGCGAGCGAGAAAGTGTGTTGATCGCGCCGCCGTTACCCTACGGGATCTCGCCCTATTTCGCGGCTTATCCTGGCACGATCAGCCTATCCGTGGAGACCTTTGCCACGATCGTCCGCGAGGTCCTGGCGAACCTGTGGGCGCAAGGCTTCAAGCGCATCCTGGTGAGCAACGGGCACGGGGGCAACAGTGGCGTACTCGGCGCGCTCATCAGTGAGCTAAACACCGCGCATCCCGAGGTCAACATCGCGCTTTTCGAGTGGTGGCGGCATCCGGCAGTGAACGAGATCGCCCAAGCTGCAGGGCTGGCGCAATATCACGCCAACTGGTCGGAGAACTTCCCGGCGTTGACGCGGGTTGCGCCAGTGCCCAACGGCCAAAAGTCGCCGGTCTCGCTGGCGCCCGGAACGTCTGGTGCCGCGACGCGCGTTCTGATCGGCGATGGCTCCTTCGGTGGCGTGTATCAGGCTCCAGATGACGTAATGGATCGCTTTTTTGCAGCCGCTGTGGATGCTATGGCGGCGATTCTGCGCGAATTGTAACTTGGCACAGAACTGCGAATCGCACCAAGTTTTTACTTTGCGCCTTTGTGGCTTTGTGTGAGAAAGTGAGGAGATCGTGATGTCCTACCAGCGTGCGATGCTCTACTTCTTGTCGGGAACCGGGAACACCTACCGGGTCGTGACATGGATTGCCGAACGTTTGCGGGCAGCAGGGATTTCTGCGGAGATGTCGCCCATCAACACCGCCAATTTGGATGCGAACTTCGAGACGGGATCGGACACGTTGCTCGTTCTGGCAACGCCGGTTCACGCCTTTGTCGCGCCCTGGTTGATGCTGCGCTTTATCTGGCATCTGCCACGCGGAAACAGCACGGATGTTCTGGTCGTCGCGTCTAACTCCGGCGTCAGCGGTACGACGTTCTATGTGATGGCCTTGCTTTTGTGGCTCAAGGGCTACACAGTGCGCAGTTTTTTGGATGCGCGCTGGCCGGATAACTGGATGTCACTCGTGCCCAGCGTATCACCGGAAAAAGCTCGCGCTGCGGCGACGCAGGCAAGGGAGAAAACGGCCAACTTTATGGATGGCTTCTTAGCCGGGGAGCGTAGCCTCCTCGCGTGGCCGTGGGCGTTGCTGGCGCTGGCCTTGGCGCCGATTGCGGTGGGCTACCTGATCCTTGGCCGGTTTTTCCTGGCGAAGCTCTTTTTCGCTTCCAACCGTTGTATCGGATGCGGGCAGTGCGCCGAACACTGTCCGTGGCATGCCATCAAAATGGTGGAACAAGCAGGGCAACGCCGCCCATACTGGACCTTCGACTGTGAAAGCTGCATGCGCTGTATGGCCTTCTGCCCCACGCAGGCCATCGAAGCGGGCCATTCCTGGGGCGTGCTGCTAGGCGCAATCACGTTTATCCCGATTGTCGATTGGCTGCTGAACGTCGTGACCCGGCAGATTCCGGCTCTGGCGGACGTGCGCGGGCTGCTGTGGGTGCTTTTGGAGTACGGGTATATACTCCTGGCCTTCGTCGTAGGTTACGCGCTCTTTGCCCTGCTCCTGCGCGTGCCCGCCATCAACCGTTTCTTCACCGTGACCACGCTGACGCACTACTACCGGCGCTATCACGAGCCGGAGACCACCCTCAAAGATTTGTCGCCCTGATACGTGATGGTGATACGTGACGGTTCATCTTCACGCATCACACATCACGTGTCACCCTTCTTCCCTCACCGTGTGCTTTTTAACCCACTCCCAATCCACCTCGATGCCCAATCCGGGTTTGTCCCACGGTTGGGCGTACCCCTCGCTGTCGATCTCGGTCGAGGCATCCAGGATACCCGGCGGGGAGTAGTACGTCTCCGGCACCAGCCGCTCGAAGTACTTGGTGTTGTAGATCGCGCAAGCCGCGTGCAGATGGGGAATAGCCCCGCCGTGGACCGCACACATCATGCCGTAAGCCTCGCAGATGTGGGCAGTTTTCATTACACCGGTCAGCCCGCCTTTGTACGCATCCAATGGCCCGGTGAGGATAATATCCGCCGCGCCGGCCTGGATTTGCGCGTGGGCATCCCACGGCCCACCGTACGTCGCTTCGGCAACGGCTAACGGGATGTCCAATTCCCGCGCCAGGCGTGCCAGCACGGTCGTGTTGAAGTGGTCCATCGGCTCTTCGTACCAGTAGAAATTGTACTTCTCCAACTGGCGACCGAACCACACGGCGTCCTCGTAGAGGTTGAACATACTCGAGGCGTCGTACATCAGCACAATGTCATCGCCGACCTTTTTACGCAGCCTGCGGCAGAGATCAGCGTCCTGTTCCAGCCGTCCCCAGGCGTGCAGCTTGATCGCTTTGTAGCCTTTCTTCAAGCAGGCGTCGGCGAGCTCCATGTATTCGTCGATTGAATCAAGGGTGACGGTACTGGCGTAAGCAGGGATGCGGTCGCGCATCCCACCGAGCAATTTGTACACCGGCATGTCATTCACTTTGCCCAAAAGGTCCCACAACGCGCAGTCCACCGCACCGATCGCCAGTCCAAGCTTCGACGAGCGCAAATTCCGCCAGAAATCCTGCCAGATGCGCTCGCGGTTGAGCGGGTCGGTACCGATGAGCTGCCATTTGATCTCATCGATGTTCGCGCCACCGCCGTAGGGCGACAGCCCCTCGATGCCCTCATCGGTCTGGATACGCAGCAGTCCGGTCCGCCCGATGGGGCCGTTGGGCATAATGCCATCGCGCCAATGGTATGGGCCGCGCTCCCATTCGACAAAATGTGTTTTGACACCCGTGATTTTCATTGGAATACCTCCCAAAAACTAAACCACTAATCTGCACGAAT
>JBNGDO010000046.1:0-7730 GCA_049975385.1 Anaerolineae bacterium | reverse complement strand
CGAATTTTCACGAATAGAAATCAAAATTAGTGAAGATTCGTGAAAATTCGTGGTAGAAACTCTCGCATCAGCATGGTACCTCTTCTCTATCCATGCTGTCCAGGAGCGCTGAAGCCCTGACTTGCGTCATCCAACACCAACACCCAATCGGGTTGGTGACCGGCCGGCGAGAAGGTCTGCGCGCCGGAAGCGGAGAACTGGCCGATCCACGTGGCCTCGCCGGTGCAGGGCGCATACCACCAGGCATTGACCTGCGTGCCAGAGATGGCCTCCAGATCGACGGTGACCGTTAGTGGCAGCGGCAGGTATACAAAGGCGTAGCGCCCATCGCTGTCACGGGTGGCGCGGATGTGGCTACCGCCTGTTCCAGCGTCGCAGCACAACAGCGCCTGGTCGGGAATCCGGTTAAGATAAGGCCGGGACTCCATCAGCGCTCGCAGATGCTTGACCTGGCACGCACCGGGACGGTCGATGGCCTCATACCAGGGATATTCGGCGAAGTTGATGTACCCGTGCCGGTCGTCGGCGAATTGCCAAACGGCGTGATGGCCGTAGGTAACGCCACACGCGCCTGCGAAAACCGAGCGATAGAGCTGCTTGCGCACATCGTGGTCGCGGAAGTAGCCATTCGCCGGGTCCCAAGTGGGCCACGGGTTCACGGGGTGATCCTCATAGTTCGGTTCACCGTCGAGGACGGGCTTGGGCGGCGTAAGGGCGTAGTCGTGCGTCATCCATTCCCACACCGGCACATCGTGCCCGCCGCCGTGGCCCGACTGCATCATGTGCATATCCAGCCAGGCTTCGTCGTGAAGCCACGCCGATGTAGAGCGCCCGCCCGCCGGGTGGTAGGTCTTGAACGATGGACGTCCCATTCCCTCATCGATGCCCGCTGCCATCGCCCGCCAGATCGGGCGGTAGTCGTGGTCTTCGTGAATGGCGGGCCGGTCGCCGCCGAGAATCCAGACGATGTTGGTCTGCTCACGGTAACGTTCCCCGAGAAAGCGCCCGTAGACGCAGGCATTCTCCGGGTTGAACACAATCGGTCCCACACCCCACTGATGGTTGACCTTATCGCCCCACGTCGGCAGTAGACCGACATAAAGTTCGTGGCGGGCCGCCATCTGGATCACCTCATCCACGTAGGCGAAGTACGCCTCGTTGGGTCGCGTGGGATCGTTATCGAGCAGTGGACGTTCGCCATAGGCATTAGGCGTGTTGAGACCATCAAACTCGGCCAGCGCCACCGCCTGGATCACGCTAAAGCGATTGGCCTGCCGGTTGGCGAAGTAGCGTTCGGCTTCCGCGCGGTTGAGCCGGTGGAACAGCTCCCAGGCCGTGTCGCCGAGCCAGAAGAACGGGTCGCCGTTCTCGGTGATGATGAAACGACGGTTTGAGCTGACTTGCAAACGAGGTAATGCAATCATCGCCAATCTCCCTCTCAAATTAGTGAAAGTTCGTGAAGATTCATGGTGAATTCTCTTCCAACATTCTTACACTGCGATGTCGAGCGGTTCGCGCAGCATGAACAGATAGTAGTCGCCAACGTGCCGGAATCCCAACGCGGTGTAGGCTTTCTGTGCGGGGACGTTGTCTTCGCCCGTGAACAAAATCGCTATCTGCGCGCCCTCCGCGCGAGCGTCGAGCAGCGATTGCGCGACGACGCAGCGCGCGTATCCGCGCCGGCGAAACTCGGGCGGTGTCCATACCCCACCAATCTGTACCGCCTCCGCGATGCGCGAATTGAAGGCGCTGGTCGCCACGGGGCGGCCCTCCACTTCGAGTATCCAGGTATTACCATCGGCGACAACGTATTCTGCTGCAGCGCGCTCCCGCGCCCAAAGCTGCTCGCTTTCTTCTTCGCCCAATGTCTCAATCTCGTAGCCGACGCGCCAGCGGGCCAAAATGTCCACATCGCGGGGTTCAACCTGGCGTCCCGTAACCTGGCCCGTTGTCAAAGCTTCCGGCACACGAAGGGCGGCAAGCTCGAGGCTGTAAAGCTTTTCGCGCTGATCCAATTGGCATTCATAGCGCTCCAACTCCAGCGCGGCTTTGATGGCAATGACCTGTTCGTTCGGCCCAATAATGCCTTTGAGCGGACGTCCCGATGCCATCAACGTCTCCCGCCACAAAACAGCGAGATGAACGGGCGCTTGCGTGATGACAATCCCATTCCAGAAGTGCGCCATCACAGCGACGATTTGATCGTCCTCAAAGGCAGCGACATAATCGCCGGTGTAGCGTTCGCCGTCGTATTCCAGCCCAGATTCGCGCATGTTGCTGATTAAAAACATGGACGTTTCCAGACGTGGTAACAAGAAGGCTTCCAGAACAGCTTCATCGCCAGGGAGCAGTTGCCGAATATTGACCATGGATAACCTCACAGGGTAAGAGTCTGTCGTAGTACAGGCATATGCTACTCTGAGAGCAAAGAGTGTCAACTATGCAACAGGGCTTTATCATTCTCGTCATAGTTCTTCGTTTTTTGCTTCGAGCGGATGCGGATGTTTAGCATCCGGCCAGATCCGCGTCTTATGACACATCTCGGCTTAAAACGGGGAACTGGCGTTCTCCTTGAAGCAAGAATGATAATGCCCTGAGTATACAATAGCCTCGAAGAAAATCGCGATTGACTTACTTATCCCTTAAGGTATAATACGTCTGCTCTGAAGCCGATCTCGAAAACCACGCGGGCGACCGCGCGGTTTTCACTGTAAGGACTAGGCTTAGGCTCTATCCGAAAACTGTGTCTGCGAGCGTTTCTGGTGCGTCAACGGTGAATTTTCGGATAGGTTCTTAGAGCACAATTGCTGTCCGACATCCTCAAATGAGGATGATGTTATAAAAGGAGTCGAAGACAATGCCTAAACGAACTTATCAACCTAAGAAACGCAAGCGCATGCGCACCCATGGGTTTCGTGCGCGCATGAGGACGAGCGCCGGGCGCAATGTTTTGAAGCGCCGCCGCCGCAAGGGCCGTCGCAAGCTAGTCGCGGTGAGCCTGGGTGGAGCAAAGCGCCTGAATTGGAAGGAAGCCTCACGACGCCCGCGTCGTCGCAGCTAAGCTACGGCTAGATGCGTAGATCTGTTTTTCACTAGCGTGCATAGCCCTGTTGGAGCGCCACAATTGGCAGAAAGCAATGCGCCTGCGCCGTCCGGAAGAATTTCGGCGTGTATGGTCCACTGGACGGTCGTGGGTGCATGCCTGGTTCGTTCTGTGGGCGCTCCCGAATGACCTGGATCATGTCCGCGTTGGCATTACCGCCAGTCGAAAAGCCGGCAACGCCGTGGCCCGCAACCGGGCACGGCGCTTGTTGCGTGAAGCGACTCGGCATCTCTACCCACACATCGCCACCGGGTGGGATTTGGTTCTAGTGGCACGCCCCGCGTTGGTCACAGTGAAAGAACCTCGGGTGGAAAGCGCACTTCAGTCTATGCTAAATCTCGCAGGATTGTGGATGTCCTCGATGGAAGATGACGAAAGATGAAAGCTGTAGCCCTGTGGTTGCTGCGCTTTTATCGACGCGGGATCTCACCACACCTGATCCCCTCCTGTCGTTTCACCCCGACGTGTTCGCAGTATACCTATGAGGCAATAGAACGCTACGGCGTTCTGCGCGGTGGGTGGTTAGGCATAAAACGCCTCTTGCGATGCCATCCCTTCAACCCGGGCGGATATGATCCCGTTCCTTAATACCAGTTTTGGAGCGTAGCGCGAAGATTCGCACGCCCACTATCAGGAGGAAGTATGAACTTGTGGCGGATGATGCTTGACCGCCTCTTTAGAGGAAACAAACTCCACGCCGGAGCGCGTGAGCGCCTAGTCGGCGTGGGTATGGCACTGTTCGTTTTGGCGACGGTGTTGACAGGCTGCGCTGGCGGCGCACGGCATGAAAGCTGGCCCGGCCTGCTCGTGGCCGGCGACACAATCTATGCGGCAAATCTAGAACGGGTCCAGGCTTTCAACGCCGAGACCGGAAAGCTGCTGTGGAGCTTTCCCGAAGAGACAGAAAAGGAACAACAGCTCTTCTATTCGACGCCGGTGCTGGCGGAGGAATATGGCGACTATGGCCTTCTCATAGTCGCCGGATACAAGGACAAGACTGTCTATGCGCTCCCCCTAGGCGAATCGCCCGCTGAGCGGCCCGATGATCCGCTTTGGACATTCGCGCAGGCCACCGGCCAATACGTCGGCAGTGGTACTGTGGCGGACGGCAAGTTCATCATCGGCAACGGCGATGGCTACGTCTACGCTCTCAACCTTGACGACGGCTCGTTAGCATGGAAATTTCCCACAGAAGATCGTGTGTGGGCCACTCCAGTCGCCGTTGAAGACACCATCTACATCGCCTCCCTTGATCATCACGTTTACGCCGTCGACGTTGCTACAGGTGTAGAACGCTGGCAGGTCCAGACCGATGGAGCTGTCTCGGCAACACCAGTGTACATCGACGGCGCTTTGTGGGTGGGAGACTTCACCAGCACACTCTACCAGATCGATCTGGCAACGGAACAAATCGTCTGGACGCACACGGCGAACGATTGGCTGTGGGCTACCCCCATCGCCGATGGAACGCGCCTGTACTTTGCGGACGTCGGTGGTTACGTCTACGCGCTGGACACGGAGACACACGAAATGGTGTGGAACGCCCCCACGGAGATTGATGACGTCATCCGCAGTCGCCCGGCCCTGAACGCCGATAGCAGCGTGCTCTATGTGGCGGGATACAAAAAGGGCGTCATTCACGCCCTCGATACGGAAACCGGTGCAGTGCTCAACTGGTGGGGGGAGGAGGTGCGCAATCCAGGGCGTCTGCCCGGCGACCTCGCAACGGATGAAATGCACCTGTACGCGATGCCCATTCTGGTAGACGAACGCATCCAGGCACTCGAACTGGCTACTGGCAAAATCGTGTGGAATTATCCTTCCACCGAGTCGGAATAATAGGGGGAATGGACGATGTGGGATGTAGTCATTATTAGGCCAATTCTCAATTTGCTGCTGCTCCTGTATAAATATCTAGGGAATGAGACCATCATCGCCGTGGCGCTGGTCACGCTGGTGCTGCGCCTCCTGGTCACACCCTTGATGCTGAAACAGCAACGGGCCGCACGCAAGCAACAAGAATTGCGCCCCAAGCTTATGGAAATCCAAAAGAAGTACAAGGACGATCCCCAGAAGTTGATGGAAGAACAGCGCAAACTGGGCATCAACCCACTCGGTGGATGCCTGCCCTCGCTGGTTCAGTTGCCCTTGATGATCGGCCTCTACCAGGCCATTATCCGCGCGCTCGCCAGCACGCCGCTGCAACTCCTGGAGTTGCCCAAGGACATTTACCGGTGGATCCCCAGCTTCAGTTCGCTCATCCCTTTGAAGAGCCAGTTCCTCTGGCTGGACCTGGCATTACCCGATCCATTGTTCATCCTGCCGATCCTCGTCGTCGCCACGTCGTGGTTCTATCAAAAGCTGATCACGCCCCCGGCTATGGATGCGCAAGCAGAGGCGATGAACAAACAGATGACGCTGATGATGCCGCTGATGATGGGATTCTTCTCGTTGACGTATGCGTCGGGGTTGGCAATTTACTTCCTGATCTCAAACCTTGTCGGTATCCTGCAGTACTACCTGTTCCGCCGGCATTACGCGTATCCAACGCCTGAGGGAACTGGCAAAAAACCCATCCGGCAGAAGCAGCCGCGAGCGAGCGCCAAACCGTAGCGGGACATCATCCGTTATTCGAAAACGAGAAAGTTATTACTGACCCGGACGTATTTCGCTAAACTTTCTTCACCTATAAAGCACAGGATTAGCTTTAGTTTTTTATGTCCAGGTCAGTAGAGTGCTCACGCACTGTCAATTGACGAGAATGCCTGGGCGTTTAACGATGACCAGATCGTTCTCTAAGGAGGTTATGTATGTCATCCGAAGAGTCGACAGCGGTAGTCGTTGTCACTGCGGCTTCCGTGGATGAAGCGATCATCCTGGGATTAACCCGGTTGATGGCCACAAGAGATGAAGTCGATATCGAAGTTCTAGACGAAGGCAGCCATGGGTTCTTAGGCATCGGCGCGCGCGAGGCTAGCGTGCGGATTGCACGCCGCGATCAGACAGCGACGCCGGCTGTTCAACAGCCTGAAGAACCTGAGCCATCAATCCCTGAACCAGAACCGGCGCCAGAAGTTCTCAAATCAGAGCCTCCAACGCCTGAACCAAAACCCGCACCGGTATCCCCTGCGCCCAAACCTGAACCAGAAACAACAGACCAAACCATGCCACCTGAAGAAGCCGTCACCACGAAGGAGCCGGTCGCACCCGCGAAACCTGCCCCTTCCCCCAAACCGACTCCAGTAGAGAAAAAAGAGAAAAAGGGGAAGTCCCAACGGTCATCTAGCACCTTGGATCGCGATTTGGTGGAAAAGACAGCCCTGGAAGTAGCGGAAAACTTGTTCGTTGGACTCAACATCCAATACTCCCTGAGCTGGGAGCAGGAAGACCGCCCGGCTTTGTGGATATCGCTGCACGGCAAAGATGCCGACGTCATGGTAGGGCCCCGCGCACAAACCCTGAACTCAATCCAATACTTGTTCCGCACCCTGCTCCATCGCATGATAGAAGGAAACTTTAATGTTGTGATTGACGCCGATGGCTATCGCAAGCGCCGCCGGCGCAGCCTGCAATCCCTGGCGCGCAAGATGGCAGATAAAGCCGTCAAATCTGGGCGCACTGTGCGGATGAAACCTATGCCGGCTCATGAACGGCGCATCATCCACATACTCCTGCGCAAAGACAAACGCGTGAAGACTGAAAGTACTGGCAGGGGACGCACGCGAGCCGTTACAATTGTGCCCAATAAAAAAGAGCCGTGATGGATCCGACCCTCGCGCCCATCGACTACTTGGTCATCGGTCACGTCACACACGACATCCTCCCCAACGGGGCGCGGGTGTTGGGCGGAACGGTCTCATATGCATCATTGACGGCGGCGGCGTTGGGACGCGCAGTTGGCATTGTGACGAGTGCCAGTGTGGACGCAGATCTGGCTCCCCTTGACACCATCGCTACTCTGGTTCGTCGACCAGCCCCCGCGACCACGACATTTGAAAATGTGTACGTCAATGGACACCGCGAGCAATACGTTTACACTTTTGCTGCGCCGTTAACACAAGAGGCGGTTCCAAAACCCTGGCTGAAAACCCCAATCGTGCATCTTGGGCCCATTATGCGTGAGTGCGATCCTGAGTTGGCAGATTATTACGCCGGTAAAACTTTCCTGGGCCTCACTCCCCAAGGATGGATGCGCAATAGCGATGCACGCGGGCACGTTTTTCCCATCGCCTGGGCCGAAGCCGAACATCTGCTGCCGCTAGCTTCAGCCGTTGTCTTAAGCATTGAGGACATTGGCGGTAACTGGGATCTCGCCACACAGTTTGCGCAACGTACAAGAGTGCTGGTGGTGACATGTGGGTGGGATGGTGGAACGCTCTTCATCGAGGGACGGCCAACGACGTTTCCCGCCGCACCGGTGACACAGGTCGATCCCACAGGGGCCGGCGATATTTTCGCCACGGCGTTCTTCATCGCGATGGCTTCAGGCGCGCAACCGCCCGCCGCGACGCGTTTCGCTGCGTGTCTGGCCGCACGCTCGGTCACGCGCGTAGGGCTGGCTTCGGCACCGCGCCCGGACGAAGTCGCTGCGTGCCCGCTCAATCTCGACCCTCGTGAAGATTGACCC
>JBNGDO010000045.1:0-31939 GCA_049975385.1 Anaerolineae bacterium | reverse complement strand
GGGGCACAAAAGACGCACTCCGGGCAAGCATAGCGCGTCCCCGAGACGGGGACGGGAGCGTCACCGTGTTATTTTTCCCTTTATCAAAAACCGCCGGTGGCTTGTTGGACCACCGGCGGTTTTGTGTTCAGGAGATGTTACGGTTGTGTCGTCGGCGTAGGCGTGGGGGTCGGTTCCTGCAAGAACGCTGCGCGGTCGTTCTCGATCAACGGTTTGACGTTGAATTCCGCCACGGCGACGTAATACGGCGACTCCGACGCTTTCACAGCGTAGGTGGTCCCGTCGATTTTTGCGCCGACGCGCAGCGTGCGGATGCTTCCATCCTCCATCTTGAGCGTGACGGTGGCGGCCGGCGCATCGAGGCCGTAGCTGGCTTCCTCTTCCAGTCCGAGCGGGCGCTGGAGTGTAACGCGGGTGACCTTGCTGACGATGTCACCGGTCTTCCCCGGAGCGATGACTTCATCTCCGGCAAGGTCTGCCAGCGTCCACTGATCGTCGCTCTTGACGAGCTTAAAAGTGCCGCTGGCGTTCTGCAACGTGACTTCCGTCACCGTGGCTGCGTCGATGGTGCGATAGGTCGTATCGACCCACGAAGTAGCTCCGGTACTCAGTTCCCACGACGAAAGGGCGGCGGTGAGATAGGTCTCGACCTGCCCTGCCACACGGAAGTGCGTGGCGGTGTAGCGTGGCGAGCTGCCCAGATAGAGAATGTGCGTTGTGCCGTCCTTCATCTCGATGTCGATACGGCGCACGAATGCATCGACGGCGACCTGGAGCGCCTTGTGGCTGGCATCGGTGCGGGCCACGAGAGTCGCCGTATCCAGTTGGGTGAGTTTATCGAGAATTGGCGTGATCGAGCTGGCCCGCGCCGGATAGTCGCCCGCTTCGGCCATGCTCCAGTTCTCACCGGACCGACGCAGGACGATGTGTTGGCCCTGGTCATCGGTGATGGTCAAGGTGACGATGTCCGCGGCCTCGAGGTCCGGGAAAACCGGCTGTGTGGCTCCAGCCGCGCCGGAGCGCGGCCAAAAAGTAACCACGCCGAGGATGATCTGGAGGATCAGAATACCGGCCAGGATTTGTTGATGGCGTTTCATTGTTTCACCTCCTTCGCGGAAGGCGCTGGATTGTGATCTAGCTCAAGCTTTTTGCCTGACGGCTGACGGCTGATAGCTGACGACTTTACCAGCTTCATCGGTTGCTCGTTGCGGCGGCGCATACTCACGAAGCCGCCGAGCGCCAGCAATGCCAGCAGCGCTACGCCATAGTTGACGATTTCCCAGAACGACTGCTCGCTTTCTGTCATCGACGCCAGGACGCGACTGGCTGCGCCCCGCGCTTGAATCTCCAGCAGGTCGAGATCCTCGGTGGCCCAGGCCACGGCGTTCTGTACGAATTGCAGCGAGTTGAGATAACGATCGCCGGACATCGAGCTAGAAATCTGGAAGACGATGTCGTCCACGAATTCCGCGCTGCCGACGACGAGCAGACGCGCCGTCTCCGGCGACTGTTCGATCGTGCTGGGGAGCATCGTCGAGGTGGCAGTCTCCTCTTCCGTCTCGGATGCTTCGAAGGGCGAAGCCTTACCGGCGAAGTAGCTGTCGAACGTCCCCTGCACGGTGACGGCCAGGGTGTAGACCTGTGTGGAGGACGGCGGCGCGAAACCGGTCTCCGGGTAGAGCGTGGTGTCAGGCGTGATGGTGGTGGGATCGCTTTGGAGCCACGCGCCCTCGGTTGAAGACAGCAGGACTTCGACTTTGCGGTCCGCGTTTTTCGCCTGATCCACGAGCACCGGCGAGGTCCAGTTCAATGTGATCGCAGACAGGTTGGAGACGAGGGTGTTGTTCTCTGCCATCCCGTCCGAACGGACGTCCACGAAGTAGGGATAGTTCAAGGCCTGGTATTCCTGTACCTGGAAGTTGCCCACCTGGCGGACGACGGGCATAGGGAACGGCTCGTTCTGTGGATCGAGCACCATCCCTTGTTGGACGGTGATGCCGTAATGCTCCAGCAGCCCGGCGACGCCATCCATAATCGGCCGGCCGGCTAGGTTGCCGGTATAGGGGTCTTGCGTGATAACGGTGTTGCCCGCCGCCAGGAGCACTGTGCCGCCGCGCATCAGGTATTGGTCGATGGCGTACAATTCCATATCGGTGAACCCCTGTGGGGCGATGACGAGTAGCACGTCCACGTCAGGCGCGACGGTGCCTGTGCTCAAGTCGAGGGTACGGACTTCGTACTCCTGGCTCAACGCCGTGCGCACTTCATTCCAAGACGAGAGCGGCTGGATGGTCTGCCCGTACATATCCGTCGTCGCTTCCGTCGACGGTGACCAGATGCCGACGACCTTGAGGAAACCGCCGGACACGCGCTTGAGCGTGGATTCGACAGCATTGCGGACGTCGGCCTCGCTCATCTCACCGGCGGGGTAGATCACGTTCTCCTCGTTATTGTGTTTCAGCACCATGTGCATGTAGTACACGTCATTGGAGAACAGTGAGACGGCGAACGGCTGGATGCCGTAGGTGTCGTAAAGCTGTTGGGGCGATATAGAACTGCCGGACTCGGTGGGATCGACGACCGTATAGGTGAACTTGCCGTTGGATTGGGCCGCGATTTCTTGCGCCACCTTCTCCATCGTTGCCGGAACCCCGGCGAGCCACTCCGGCATGGTGTTGGGTGTGACGTAGATCGTAATCTCTACCGGGTCGCTCAGCGAGGCCAGGACCGTATCGATGCTTTGGAAGCCGTAAACGACCTTCTTGATATTGCTGGTGAGATCGTATTCGAGATTGCGCAGGTACACGTTGACGCTGTTGCCTTCCTGCTTGACCTCGATCAGATCGCCGAATCCCAGGACGACACTTTGATCGCCATACTGGATGAGGATGTCGAAGTACGAGTTGATAATCGAGGATTCATAACGCCCGGCGATTTGGAAAGGTGTGGGATTGATGCCGTATACCTGCGCGGCTTCCTCCTCTTTTTCCGGCTCTTTGGCCGGGTCGATGATCTCCACCTGCACGCGCCCGCGTGAGGCGATGGCGTATTCTTGCAACATATCGCGCACTTTGGGGACCAGGGGCGCCAGCAGCGGGTGGGTGCGCTCGCTGAAATAGCCGCGAATCAGCAACGGCTCTTGCAAACCGTCGAGGATGTTGCGCGTGGCTTGGGAGAGCGAGTATTCGCGATATTGGGTGAGATCGACCCGCAGGCTGCGCAGTGGATACACCCACACGTTGACCACGAGCAGGTTCAGAATGACCAGCGCGGAGGTCAGCGCCAGGCCGCGCCGCTTGGGCAGCGTGCGTTCGCCCGTGCTCCAGCCCTGCGCCTTGAGCGACAGGACGTTGAGCATAAGGAAGATGCCGGCGAGGGTGACGTAGTAGAGCAAATCGCGCAGGTCGATGACGCCGCGCTGGATGCTCTCGAAGCGGCTGCCTGCGCCGATCGCGCGTAGAATTTCGCCCACCTCGTTGCCCACGAAGTTGGTCACGCCGGTCGAGCCGACGAGGTAGAACGCCCCGCACACCAGCACGGTGGAGATCAATGCCACGATCTGGTTGTCGGTGCGCGATGAGACGAACAGTCCGCTGGCGGCATAGGCCCCCGCCAGCAGGATGGCCGCCAGATAGCCGCCGAAAACCGGACCCCAGTCGAGGTTGCCGAGCAGCGCCACGGTGACCGGCAGGAAGAAAGTCAGCGCCAGGGCGATGCCGATGAGGGCGACGGCGGCGATGAACTTGCCGAGGACCAGTTGGGTCGTCGAAACGGGCAGTGTCAGCAGGATTTCGAGTGTGCCTGAGCGCTGCTCCTCGCTCCACTGGCGCATCGTGAGCGCCGCCGCGATGAAGATCATCAGCACCGGCATCCAGCGGAAGAGCGGGCGCACGTCGGCGATGCCGCGCGCGAAGAAGGTGTCGATCCAGAAGAATGAGAACAAGGTCGCCACGAGGAACGCGCCGATGAAGATCATTGCCATCGGCGAGCCGAAGTAGCTGCGCAATTCCTTGCGGGTGATGGTCAGGATCTGTTTCATCGGATCACCTCCGCCGTCGCCAGTTCGTTGAAAACCGTTTCGAGCGTGCGCACGTCGCGGCGCAGCTCGCGGAGCGGCCAATCGTGTTCACGCGCCAGCTTGTAAATGGCGGGACACAGATCGCCGGGACCCGAAGTGATGCTGCCGGCGTCGCTTTCTGCTGTTGCGTGGCCGAGTATGCGGTAGGCCGGGAAGCCGTCGTGACTTTTGAACATCCCCACCCCTTGGACTTGCGGAAGGCGCTGAAGCAGGTTCGGCGCGTCGGGGAGCTGTTGTTCCAGCACCAGCACGGCGTCGGACGTGGCCTCGAGTTCGGAGAGGCGTGCATCCGCCTTCACTTGCCCGTTCATCAGGATAATAGCGCGATCACAGAGGGCTTCAACCTCCGAAAGAATGTGCGTGGAGAATAACACCGTGCTGTGGTCGGCCAGGCGGCGGATGAGATGACGGATCTCGACGATTTGGGTGGGGTCGAGGCCCACGGTCGGCTCGTCGAGGATCAGCAGGCGCGGCTTGTGCAGGATGGCCTGGGCCAGTCCCACGCGCTGCCGGAAGCCTTTGCTCAAGTGTCCGATGAGGCGGGTGAGGTGGTCTTGCAGCCCAGTGGCGTAGATTGCCTCGGAGAGCAGCGCCGGTTGGTCGGCCTCCGGGATTTGACGTAGGTCGGCCATCATCTTGAGGTACGCCTGAACCGACAGTTCGGGATACAACGGTGCGGTTTCCGGCAGATAGCCGATCTGCGCCTGCACCTCGCGGGTGTGTTCAAGCACGTCCAGATCGTTGATCAGCACCGTTCCTTCATCGGGTTGCAGATAACCGGTGATGATCTTGATGATCGTCGTTTTGCCGGCGCCGTTTGGCCCTAACAGCCCGACGATTTCGCCGCTAGCGATGCTGAAGGAAACATCCTTTAGGGCCTGGACATCGCCATAGGCTTTGGATAAGTTCGAGACATCAATCATAGACTCGTCCTCCTTGCGAATTGCGAATTACGAATTGCGAATTGCGAATTGCGTGCTGGCGCGAAAAAGAGCAAAGCTAGCCGCAGGATAACCTACGCATAAGCTTCGCTCTTTAGTTTCCGGCGACTTGATGCCGGTGGGCGCAGCACGGTAACATGGTAATGAACGTGGGAGAATTGTCAAGGCTGACCCCACAACAACCCATCCTTCAGAATAACATTTTGCTACACACTTGTCTTTAAGAGAAACTAAGGCCAACCTTAAGAAAAGCTTATCTGTAAAGGGAGTGGGAGTGGGTGATCCTGCTCTCATACCCCCACACCCCCAAACTAGATTTGTGAGAGAGGGCAACTTGTCTATGTGATGTTAATCCACTTCTAATCTTGTTCTAATGGATTGCGCGTAAAATAGTATGGTAGAAACTTTCAACTTGCAACCTGCAACTATTTTGAGTAGGAGGTACAGATGACGATACAACCAGAGTCGCTCGAATTCAAAGCTGAAGTCCAACAGCTATTGCATATTCTTTCCCATTCGCTCTACACGGAGCGAGAAATTTTCCTGCGCGAGTTGATCTCGAATGCCTCAGACGCGCTCAACCGCGTGCAATTCGAGATGCTCACCAATGCCGATGTGCTTGACCCGGAGATAGAATTGGCCGTCCACGTCGATTTCGACGAAGAGGCCAAGACGCTGACCGTTTCCGATACTGGCATCGGCATGACGCGCGCAGAGCTGATCGAAAACCTGGGCACGATCGCCCATTCCGGGGCGATGGCGTTCCTCAAGAAGCTGGAAGCCGAACAGCGCATCGGCGACATCATCGGACAATTCGGCGTAGGTTTCTATTCTGTTTTCATGGTCGCCGACAAAGTTAGCGTGACCTCGCGCTCCTATATGCCCGATGAACAGGCGTGGACGTGGGTCTCACGCGGCGACAATACCTACACGCTCAGCCCTGCCGAAAAAGCGGAGCGCGGCACGACGATTGAGATTGAACTCAAGGAGGACGCCACCGAATTTGCTTCGGCGTGGCGGCTGGAGCAGATCGTCAAGAAACATTCCGATTACGTCTCGTTCCCGATCTATGTGAAGGATAAGATCGCGAACCAGCAGACGGCGCTGTGGCGAAAACCGGCAAGCGAAGTGACCGATGATGAGTATGATGACTTTTACCGCCAACTCACCCTCGATTTCGAGAAGCCGTTGTTGCACCTGCACATCATCGCCGACGCGCCAGTGGATATCCGCAGCGTGCTTTTCATTCCACGCCACCGGGATCGTGGAATGTTACGCTTGAGCCCCGACCACGGTCTGAAGCTCTACTCGCGGAAGGTGCTCATCCAGGAGAACAACAAGGCTATGCTGCCTGAATACCTGCGCTTCGTCGAAGGCGTGGTGGATTCGGCGGACATTCCGCTTAACGTGGCGCGTGAGTCGGTGCAGAGTACGCGCACGATGGGACACATCAAGAAGGCGCTACGCGGGCGCGTCCTGAAGGCGCTGCGCGAGCTAGGCGAGGAGAACCCTGAGGATTACAAGGTCTTCTGGGAGGCGTTCGGGCCGTTCATCAAGGAAGGTGTGGCCATGGATTTTGGCGGGCGCGACGATGTGTTACCGCTGCTGCGCTTCCCCACGTCTAAGTCCAACGGCGGGCTTGTCGCGTTGAGCGACTACGCCGAGCGGATGCTCGAGGACCAGGCCGATATCTACTACATTTTGGGCGACGATCTCACTTCCGTGGCTCGCAGCCCTCACCTGGATCCATTCAAGGCACGCGACCTGGAAGTGCTCTATCTCGTCGATCCACTGGATGCCTTTATGGTGCAAAATCTGCGCGAATACGAGGACAAACCACTGAAGAACGTCGACGATCCCGATCTGCAACTGCCGGAAGCCGCCGAAGACAAATCGACCGAAGATACCGAGGCAGAGTTACCCGCAGAGGTGTTCGGCAAACTGATTATGCGCTTCAAGAACGTTCTCGGCGAACGTGTCGCAGACGTCCGTGAGTCGAAGGTGCTCAAGGGCAGCCCGTGCCGTCTGGTGTCGCAGGACAGCGGCCCGGAGCACGAGATGCAGCGCGTGCGTCGCTTGATCGAGCAGGACTACGAGGTCCCGGTGAAGATCCTCGAGATCAACCGGGGGCATCCGCTGGTCCAAAATCTGGCACGTCTCATCGAGACGCAGTTTGCCGACCCGTTGATCGACCTGACTGTAGAGCAGTTGTTTGAGAACCTGTTGTTGCTTGAGGGACTGCATCCCAATCCCGCGCAGATGGCACCGCGTATCCAGGAGTTACTGGAACGGGCTGTTGCCGCGTCGGCGCCAGCGACCGAGTCATAGGTTATTTCGTACAAAAATCTCCTTGGGAGAAGGGGGATTTTGCGATGTGCCAAACCGCAAAATCCCCCCTTCTTTATGTGGGCAGGGCTATCGCATTTCAAGTTTTCCCCCTCCCCATCCCTCCCCCTGTGCTCCGCGCAAGGCCTGCGCTTCACGCGGGGGAGGGTAACAGCTTTTCCCCCTTCACGCACGCGGGAGGGGGGAAGAGATTGGAGTATACCTGCGCCCTAAATATGCTATAATGAGCGCACAGTGAGGCGATTGGGTGCCTGTAGCTTGCTATCCGGCGAACGTTGCCGCTCGTTGAAGAGGAGATACGATGCGCCGTAATTCGTTGCATATTTTGCTAAGTATGCTCATGTTGCTGGTTGTTATTACGGGGTTGCTATGCTACATCTTTTTGCGTTCGTCGACGGACGATACGGTTGCTACAGGTACGGTTGTACCGGCGACGCTGCCGGTTTCTCCGGAACAGCAAAATACACTGTTATCTGAACCGACCAGTATGCCAGTGCGGCTCGTGTACATCATCTCGATTTTGGTTGTATTTGTATCGGCGGTGTTGATCTTGCTTAGAATGTTGCTTGGCATCTCTGGCAAGAATGAAGGATGAAACGACGTGGAGTTTTATGGGGGTATGAATGAAAACTAGAACTGCGAAAATAGCGCGAGTTATATTTACCGTGATCACGATTATTTTGCTCTTGAGCATGATTTTGAGTATCGTAGGGGCTATCCGCTGGTAGGCATCACAAACGGGTGGGGGCATGCAACTGCTGTCGTTTGATCCGGCAATTTCGTTGAGCCGTTTTGGAGGCGTCACTATGTACCACGACAATGCGTTGAGGGAGTTCCATGTTTCGCGCCAGGCGCGCGATACCTACGCGTTTGACGAGAGCTTGTTTATGCTGAGCGGCAACGTCATCTTTGCGAACTTCCATGCCGCGCGCGTCTTCGCGCAGAAGATGAATGACAGACGTGACCTGATCAATTTCCCAGAGCAAGCCGTGCGCGCCGGGCAAATCAACGCGATGGGATTGATCGATGAAATTTTACACGCGGTCGTGCGTGAGTACTGCGAACAGCGGAAACCCACAGCAATAGCGGAAGCCTTCGCTTACGTGGAGGACAGACTCGGTCCGGATCGTATGGCTGTCGCGTTGCGTACTTTCACAGACCAGTTCCCGCCTCTCGCCGTCTATCGCCACGAAGCGACGGTGACGGATTACCTTGCGGGCGCAACCGGCGATACGTCGCACCGCCAGGTGGCGTTCGAAGAGCTGTTGATGCTCTGGCTGGCGAATGACAACCCGGCATTTTCTCCTTTCATGGAACTTTTCGACGACGGCGATCTCGAAAAGTTCACCGTCTATTCGCAAATCGTGGCCTTGCTCGACGAGTTCTTCAGCACGCAACCCACCTTCGGCCCGGAGAACCAGACCCTCATCGAGATGCTGCGGACGCCCGCGCGCAGGTTTCCCCATTCCCTCGAAGCGCAACTGGAGTTCATCCGCACGAATTGGGCCGCTATCCTGGGTAAATATCTCTATCGCGTTCTCAGCAGCCTGGATCTGCTCGCCGAGGAACAGAAGCCGTTCTTCGGTTTTGGCCCCGGCCCGGCGCTGCCCTACGAGTTCGCCGGGATGGAATTGGAACCGGAGCGCTTCAGCCCAGATAGCGCGTGGATGCCTCGCTTGGTCCTCATTGCCAAAAACGCCTACGTCTGGCTGGATCAGCTCTCCAAGAAATACCAGCGCGCCATCACGCATCTCGATCAAGTGCCGGATGCCGAACTGGACATGCTAGCGCAATGGGGCATCAGCGGCTTGTGGTTGATTGGGTTGTGGCAGCGCAGTGTCGCGTCGCAGCGCATCAAGCAGATGATGGGCAATCCCGAAGCGGTGGCCTCGGCCTACTCGCTGGAAGATTATCGCATCGCCGATGATTTGGGCGGCGAGAGTGCTTTCGAAGCCCTCAAAGCGCGTGCATGGCAGCGCGGCATTCGTATGGCGAGTGACATGGTCCCCAACCACGTGGGCATCGATTCCACCTGGGTGATGGAGCATCCAGATTGGTTCATCAGCCTGCCGTATAGCCCTTTCCCCGGCTATACCTTCAACGGTGTAAACTTGAGCCGTGACCCGCGCGTGGGTATTTACCTCGAAGATCATTACTACGATCGCACCGACGCCGCCGTGGTGTTCAAGCGCGTCGATCACTGGACCGGCGACACGCGCTACATCTATCATGGAAACGATGGAACGAGCATGCCCTGGAATGACACGGCGCAGCTCAACTATCTCAATCCGGACGTGCGCGAGGCCGTGATCCAGACGATCTTGAGCGTCGCGCGGCGTTCGCCCGTCATCCGCTTCGACGCGGCGATGACACTGACGAAGAAGCACTACCAGCGGCTCTGGTTCCCAGAGCCGGGGACCGGTGGCGACATCGCCTCCCGCGCGGATTTCGGGATGACCAAGGCCGACTTCGACGCGGCGATGCCGGAGGAATTCTGGCGGGAAGTCGTGGATCGCGTGGCGCAGGAAGCGCCCGACACACTGCTCCTGGCTGAAGCATTCTGGTTGATGGAAGGTTATTTTGTCCGCACCTTGGGTATGCACCGAGTATACAACAGTGCGTTTATGAATATGATGCGCGATGAGAAAAACGCTGAGTACCGCCAGTTGATCAAGAACACGCTGGACTTCGATCCCCAAATCCTCAAGCGCTATGTGAACTTCATGAACAATCCCGACGAGCGCACCGCCGTGGATCAGTTCGGCAAGGGCGACAAATACTTTGGCATTTGCACGCTAATGACGACCCTGCCTGGGCTGCCGATGTTCGGGCATGGACAGGTGGAAGGTTACACCGAGAAGTACGGTATGGAGTATCGCCGCGCCTATTGGGATGAGATGGTTGACGAGTACTTGGTTCAGCGCCACGAGCGGCAGGTCTTCCCACTGTTGCACCGCCGCGCGCTCTTCGCTGAGGTGGAACACTTCCGCCTGTACGATTTTGTCACCCCAGATGGTTACGTGGATGAGAACGTTTTCGCCTACTCCAACCGTATGGGACAGGAGCGGTCGCTGGTGTTGTATCACAATCGCTACGCCGAGACGCGCGGTTGGGCTCGAATGTCCGTTGGCTATGTGGTCAAGGACGAGGCCGGTGACAAAAACCTGGTGCAGCAATCGCTCGCCGAGGGGTTGCTAATTCCCAATGACCCGCGTGCTTACCTTATTTTCGGCGACGCTGTTTCCGGCCTGGAATACATCCGCAACTGCCGGGAACTGGCGGAGCACGGCATGTACGCGGAACTGCACGCCTATCAAATCCACGTTTTCGTGGATTTCGCGTTGATGTACGACAACGAATGGGGACACTACGGGCAACTGGCGGCCTATCTCAACGGGCGCGGTGTCCCCAGCATCGACGAGGCGATGAAAGAGCTGTTCCTCGCCCCGCTTCACGCGCCGTTCCGCATGTTGGTGAGCGCGCCAGCTTTCCGTTGGCTGCTCGCGGCCCGCGCCACCAAACCGGAGGAGGATACCTTAGACGCTGAAATTCTGCCTCAGATCGAGCAGAAGATGGTGAACCTCCTGCGTGCCATCAAGGATGTCGCGCAGGCTACGGGCGACGAAGTCCCGGTGGCCGAGGAGGTATGCGCCAAGCTGGAGACCCTGCTAACGCTGCCCGTCATCCTCAAGAAGCTGGTTCCAACGGCTGAGGGCGGTACCAGAGCGGCCACTGCTTACCGGGCGGCGATGGATTATGTCCTCAAGGATTGGAAGGCGGCCGCACCGCTTACCTGGGGCGTGCTCTTCGGTTGGCTCTTCACCCACGCTTTGGGCAAAGTTGTCGATGCTGATGCGGCATCTTTAGGAACGATGGGCCCTGTCGGAACGCCAGACGAGATCAGCCGCAGTTGGATCGACGAGTGGTTACTCGGCAAGCTGATTGCGGGCGCGTTGGAAGAGTGGGGCCTGGAAGAGGGCGCGGCGCGCTGGGCGGTGGCGTTGATCAAGCTGCTGATCGGCTACCAACGTTGGTTTGAAGATGCAGACGAAGCCGATGCAGTCGGAGACGACGATGTCGGCGACGACAACGGCGGTGCAGATAATGGTGTTGTAAACAACGCAGCCTACCGCGTCCTGCACGCGATGCTGCGCGAACGTGAAGTACAGGCTTATCTTGGTGTCAATCGTTACCAGGACGTGCTCTGGTTCAATCATGAGTCCTTCGAACAATGGGCGCGGTGGATTATGCTGCTCTCGGCGGTGGACCTTGCCGCAGACGCGGGTGATGACTTTGCGCAAGTTTTCGTAGCCCGTTATGCGTTGGTTCGGGAATGGCTAAAAGCCGAGGCGGCGTCAGGATATCAGGTCGCCAAACTGCTCGAGGCTCTGAAAACCACGCGATGAATATCGGAGCGACGCTTCCGTATTGTAGATTGGGTATTTTTGCCGGATAACGATGTCATTACACGACCACGTACTCGTCATTGATGATAGCGCGGAAGTTCGGGATTTCGTCCGCGATGTCGTTTTGGAACCACAGGGCTACCAGGTGTCGGTGGCTGTGGATGGCTTCCAGGGATTGAACATGGCGCTGGAGCTACAACCTGACCTCATTCTTTTGGACTACGAGATGCCCAGGATGAACGGCATTGAGGTACTACGGGCATTGAAGGAACACGAGGTCACGATCCCTGTGATTATCGTGACCTCCCATGGTTCGGAATCCGTTGCGGTGGAAGTCTTTCGCCTCGGCGTGCGCGATTATGTTGTCAAACCTTTCGATGTGGAACAGCTTCGGGCATCGATTTCCCGAGTGTTGCATCTGATCCGTGCGGAGCGGGAACGCGACATTTTGTTTGTCCAATTGCGACAGACGAATGAGGAACTGGCGCGGCGCTTGCGCGAGCTGGATATCCTCTACCATGTCAGCAAAGCGGTGACGACGTTGCAAGAGCGTGACCAGTTGATGGAGCGCATCGTCGAAGCGGCACTGTATCTGACCGGCGCGCAGGATGGGCATTTGATTTTGTTTGATCCGCGGACTGGTAAACCTAGCCTTCAGGTGCGCCGGCAGCGGGCCGGGTCCTCGTATCAAGCTCCGAATGAAGATCAGACGATGTACACCCTCACCGATGGGCTGATGGCGACGACGGCGTTGATGGTGGGAGATAAACGCGTCGGTTCTCTGGTGGTGAGCAACAAACTCAACCGCGCTCCGTTGAGCCGGCACGACCAGCAATTGTTGCGGATGTTGGGCGACTACGCCGCCATCGCTATCGAGAATTTCCGCATGGTCGCGGAAATCGAAGCGCAGCGCGACCGCGAGAAACGCGAGTTGCGCAATCTCTTCGAGCATTACGTTGCACCATCCGTGGTCGAGCGCATTGTCCAACAACCGCAGAGCGTCCGTCCTGGCGGGCAGCGGCAAATTATCACCGTGCTTTTCGCCGATTTGCGCGGTTTCAAGACGTTCACCGCGCAAGCGCAGCCTGAACTCCTGATGAAGGTGGTCAACCGTTACCTGTCCGTCGCTGCCGATGCCGTCCTCAGTGAGGAAGGCACGTTAGACAAATTTATGGGCGACGAGGCGATGGCCTTCTTCAATGCGCCGCTGCCACAGCCCGATCACGCGCTACGGGCTGTGCGCACTGCATTGCATATCCTGGAGGCCACGCGCGAGATGTATCGTTCCTTGCCCGAAGCCCACCACATCGCTTTTGGTATTGGCATTGCTACCGGTGAGGCCATCGTCGGCAATCTGGGGACGCAGCACGTCGTCAATTTCACCGTTATCGGGCACACGGTCAACAAAGGACACCTGCTGCAAGAAATTGCCCCGCCAAATACCATCCTCATCTGCGAGCACACATATCAGATGGTGCGCGATCACGTGAAGGCCAAAAAACTCTCAACGGTCGAGATCAAGGGGCAAGAGCAGCCGGAGATCGTCTACGAAGTGGTTGCGCTGCGGTGATGCTATTAAACCTGACAGGTCTTCGGCAAACCGACGGTTTGCATGACCTGTCAGGTTTGGACTATAACGACTGCATAAACCGCGCCAGACGTTCTACACCCTTCTCGATGGTTTCGATGTCCGCGGCGTAAGAGAGTCGCACGTTGCTATCCATACCGAAGGCGATGCCAGGCACGAGCGCTAGGTGTTCCTGCTCCAGCAGTCGTTCGCAGAAGGTGATCGAATCTAGACCAGTGGCGCTGATGTTGGGGAAAAGGTAAAATGCGCCGTGCGGTTTGGGAAACACCAGGCCCGGAATCGCGCTAACCCCCGCGTACATCAGGTCGCGACGGCATTCGAAGGTGGCTCGCATCATTTCGATGCTCTCCTGTGATTCTTCCAGCGCGGCGATTCCACCGTATTGCGCGAACGTGTTCGGCCCGGAGGTGGTGTGCGACTGGATATTGATTGCTGCCCGGATCACGTGCTGGGGACCGGCGGCGTAGCCCAATCGCCATCCTGTAGCTGCATAGGCCTTGCTGAACCCGTTGCACGTTAACGTCAGGTCGAAAATCGCCTCGCCCAGACTGCCGATGCTCAGATGACGTAGCCCATCGTAGATCAGCTTCTCGTAAATCTCGTCGGCGACGACGGCGATGCCGTGCGCGACGATGACCTCCGCCAGTGCCGCAATCTCCTCCGGTGTGTAGACCGCGCCGGTCGGATTCGACGGGGAATTGAAGAGCAGTACGCGTGTATGTGGGGTGATGGTATCCTGCACCTGTTCCGGCGTGATCTTGAACTCGGTGGCTTCCGATGTCGGCAAAAAGACCGGCGTCGCGCCCGCCAGCTTCACGATCTCCGAATAGCTGACCCAGTAAGGAACGGGGATCAGCGCCTCGTCGCCAGGGCTGAGGATCGCCATCAGTACATTATACAACGCCTGTTTCCCACCGGTGCTGATCATCACCTGCTCCGGGCTGTAGGGTAGGTCGTTATCCCGGTTGAGCTTTTCGGCGACCAGGGCACGCAGGTGGGGCAGACCGCTTGCTGGCGAGTACTTTGTCTGCCCTGCGTCCAGCGCGGCCTTCGCTGCCTCGCGGATATTAGCGGGTGTGATGAAATCCGGTTCGCCCACGCCAAAATTGCACACGTCGATGCCCTGGGCAGCTAACGCTTTGGCTTTGGCGTCGATGGCAAATGTCATTGACGGGGCAATCAGCCTGGTTCGGTCGGATAGTGGAATCATGCGAACTCCTTAATCTGATGCTCGATACTTGTTGGCTTTGCTGAATTTCTGACCCCTTGTATCCTGCATCTTGCATTGTGATACCATAATCTTAGTCAAAACGAGGTTAATGAACAGTGACAGACATCGGGCGACAGAATGCCGTATCTCTTGAGACATGGGAAGCGCGCGTGCCACTGATGGGGGCCGGCTATCACCGCGACCTCGCCGCCACTGTCGATGCACTGCGGCGGACGACGACGGTCTATCCCCCGCCAGGACGGGTCTTCTACGCACTGGAGATGACGACCTTCGACGCCGTGCGGGTGGTCATCGTCGGGCAAGATCCCTACCACGGCCCTGGTCAAGCTGACGGGATGGCGTTCTCCGTGCCGGAGGGCGTCAAAGCGCCGCCGTCGCTGCGCAATATCTTCAAGGAAGTGCAGCGCGACGTTTACAATGGGCAGCAGCAGCCGTTCACCACCGATTTGACGCGTTGGGCGAAGCAGGGCGTGCTTTTATTGAACGCTTCCCTCACCGTGGAAGCCAGAAAAGCCGCCTCGCATAAGGATTTGGGCTGGCACCGTCTGACCGACCAGATCATCGCGCAGTTGAGCGCGATGAGGGAACACCTGGTCTTTATGCTATGGGGCAAACACGCGCAATCCAAGCGCCCCCTCATTGACACAGCACGTCATCTTGTCCTGGAAGCGCCACATCCCTCGCCGCTTTCAGCCTATCGCGGCTTCTTCGGGTGTGGGCACTTCTCGCAGGCCAACGCTTACCTTGTCGCCCACGGCTATGAGCCGGTTGTCTGGTAAAGTAAGATGCAAGATACGGCAGGTAAGATATACGAGCTTTTCTGTTTTGTATCCTGCCTCTTGCCTCTTTCTTGCTCGCTGCGCAATTGTCCTATATACTCACGTCAGATGAAGATGAGGCGTTGGCTTGTTCCGTTTTCAATTTGCCATTCGCCATTTGCAATTCGTTAAGGAGATTCCAATGAAATACAAACTGTTAGGAAGCACCGGGGTGAAAGTATCCGAACTGTGTTTCGGCACGATGTCTTTCGGCAATCCTGCCGACGAAGCGACGTCCGCAGCGATGTTCAATCGCTGCCGTGAGGTCGGCATCAACTTTTTCGATTGCGCCAACGTCTACCAGCGGGGCGGCGCTGAAGAAATCCTGGGCAAACTGATTGCCGATTGCCGCGATGAAGTCGTCATCACCAGCAAAGCGCATTTCCCGATGGGCGACGACGTCAACGCGCGCGGCTCTTCCCGCAAGCACCTGATGCGCGCTGTGGAGGCCAGCCTCAAGCGCCTCGACACGGACTACATCGACGTTTACTTCATGCATCGCTTCGATCCTAATACGCCCATCGAAGAGACGCTCCGCGCGTTGGATGACATGGTCGAGCAGGGCAAAATCCTCTACCCGGCGGCGAGCAACTATGCCGCGTGGCAGATCGCCAAGGCACTCGGCATTTCGGCGCGCGAGGGCTGGTCGCCTTTCGCCTGCCTGCAGCCGATGTACAACCTGGTCAAGCGCCAGGCCGAGGTCGAAATTCTGCCGTTGGCGCTCTCCGAGGGCCTGGGCGTGATCCCCTACAGCCCGCTCGGTGGTGGTTTGCTCACCGGCAAGTATGGGGTGGGGCGCAAGCCGGACTCCGGACGGCTCGTTGAGAACGCGATGTACAAGAGCCGCTATGGGGCGGAGTGGGTCTACCAGGTGGCGGAGGATTTCACTGCCTTTGCGCAGGAGCACGGCTATAATCCGGTGTCGTTGGCTGTGGCCTGGGTAGGTAGCCATCCTGCCGTCACCGCGCCCATCATCGGCGCGCGCAACGTGAAGCAGCTCGAAGATTCGTTGGCCTCGATAGATATCGACATGACGCCAGAACTGCGTGCGGAGGTCGCGGCGCTCTCTCCCGAGCCGCCGCCCGCCACCGATCGCAGTGAGGAGAAGACGGCGTTCAATTTCGCGGCGCAGTTGGCGGCGAAGAAGTAATCTGCGTAGCGTAAGACATTTACCACGAAGATACAAAGTCACGAAGTTCTCTGTATCGATACAGGTGGATAAGCCTTGCGAAGGTTGCGAACGAAACGACACAGCACACTAGTTTCGTCATCCGTGAGCAGCTTTATGGTAAAATTTACACGTAACCTTCGCCAGGTTGGTGAGTCGTTATGGCTTTCTCTTTGTGTCTTCGTGGTTGATTCCCTCAGGAGTGCAACCGAACCACCGATACGACACCGAGAATGAAAATCTGACGTTATGGAACGCGGGCATCTTGCCCGCAACTTGGCGGACGAGACGTCCGCGTTCCACCGATATTTTCAAGGGAGGATGCTATGTCCAATGAAACGACACTGAGTGGCTTAAAGCGGTTCTTCACGTTCCCCTTCGAGGGCACGGATTGGCAGAAACGGTTTATCATCGGTGCGGTGTTGATGTTGCTGAGCTTTTTCATCCCCGTGATTCCTGTGATCTTCGTATTCGGCTACATTGTGCAGGTGATGCGGCAAGCCATTGAGGGAAAGCCCTTGACACTGCCAGAATGGGAGGATTGGGGCAAACTGGGTATGGACGGCCTGCGTTATGGTGTGGTCAGTCTCGCGTTTACGTTGCCTGGGTTCCTCGTCTATTTCGGTGGAATGGGCCTCTACATGGTCTCTGCGATGGTTCTTCCGATGTCTATGCAGATGATGGAACACGGGCGGGGCAATTTTGCCGTTATCCCGTTGTTCTTCGTGGTGAGCATGCTCATTATGTTCCTCTCGATTTTCCTGGGGATGATTTTGGTGCTCTTGGGGATGATTCCGCTGCCGGTGGCACTCTCGCACTTCGTGACAAAGGATCAGGTGGGCGCAGCGTTCCGGTTTCGCGAGTGGTGGTCGGTGCTGTGGCGCAACAGGCTGAGCTACTTCATCGCGTGGGTCGTCGTCGGAGGTTTGTTTGCGGTCTTGTATATGGGGATGATGTTGTTGTATTCCACGATGATCTTCTGTATCCTGATCCCTGTGCTGAGTGCGCCGTTGTTGTTTTACTTGATGTTGGTGAAGGCGACGGTGTTTGGGGAGACGTATCGGGAGAGTGTTTCGCTAGCCAAAGACGAATGACCCTGTTTATCGACACCTCCGCCTTCCTCCGCTGGATCGACGCGCACAACGCCTTCGACCCGCACAACTACCTCGATTTCGTCATCGAGGATACGGTTGTGGGCGCGGTGCATCGTCAGCGGTTGCCGCTGTTGCAGGAACATCCCGGCGTCTTCCACATCGATGATGCGCGCGTGACGCTCGATCCGCGCCTGGGCACGCCCGCTGCGCGGACGGAGGCCATTGCCGGCGTGCTCGCTGAGTGGCATGATGCAGGACTTTTCCCCGGCTGGCGCGACGAATTGTACCGCGTTTCCACCGCGTTCGATGCGCCGCCTCTGATGGCGCTGGAACGCGCCGCCGCCTCGACGTTCGGCATCCTGCGCTACGGCGCGCATCTCAACGGCGTTGTCCATAAGGATGGGCGTCTGCATCTCTGGGTCGCCCGAAGGGCGTTGAACAAACCGGAGCATCCGGGCAAGTTGGATCACATCGTTGCCGGTGGGATTTCTGCCGGGTTGAGCGCGTGGGACGTGATCATCAAGGAGTGTCGGGAAGAGGCGAACATCCCGCCGGAACTGGCGCAACACGCGCGCCCGGTGAGTCTCATCAGCTATATGATCGATATGAATGGCCGCCGTCACCGCGATCTGATCTTCATCTATGACCTGGAATTGCCGGAAGCCTTCGTCCCGCAGAACACCGACGGGGAAGTTGCGGAGTTCTACTTATGGCCTATCGAGCAGGTGATTGAGGTTATGACGACCACCGAGAACTTCAAGATGAACAACAACCTCGTCATCATCGACTTCCTACTGCGCCACGGCTACGTCGGCCCGGACGATCCGAACTACGCCCTTATCGCACAGCGGTTGCGCAGTCCGGTGACGTGGTGAAATGTAAAGTGCACATTGTACTTGACTATTCCTCATTCCGGCAGTATACCTAGTAGGGTAATTCGGGTTCACGCCATAGCAGTATAAAACGGCTCATGATCCAGGAACCTCAAGTGCTTAACGCGATCAAAACTGTACGGGTTCAAGTATCTTGGAAACCCGGCAGCGCTTTGCGCCATTTGCAAAAACGCAAACTTCGAGGACATTTACCATCTACAGCAACGTTGGCAGATTATGAAGCGGTCATTCTCGCCGTCCTGCAAGATAAATCTGCTTTAGTTTATCGTTATTGGTATAATCAGATAGCTTATGTGACAGTGGTGGGTTCAGTTGATAGCCGGCAATGGCTCATTATGTTTGCCTACGATGGTATGTTGGAAAGTGCATTTGTCGTAGAACGGCCCGATCAGTACCTGTCTAAGCCCGGATTTGAGTATTTGGGATTACTGGGTGAGGTGAACGATGAACTATGATCAACTAATCTCAGCTTATGAAACGGATGTGCGATTTCCTGAGGTTAGCGGAATGGAACATCTGGATATGTTGATGACGCGTAGTGAAATCGCGAACATTGAACCTCACTTGTCAGACACACAGCGCGAGCGTGTGCTTCAAGCCGATAGACAGCTAATGAGCCGGACGCGCGAGTTCTATGATGCGATTCAGGCGGTTGCTGACTTAGCCAGTTGGCGACGGAGTGAGTTCACGCCGATCACGCATTGGTGGTGGTATTTGGATGTGCTTGCACATTTGCCGGTAGCGCTTGATATTACAACACTGCGGACGGGGTTTCAGTTAATCCATGATGGGGATGATGAGGATCTCTACACCGCGGATGGTGGCAAGTCTCCAGATGTTTAGCAAACAATAATTTGTTCCAAAATTCTATTAAGAAAGCGAGGTATACAGTATGAAACAGCCCACGTTAGGCATCATTATCGGTAACCGGGGATTTTTCCCCACACAACTCTGCGAAGAGGGACGCGCGAAGATCCTGAAGGTCTTTGAAGAGGAAGGCATCAAGCCTATCGTCCTTTCGCCTGAGGATTCACCTTATGGCACCACTGAGGACATGGCAGCAGCGCGCAAGTGCGCCGATCTTTTCCGTGCCAACCGCGACGACATCATCGGCGTGGTGGTGACGCTGCCCAATTTCGGTGAGGAGGGGCCTATTGCCTCTGCCTTGCGCTGGGCGGAACTGGACGTGCCGGTGCTCATCCAGGCCACGCCCGATGACGCGAACTTCATGACCATCGCGCATCGCCGTGACTCGTTCTGCGGCAAGATGTCGACGTGCAACAACCTCAAGCAGATGGGGATCAAGTATTCGCTTACGACATTGCACACGGTTGACCTCGAAAGTGAGAGCTTCCGCCAGGACTTGCGCCAATTTGTGGCGACCTGCCGCGTTGTCAGAGGCCTCAAGCACGCGCGGGTCGGTATGGTCGGCGCGCGCCCGGCGGCCTTCAACACCGTCCGCTTCAGCGAGAAGCTCTTCGAGCGCTCCGGCATCAGCGTAGATACGATCGATCTCTCCGAGGTCTTCGGGCGCATTGGGCGTCTCAAGGACGACGATCCCGCCCTGGTCGCCAAGTTGGAAGCGACAAAGGCGTACCTCAACATCAAGGGCGTCCCCAACGAGGCCCTGGTCAAGATGGCGAAGTTCGGCACGGTCGTGGATCAGTGGATGGCGGACGAGGGCCTCATCGCCAGCGCAGTGCAGTGTTGGACGGCGATGGAGGAATACTATGGCGTCGTCCCCTGCACGATGATGAGCATGATGAGCGATAACCTCATGCCCTCCGCGTGCGAGACCGACATCGCGGGTGTGATCGGCATGGCGGCGATGGCGTTTGCCTCCGGCAAGCCCAGCGCGCTGGCCGACTGGAACAACAACTACGGTGACGATCCCAACAAAGGCGTCCTCTTCCACTGCTCCAACTTGCCCAAGAGTTTCTTTGAGGAGACGCCCGATATGGATTACCAGGAGATCATCGCCGGGACGGTGGGCAAGGAAAACACCTACGGCACGGTCGTAGGCCGCGTCAAGGCTGCGCCCTTTACCTATACCCGCATTTCCACCAACGATTTCGAAGGCAAGATCCAGGTCTACCTGGGCGAGGGCGCACTCACCAAGGACCCGCTCAAGACCTTCGGTGGTTATGGCGTCTTTGAGATCCCCAACCTGCAAAAGCTGCTGCACTACATCTGCGAGAACGGCTTCGAGCACCACGTCGCCGTCAACATTTCGCGGACGGCGGATGCGGTGAATGAAGCGCTGAGCAAGTATTTGGGGTGGGACGTTTACTATCACAAAGGGTAAGGCGTGAAGCGTAAAGCGTGATACGTGATGAATTGCAAATCGCGTATCACGCTCTGCGTATTACGAGGTTTCAAGGAGCACTTTTATGAGCAAAAAATACGCCATCGGCGTCGACTTCGGCACTGAATCCGGGCGGGCGGTATTGGTGGATGTGGCGGACGGTAGCATCGTGGCGACGGAGGTCTATAAGTATGCCAACGGCGTCATCGACGAGAAACTACCGGGGACCGATATACGCCTGGAGCCGGATTGGGCGCTGCAAGACCCAAATGATTATCTCGAAACGTTCAAACGCACGATTCCCGCCGTCTTGAAAGAAAGCGGCGTCGATCCTGCCGACGTGATCGGCGTCGGCGTCGATTTCACGGCCTGCACGGTGCTGCCCACCAAGGCAGATGGCACGCCGCTGTGCTTCCTGCCGGAGTGGCGCGACCATCCGCACGCCTGGATCAAGCTGTGGAAACATCACGCCGCGCAGCCCGAAGCGAACAAGCTCAACGCCATCGCCCGCGAAAGGGGCGAGGACTGGCTCGACCGCTACGGTGGCAAGATCAGCTCCGAGTGGTTCTTCCCCAAGGTCTGGCAGACGTTGGACGAGGCCCCGGAGGTCTATGCCGCCGCCGACCGCTTCATCGAGGCGGCGGATTGGGTGATCTGGCAGCTCACGGGCGTGGAGACGCGCAATAACTGCACGGCGGGCTACAAGGGTATCTGGTCGAAGGAACATGGATTCCCTTCAAAAGAATTCCTCAAAGCGTTGGATCCGCACCTGGAAAATGTCGTGGATGACAAAATGTCGCGCGACATTCAGTTCCTGGGTGAGAAAGCCGGCGGCCTCACCGCAGAAGCCGCCGCGTGGACGGGCCTCAAGCCGGGTACAGCGGTCGCCGTCGCCAACGTGGACGCGCACGTCTCCGTGCCCGCCGCCACCGTCACCGAGGCGGGGCGGATGGTCATCATCATGGGCACATCCAACTGCCACATGGTCTTGGGGAAGGAAGAACACGTCGTCCCCGGCATGTGCGGCTACGTCGAGGACGGCATCATCCCCGGTTTCTTCGGCTACGAGGCGGGGCAGTCGTGCGTTGGCGATCACTTCGCGTGGTTCATCGAGAACTGCGTCCCGGCTGAGTACGCGCAGGCGGCGGCGGCGCGCGGCATCAGCATCCACGAACTGCTCGAAGAGAAAGCCGCCGCGCAGAACGTGGGCGAGCACGGTTTGGTGGCGCTCGACTGGTGGAACGGCAACCGCTCGGTGCTGGTGGATGTGGACCTGACCGGCCTGCTCATCGGCCAGACTTTGGCGACGAAGCCGGAGGACATCTACCGCGCGCTCATCGAGGCCACCGCCTACGGCACGCGGATGATCGTCGAGACTTTTGCGGAGAACGGCGTCCCCGTGGACGAGATTGTGGCGACGGGCGGTCTGCCGGATCGCAACAAGCTGCTCATGCAGATCTACGCCGATGTGACCGGGCGCGAAGTCAAGATCGCGGCGGCGACGCAGACACCCGCGCTCGGCTCCGCGATGTTCGGTGCGGTCGCGGCGGGCAAAGCCGCGGGCGGCTACGACACGATCCAGGAAGCCAGCGCTGCGATGGCACGTCTGCGCGATGAGAAGTACGTGCCGATCCCCGAAAATACCGCTGCCTACGACAAGCTCTATGCTGAGTACGTCACCCTCCACGACTACTTTGGCCGCGGTGCAAACGACGTGATGAAGCGGCTGAAGGCGATGCGGGCAGAGGTGCGGAAGCTGTAAGCCGATCGCTTTTTATAGGCATTCTTCCAACGGGAGACGTAAGCGCGTCTCCCGTTGTGGTTTACATCCCATGTACTTCGAGTACAATACTTTTCACTACTACATAGATAAAACGCGAGGATAACGAAATGCTACTACAACCTTTACGTGAAAAACTTTGTGACCTGCACATGGAATTGCCCGCCAACGAGTTGGTGAAGTGGACGGGCGGCAATGTGAGCGCGCGCGACCCGGAGACGGGCTACGTCGTGATCAAGCCATCCGGCGTGCGCTATGAGGACTTGCAACCGGAGCACATGGTCATCGTGGACCTGGACGGCAACAGCATCGAGGGCGGTCTGAAGCCGTCCTCGGACACCGCAAGCCACCTCTACATTTACCGCCAGCGACCCGACGTGGGCGGCATCGTCCACACACACTCGCCGTACGCGACGGCCTTCGCCGCCGTGGGCAAGCCCATCCCCGTCGTCCTGACGGCGATGGCGGACGAGTTCGGCGGGCCGATTCCGTGCGGTGAATTTGCGTTGATCGGCAGCGAAGCCATCGGTGAGGTGGTGGTGGAGAGCATCGGCGACTCGTGCGCGGTGCTGCTGAAGAACCACGGCGTCTTCACCATCGGCAAGAACGCGACCGCTGCCGTCAAAGCCGCCGTGATGACGGAAGATGTCGCCAAGACGGTGTGGCTGGCACTGCAAATCGGCCAACCCGAAGAGATTGCGCCGGAGGACGTCGCCAAGCTGCACCACCGCTATACGCACGTCTACGGGCAGTGAGGACTCACTATGGGCATCGATGTCTTGTCACAAACAACCTTTACGGCAGATGACGATCCTGCGATGCAGCTTATGGGGCTGCTTGGCGAACAGACCGACAGCTCCGGGGATCTGTCAGTTGCGCATGATGACTATATTGTTGAGGAAACCTGCAATGCTCAGCCGTTATGTGTGATCCAAGAGGAAGTATGACACACTCTGACCTGACAGGCTGGATCACATCCCTTATTCGGGATTTCTGCGACGGCCCAGAAAACTCGCTCCAAAAAGGAACGGACGAGCGTGCCTGGGATACGCCGTTCGTTGGCTTTGCGAACGGCGCGGATCCCATGTTCGCGCAGTTGAAAATGGCGGTGGGTGACTTTCACTGGACGCCTGGGGAGATTTTCGCCCAGACGTTTCCCGATTTGGCCTTCGCCCCCGAAGAACTGACCGTTATCGTCTACATCCTGCCGCAGACGGAGGCCACCAGATGCGACCAACGCGCACAAACCGTTTATCCCGCCGAACGCTGGGCGCGGACACGGTTTTACGGCGAGTACTTCAACCGCGCGCTGCGGGATCACGTCGCGGCGGTTCTCAACGAAGCTGGCTATCCCGCCGTCGCGCCGTCTTCTGCGCCGCACTTCAGAATCCACGATTCGGAGCGCTACACCTTTGCCTCAACCTGGTCGGAGCGCCATGCCGCCCATGCTGCCGGATTAGGGACGTTTGGCCTGAGCGATGGCCTCATTACGCTGGTCGGAAAGGCGCATCGCCTCGGCTCAATCGTGGCGCGGATCTCGATCCCCGCTACCCCTCGGCCCTACACCGATCATCACGCTTATTGCCCGTGGTACACGCACAACGCTTGTGGTCTGTGCATTGCGCGGTGCCCCGTAGGCGCGCTTTCGGCTGCGGGCCACGACAAAATCAAATGCCGCGATCACCTTGACGATACCCGCCCCCATATTCTCGAAAACTACGGCTTTGCCGGGTATGCTTGTGGCCTATGCCAGGTCGGTGTGCCGTGTGAATCCGGCATCCCTGACGTGAACTTGCTGCTGGAGCGCGAGTTGCCAACTCGCGTTACAAGGGAGCGCTAACGGATTTTTCGAAAAGTTACTGTGGGAGGGAACTTCAATTGAAAGACTTGTCCCAACTCGCCATCGTCGTCGATCCTGAACACGACAACGTCGCCGTCGCCAAATCTTTTGTCCCGGCAGATACCGTCGTCCTCTGGCAGGATCGCCCCATCACCGTGCGCGCCGCTATTGAATCCGGCCACCGTTTCGCCATCGCCGACGTTCCGGCGGGCGAATGGGTGCGCCAGTACGGGCAGCCGTTCGCCCGTTCTAAGGGATTGCGTCCCGGCGATCCCGTGGATGACACCACCGTAGAAAGCATCGCGCCGTCGCAGGATGCGGATAACCTGGTGCTGCAAACGCCGACATTGCCGCCATGGGACGGCCCGTTGCTCACCTTCGATGGCTTCCATCGCCCGGACGGTCTCGTCGGTACGCGCAACTGGGTCCTTGTCGTGCCTACGAGCATGTGCTCCAGCCACGAGGCGTCGCAGATTGCGCAGCTGGCTGAAGCCACGGGCCTCTACACGCGCGAGCGTTATCCCAATGTGGACGGCGTTACCGCCATCGCGCACACCGGCGGCTGCGGCTGCGCGTATCCGCTTGCGGGCGCGCCGGTGCGCGGCACGATGGAGAATACGCTGCGGATTTTGGCGCAGCACATCCGCCACCCCAACGTCGGCGCGGTGCTGATGATCGAACTCGGCTGCGAAAAGACCGGGTTTGCGGCCTTCGACGCCTACTTCAGCGGAGACCTGGGCGCGCACTACGGCAAACCCGTGCTGCGCCTCGCCATCCAGGAGATCGGTGGGACGCAGGCCGCCATCGAGCGCGGTTTGGCGCTGCTGCCCGACCTGCTGGCGGCGGCGAACGCGACGTCGCGCACGCCCGCGCCACTCAGCGCGCTCTCGTTGGGCCTGGAGTGCGGCGGCAGCGACGCCTTCAGCGGCCTGTCGGCGAATCCGGCGCTGGGGCAGGCGAGCGATCTGCTGGTGCGGGCCGGCGGACGCAGCATCATCAGCGAAGTGCCGGAATTCTCCGGCGCGGAGCACCTCTTCGCACAGCGCGCCGTCAATCGCCAGGTCGCGGCGGATGTTTTCGCGATGGTCGCCCGCTACCGTGAGTACGCTGCCTTGCGTGGTCACACGCTGGAAGATAACCCCAGTCCTGGCAACAAGGCCGGCGGGCTGCTCAACATCACCATCAAATCGCTGGGAGCGCAGGCGAAAAGCGGCAGTGCACCGGTGCAAGGTGTATTGGAGTACGGCGACTGGGTGTGGGATCGTGACGGCGCAGGGGTTTACATGCTCAACACCCCCGGCTACGATCCCCCGTCGGTCACGGGATTGGTGGGCGCGGGCTGCCAGCTCGTGTGCTTCACCACAGGACGCGGTTCCGTCTTCGGCAACGCCATCGCGCCCGTGATCAAGATCGGCACGAACGACGCGCTGTACGAACGGATGTCCGCCAACATCGACGTGAACGCCGGCCCCGTCATTCGTGGCGACGCCACCCTGCCTGACGTAGGCCGCACCATATTCGACGAAATCGTCGCCGTCGCCTCCGGCAAGCCCACCAAAGCCGAACTGAGCGGGCACCGCGAGTTTATGTTGTGGAATAATGAAGGATTGTTGACGTGAAAGCTGTCAGCAGCCAGCTTTTAGCGGTCAGCCAGAGAATGTTTTCGGAGATTCCAATAGCTTACGGCTGAAAGCTAATCGCTGAAAGCTGATCGCTATCTCATCAAGGAGCCTGACATGCCAACACCTCTCATCCAAGACAATGCCATCGTCCTCTTCCAGGGCGACAGCATCACCGATGCCGGACGCAGCCGTGTGGATAATGCTGACCTGGGTTTCGGCTACGCAGCGATGGCGGCGGCGTGGTTTTCCGCGCTGTATCCGGAGAAGCGGGTGACGTTTCTCAATCGGGGGATCAGCGGCAACCGGGTGAAGGACTTGCGTGCCCGCTGGCAGCCGGACTGCCTCGATCTCAAGCCAACGTGGGTCTCCATAATGATCGGCGTCAATGACACCTGGCGGCGCTATGATAGCGGTGACGCCACCTCTACGGAGGCTTACGAGCGCGACTATCGCACTGTCCTGGAAGCCGTCCGCGACAGGTTGCACGCGCGCCTGATCCTCATGGAGCCGTTTTTGCTGCCCGTCCCCCCGGACCGTGAAGCGTGGCGGGTGGACCTCGACCCGAAGATCGCCGTAGCGCGCAAGCTGGCGCGAGCGTTCGACGCGGTTTACGTCCCGCTGGACGGCCTCTTCGCCGAAGCCGCCACGCGCCGCGAGCCGGCCTTCTGGCTGCCCGATGGCGTCCACCCGACCCCGGCAGGCCACGCGCTTATCGCGCAGGCGTGGCTGCGGGCGGTGAAGGCGATGTAGCCGGAGGGCGTATGCGCGTGTATCTGGCGATCAAATTCCACGCAGATTGCAGCAATCGGGAGCTTATCACCACGATTTCATCCGTGTTAGCGGAGTGTGGATGCGAGACCTTCTGTGTAATACGCGATTTGGAACGTTGGGGCGAGGTGCGTTTTAGCCCTGACATCTTGATGCAACAGTCCTTTGCCGCCATCGACGCCAGCGATGCGCTCCTCGTCGAGCTGACGGAGAAGGGCGTTGGTGTTGGAATCGAAGCGGGATACGCTTTTGCCAGAGGTATTCCGGTGTTTACCATCGCCGAGGCCGGTGCAGATATCTCCGAAACATTGCGCGGCATCTCTCAGGCTACTTGCTCATATACGACGTACGATGAACTTACCGAGTTCTTGAAGCAAACTGTTTGGACTCAGAATCACCATAGTTCACGCTCGATCGAGAGGCAAAGTTAAGGCATGCATACAATCACCATCGCTTACGAGCAATTGATCGGCCGGTTCATCCAATGGGCGCAGACCGAGGACAACATCCGCGCCGCGCTCGTCATCGGTTCGCGAGCGCGTACGGATCACCCGGCGGATGAGTGGTCCGATCTCGATATCATCATCTTGGCAGACAATCCTGAACCTTATTGGGCAACTGCTGATTGGCTGCACAACGTCGGCGTCCCTTGGCTCACCTTTGTAGAACCTTTACACGATGGACGCGGCTTTGAGCGGCGTGTGCTATTCGAGGGGGGGCTGGATGTAGATTTTGTGCCTTCCCCTGTGACGTTTTTTCGACAGATGTTGGATACGGAGCTGCTGCCCGATGTCGCCGAATTGCTCCATCGTGGTGCGCGTTTTCTGGTGGACAAGGAAGGCTTCGCCGAACGGATCAAGCAGATTCCTGTGCTCCCTTCCCATTACCACCCACCAGCGGAATCTGAATTTCTAAACCTGGTACACGACTTCTGGTACCATACCGTCTGGACGGCGAAAAAGCTGCGGCGGGGCGAGTTGTGGACTGCCAAGTCCTGCTGCGATAGTTATCTCAAGCAGTTGCTCCGCCGGATGTTGGAATGGCACACCCGCGCTCGCCGGGGTGCGTCTGTCGATACCTGGATGAGCGGTCGCTTCCTGGAAGAGTGGGCCGACGCGCGCGCTGTCGCTGCCCTGCCGGCGATCTTCGCGCATTATGACGAGGCAGATGTGTGGCGCGCCTTGTTGGCAACGATGGAGTTATTCCACTGGCTGGCGCTTGAGACCGCAGAAGCATTGGGATATACGTCTCCTGCTTTTGGCGAAGACCGCGCTGTAGAAATCGTAAGACGTCTCCATAGGGGTGCTCACACCAATGAAGGCGATATGGGACTGCCGGACAAAAGACTATCAGACTAAGAACTGCCTGACAATTTTCGCATAAGGTTGCTAAATGGATAAAACCATGCCTGGCGTACCTATAGGTTTTATGCTGCTCTTTGTCGGTACCGGATTGTTGCTCGTGGGCCTGTCTATCCCGTTGCTGCTGCGGCGTGTCAAACCGAACTGGTTGTACGGCTTCCGTACTCCCAAAACCCTCGGTGACGAGCGTATCTGGTATGAGAGCAATGCCTATGCCGGAAAGTGGCTGCTCATATCGGGCGCTATCCATACCATGGTGTCGCTCGTGCTCTACTTTATTCCCGCCTTTCGCATGAATCTTCTGGCCTACGCGATAACGTGCGGGGTGATTTTCACAGTTGTTTTTGTGATGGCAATCGTCTTGAGCTTTAGGTTCTTGCATACGCTATAATTGCGGCGTTTTACGCATCACGCATAAGGAGGTTAACATGCTGACATCACGAGAACGGGTTACCCTGACGCTGAATCACCAGGAGCCGGATCGCGTCCCGCTGGACCTGGGCGGCAGCCCGGTGACAGGAATGCACGTGAGCGTCGTCTATGCGCTGCGGCAGGCGTTGGGCCTCGACGCGCCCGGCACGCCGGTTAAGGTTGTGGAGCCGTACCAGATGTTGGGCGAGATCGCGCCCGACTTGATCGACGCATTGGGCGTGGACGTCGTGCCGCTCGGCGCGCCGACGACGATGTTCGGCTTCAAGAACGAGGGGTGGAAGCCGTGGATGACGTTCGACGGCACACCGGTGCTTGTCCCCGAAGGCTTCAATACCGTGCCGGAACCCGACGGCGATCTGCTGATGTACCCTGAAGGTGACCAGTCTGCGCCGCCGAGTGGCCGGATGCCATCCGGCGGCTGGTACTTCGATGCCATCGTCCGCCAGCCGCCCATCGATGAGGAAAACCTCAACGTCGAAGACAACCTGGAAGAATTCACCCCCATTTCCGACGAGCTGTTGGCGCACTTCCAACGCGAAGCCGACCGTCTCTATACCCAGACCGACAAAGCTATCCTCGCCAACTTCGGTGGAACGGCTTTCGGCGACATCGCCCTTGTCCCTGCGACGCAGCTTAAGTATCCCAAGGGCATTCGTGACGTCGAGGAATGGTACGTCAGCACGATTGCCCGGCGGGATTACGTCCGCGCCATCTTCGAGCGGCAGTGCGAGATCGGGCTGGCGAACCTGGAGAAGCTCTACGCTGTCGTGGGCGACCGTGTGGCGGTGGTGATGGTCACGGGGACGGATTTCGGCGCGCAGACCGGGCCGTTCATCTCTCCGAAGGTGTACCGGTCACTCTACCAACCGTTCCACGTTCGCGTCAACACGTGGGTACATACACACACGCCGTGGAAGACGTTTATCCATTCCTGCGGCTCCGTCTACGCGCTCATCCCCGATTTCATCGATGCGGGCTTCGACATCCTGAATCCGGTGCAGTGTTCGGCAGCCCACATGGACCCCGCCGTGCTCAAGCAGACCTTTGGCGACCGGATTACCTTCTGGGGTGGGGGCGTCGATACACAAAAGACACTGCCCTTCGGTACGCCCGACGACGTGCGCCGCGAGGTCCGCGAGCGCCTGCGCATCTTCGCGCCGGGCGGCGGTTTCGTCTTCAATACCATCCACAATGTCCAACCGCTGTCGCCTGTGGAGAACGTCCTGGCGCTCTACGAGACGGTGCGAGAATCTGGCCCATATCCAATCCTTTGAGATCAGTAGTCCAACAACTAGCGGCGACCTGCCGTCTAGACATTGACTGCCAGACTAATGACTATCAGACTGACTGCAAGGAGGCATCGATGACGACGCTAAATCTTCCCGTCAATCGTGAACTTTTCGTCACCTTTTTGATCACCGCGAAGCAGCATACCTATGCCGCGCAGGGAGGTGCGGACGCGGCAGTGACCTCGCTGTTGCCCGGTGCGCATCAACTGGAATACCGCGATGGAAAACTCTTCTACCGGGATATTTACTTCGGCAGTACTTGCTTTGCCGGACAGGAGACCGTCTACTACGATGCGTCGCCCGTTTGGTCGATGGTCTACTCGGGCGGCGGATTGAAAAATGTGCCGCGTAACGTACGCGCTGTCGTGGATATATCACAGGTGTACACTTTCTTGCAGGCTGCGTTGCTGCACGCGCCGGCGGAGCATCCCTATCGCGGTCCAGTGCTGTGGGAGCAAGGTGGCCTCATCTACAGCAACGAAATCCACGGTGATCTGGAACGCTTTTGGGGCATGGAAGTTATCAATTACCAGGACGTAGCAGTCTACCAATTGCATTATAGCGGTGGAATATTGTTATAGGCGTTGACTTCACTACGCCCTGCATTATACTTATGGATAGATATGGACCTATCCGAAAATTCGCCTTTGACGCACCAGAGACACTCGCAAGCATAACTTTCGGATAGAGTCTATGGCCTGAAATACAACTTGGGCTGTGTTTTTTCCGTATTAACGTAAGTTGCGGTTTTCATGTGCCGGGGCCATCTGACCCTGCCTGAAGATGCGCGTAACTACAGGTTGCGCACAATGTCACACCAATGAGCAAAGGAGGCTGAATAATGAGTAAGAGACCCGGTGGTCAATTAGCAACCCGCCCACTGCACTTTATTTGGATTGCGGATGCGTCAGGTTCGATGCGGGATGATGGGAAAATCCAGGCCCTCAATATGGCAATTCGTGAGGCGATTCCCCACATGCAGAAGGTCGCTTCGGAAAATCCCAACGCGCAGGTCCTGGTGCGCGCTATTAAATTTGCCAGCGGCGCGCAGTGGCACATCTCCCAACCCACGCCGGTGGACGATTTTAAGTGGGTGGATCTGAAGGCCGATGGCGTCACGGATATGGGCAAAGCCCTCACGATGGTCGCCGATCAACTCAAGATCCCCCCGATGACCGATCGCGCTTTGCCGCCCGTGCTGGTGATGATCTCCGATGGACAGCCGACCGACAGTTTCGAGAAGGGTTTGCAGAAGTTGATGGATGAGCCGTGGGGTAAGAAGGCGGTGCGCATCGCCATCGCTATCGGTAAGGATGCAGATCACGGTGTTTTGCAGAAGTTCATCGGTCACAACGAGATCAAGCCACTACAGGCCAACAATCCCGAGGCGCTGGTCAACTACATCAAGTGGGTATCCACGGCAGTGCTCAAGTCGGCTTCGTCGCCGGCCAGCCAGGCCGCAGCGGCAACCCCTGCAGGCACCGCGGCGCCACCGCCGATTCCTGTAGCTGCACCGGCTGGAGCTCTGACCCCGGCAACCCAACCCGTAACGGTACCGGCAGGCACGAACGTCCCCATTCCCACCGTGCCACCGCCCCTCGACGATGCTGATATCACTGCTGACGACGTCTGGTAGACCAGCCCCGTAGGCCATAAGGAGCGACTATGGGAAAAGCACCGCAGGGGCCTGCCAGTGCTTGGCCCGCCAATGGTTGGCGCGTCGTCGGACGATCGGTTCAAGGGGCTTCGCACGCGCGCGGAGGCATGCCCAACCAGGACGCGATCCAGTGGTTTCCCGATTCCGGCGTGGGGCCGCCGCTCATCCTTTCTCTGTCCGATGGGCATGGCAGCCCCCGGAATTTCCGCAGCGATATCGGTGCGGAATTTGCCGTCGAAGCAGCGACGAGCCTGATGCGCGAGTTGTTGCTGGCAGGCGAGCCCGATCCGTCCAGTCGCTTAACCGCATCGCTTTCGACGAT